>JAPLPD010000219.1 GCA_026400395.1 Alphaproteobacteria bacterium | reverse complement strand
TGGCTTCCATTTTCATGGGAGCCGAGATTGGAATGCTGGTCGTGGAGACGATTGCGAAGATCCGTCGCGCCTACTTCGTCCACGGTCAGCCGATCAAGGCGATATGCCGAGACCTCGGCGTTTCCCGGAAGGTCG
The DNA here is from genome assembly GCA_026400395.1 of Alphaproteobacteria bacterium. Lineage (GTDB taxonomy): Bacteria > Pseudomonadota > Alphaproteobacteria > Rhizobiales > Xanthobacteraceae > Z2-YC6860. Next base: position 30,225 of record JAPLPD010000219.1, on the reverse strand, counting down.
TGCGGAAGGTCATTCGCTCGGAGGCGACTGAGTTCCGCTACGAACGAGAGGCCCAGCCGCTTCCGAAGATCGGACCTTGGAGCGAGAAGCTCGACCAGTTGCTGTTGGCGAATGAAGGTAAGGCGTCGCGGGAGCGCCTGACGCTGATCCGCCTATTCGAGGAACTGCGCGGCTGCGGTTATGGCGGCGGCTACGATGCCGTCCGCCGCTACGCCAGACGGTGGAGCAAGGAGCGAGGTGCCACGACGGCCGCAGCCTATGTGCCGCTGAGCTTTGCACCAGGTGAAGCCTACCAGTTCGACTGGAGTCACGAGATCGTCCTGCTAAACGGCGCGACGGTGACGGTGAAGGTCGCGCACGTCCGGCTCTGCCATAGCCGCATGCTGTTCGTGCGGGCCTATCCGCGCGAGACGCAGGAGATGGTGTTCGACGCTCACGACCGGGCATTCGCCCTGTTCAAGGGCACATGCCAGCGCGGCATCTACGACAACATGAAGACGGCGGTAACGACCATCCTCGTCGGCAAGGAGCGTCTCTACAATCGCCGGTTCCTGCAGATGTGCAGCCATTACCTCGTCGATCCGGTCGCCTGCACGCCGGCGTCGGGCTGGGAGAAGGGTCAGGTCGAGAACCAGGTTGGGCTTGTCCGTGAGCGCTTCTTCACGCCGCGGCTGCGGTTCAAGAACTACGACGAGTTGAACGCCTGGCTGCTCGATAAATGCATTGCCTACGCCAAGGCACATCGCCACCCAGAGCTTACCGAGCAGACTGTGTGGCAGGTGTTCGAGGTGGAGCGGCCGAAGCTCGTTCCCTATGCCGGCCGGTTCGATGGGTTCCACGCAGTGCCTGCATCGGTCTCGAAGACCTGTCTGGTGCGCTTCGACAACAACAAGTACTCGGTGGCGGCCAGCGCGGTCGGACGTCCGGTCGAGGTCCATGCCTATGCCGATCGCATCGTAATCCGCCAGGACGGCCGGATCGTTGCCGAGCATCCCCGCTCGTTCGGCCGCGGCGATACGCTCTACGACCCCTGGCATTACGTGCCCGTGCTCGCCCGCAAGCCTGGCGCCCTGCGTAACGGCGCTCCCTTCAAAGACTGGGTCCTGCCGGCAGCAATGGAGCGTGTGCGGCGCAAGCTCGCCGGCGCCGCCGACGGCAATCGGCAGATGGTCGACATCCTCACCGCGGTGCTCACCGACGGGCTGCCGGCGGTCGAAGTCGCCTGCGCGGAGGCGATCACTCACGGCGTCCACTCCGCAGATGTCGTCCTCAACATCCTCGCTCGCCAGCGCGATCCCGGTCCGCCCGCCACGATCCTTACGCCGGCCGCGCTGACGCTGCGCCATGCGCCGATTGCCGACTGTGCCCGTTACGACAACCTCAGGAGAACGATCTGATGGAACGCACTCAACTGTTCGAGCTCATGGGCGAGCTCAAGCTCTACGGCATGAAGGCCGCCTTCGACGAGATCATGGCCACCGCCGTCAAACGCCAGCATGAGCCTCAGCGCATCGTCGGCGATCTGCTCAATGCCGAGATCAGCGAGAAGCAGGCGCGCTCGATCAAGTACCAGCTCACCATCGCCAAGCTGCCGCTCGCCAAAGATCTCGATGTATTCCAGTTCGAGGGCACGCCGATCAACCAGACGCTCGTCAATGATCTCGCCGGCGGCGGCTTCATCGCCCAGCAGCGCAATGCCGTGCTGGTCGGCGGGACCGGCACCGGCAAGACTCATCTCGCCATCGCCATTGCTAGAAGCTGCATCCGCGGCGGCGCCCGCGGCCGGTTCTACAACGTGGTCGATCTCGTCAACCGGCTCGAGACTGAGACACTCAACGGACGGCAGGGCCGTCTCGCCGATCATCTGACGCGCATGGACTTCATCGTGCTCGATGAACTCGGATATCTGCCGTTCGCTCAGTCCGGAGGGCAGCTCCTGTTCCACCTTGTCAGCCGGCTCTACGAGCGCACCTCCATCATCGTCACCACCAACCTGGCTTTCGGCGAATGGCCCAGCGTGTTCGGCGACGCCAAGATGACGACGGCGCTACTCGATCGCCTGACCCACCACTGCGATATCGTTGAGACCGGCAATGACTCTTGGCGCTTCAAAAGCCGCGACGACGATCACGCACAAGCCCGCGCTCGCGCCGTCTCCGCAACCCCGGCCAGCTCCGACGGCGCGAGCGCTACCGGCCGAACCCGCCGCTCAAAGGGGTCCCTTTTGGATGCCGATAAGGGGTCCCGATCCAACGCCGATTGACACCGGTCCAGTTGTAGTAGGAAATAACCGACTGCGGACCCTTGTAGTAAGGCGCCTTGATCGGCACGTCGGCCGCTTGCGCGGCGAACGGTGTGGCGAGCAGCGCAAGTGCTCCGAGGCTCGCCTTGATCAGTTTGAAGTTCATAGCCCTCTCCCCTGGGGGTTGAATAACAGGTCGCTCGAGTTCAGATGAATCGCGCTCCTTGCGCACGCTCGCGCGCCTGCCACGATCCCAACTCACTGCTACGAAACCGATCCAACTCGCTTCGACGCCGGAACATCCGGCGACCGCCTGTGCGGGCCGAAGCGCTTTGGTTAATGAATTCAATCCAAATATGATTAACGGCTGGTAAACGTGGACTTACCGCCGAAAAATGCCCGGCTTATCTGGCTTTTGGACGGATACGGCCGGCGCCGCGCAAAATTCACGGTAGAAGAAACTGCCGCACCAAGAGGCAGCGAATCATCCGGTCACGGCGCGTGAATGCACCTCACAGCGCCCGGATGCGCGGCCCTGGCCGGTCTGGAATGACCGCTGCGAAACTACCCCTCCCGCGCCTCGAGCACCGCCTTCAGCGATATCTTCGACCACGCGCCGGCCTTCTCGCGAAACGCGATGTAGCTGTCGTGCACCTTCTTGGCGACCCCGCTCCGCCCGCCCAGGTCCGCCAACACCTCGGTGCCGATCGGCCGCGCCGCCGCGATCACATCGCGCGGAAACGCGCGGAGCTGCACCCGGTGCTGCCCGGTCAGCGCCACCAGCGCCTCGGTATTCAGCTTTTCCATCTCCGCCAGCGCGTAGTTTGCCTCCACCGCGCAGGCGTGCGCCACCACCGCCTTCAGATCGGCTTCGAGCGCGTTCCAGGCCGCAAGCGACACGATGCACTCGCCGGTGCCGTTGGGCTTGTTGAAGCCCGGATAATAGTAGAACGGCGCCACGCGATAGAGGCCGAGCGCGATATCGGTGCCGGGCCCGACGAACTCGACGGCGTCGATCACGCCGGACTGCAGGCTAATCAGAATCTCCGCCGGCGGCGTGGTCTGCGGCGTGGCGCCGAGCCGGCGGTACACCTCGCCGCCGAGCCCGAGCGAACGGATTTTCGTGCCGCCGAGATCGGCCTTCGACTTGATCTCGTTGCGGAACCAGCCGCCCATGCAGACGCCGGTGTTACCGCCCATGAACGGCTTCACGCCGAACGGCGCGTAGAGTTCGTCCCACAGCGCCTGGCCGCCGCCGGCCTCGACCCAGGCGACGTGCTCGCCGGGCGTGAGGCCGAATGGCACCGTGGTGAAGAACGCCGCGGCCGGCATCTTGCCCTGCCAGTAGAACGATGCGGTGTGGCCCATCTCGGCGACCCCGCCGCCGACCGCATCGAGCACTTCGAACGCCGGCACCACCTCGCCCGCGGCATGGACGATGATGTCCAACCGCCCGCCCGACAGCACCTTGATGCGCTCGGCGACCCGCTCGGCCGACATGCCCGGACCGGGCAACCGCCTCGGCCACGAGGTCACCATGCGCCAGCGTTTCGACTGCGCCAGCGCCAGCGAGGGCGACGCCAGCGCGCCGACAACACCGGCCGCGCCCGCCTGGGCAAGCTTTCTTCGCGTGATGTCAGCCATACGGGACTCCCGACGTGGCGATGAGCAGGGCTGCTCACCAGTGGCGATAAAAATGATGGACCGGACCGTGACTCGAAGCCTCGCCGGATCCGATGCAGAGTCGATCGGCGGCGGCGATCGCCGACGTGACGTATCTCTTGGCCGCGCGCGCGGCTTCGACCAGCGGCAGGCCCTTCGCAAGGCCGGCGGCGACCGCCGACGACAGGGTGCAACCGGTGCCGTGGGTGTTGCGGGTGGCAAAGCGCGGCGCGGTGAGGCGCTCGGCGCCTTCGGCGCTGACCAGCAGATCGACGCTTTGGGCGCCTTCGGCGTGACCGCCCTTGATCAGCACGGCGCGCCCGCCGAGCGCGAGCAGACGCCGCGCCTGACTCAGCATGGCGGCCTCGTCGGCTGCGATCGAGGTGTCGAGCAGCGCGGCGGCCTCGGGGAGATTTGGCGTCAGCACCAGCGCCATCGGGATCAGCCGGGTGCGCAGCGCGTCGATGGCGTCGGGCTTGAGCAGCCGGTCGCCGGAGGTCGCCACCATCACCGGGTCGAGCACGATGGAGTGCGCGCGATGCCGCGCGAGACCGTCGGCGACCGACACGATCGCCGGGGCGTTCGACAGCATGCCGATCTTCACCGCGCAGACGTCGAGATCGGAGAACACCGCATCGAGCTGCGCGGCAATGAAATCCGCGGGCACGTCATGGATGCCGGCGACGCCGCGGGTGTTCTGCGCGGTAACGGCAGCGATCACGCTCGCGCCATAGACGCCGAGCGCCGCGAAGGTCTTGAGATCGGCCTGGATGCCCGCGCCGCCGCCGGAGTCCGATCCCGCGATGGTCACGGCGATCGCGGTCATCGGCGCGCCCGCTTCGCCAATGCCGCGTCCACCACGCGGCGGATGTCCTGCGCGGCTTGCTTCGGGTCCTTGGCAAGCGACAACGCGGAGATCACCGACACGCCGTCGGCGCCCACCTCGATCACCCCCCCCGCATTGCCCGCGTTGATGCCGGCGATACCGCAGGTAGCAAAGCCGGGCTTGCGTTCGTGCAGAGCCTCGATGACCTTCGCCATGCCGGCTAAACCAATCGGCACATTCTTGGTCACCTTCGATGTCGTGCCGTAGACGCCGCCGACGCCGGCGTAATCGACCAGGTCGAGCCGCGTCGCGTCGGCGCGGAAAGGACTATTGATGGTAAGGCCAATGATGGCGTTCGGGCCGAGCAAACGCCGCGCGTCCTCCGGGCCCATGTCGTCCCAGCCGATATGGACACCGTCGCAGCCAATCGCGAGCGCCACATCGACGCGGTCGTTGATCACAAGCGGCACCGGGGCGATGGCCGCCTTGATGGCACGAGCCGTCTCTATCATCTCCCTTGTGTCGGAAAGCTTGTCGCGAAGCTGCACCAGCGTCACGCCGCCAGCCGCCAGCATGCGGCAAAGATCGACGAGGTTGTGGCCGCCGGAAACCTCCGGATCGACGATGGCATAGCAGCGCAGATCGACTGGCATCAGCTCACCCTGGCTTTCGCAATCAGCGTGTCGCGGTCGAGCGCGGACACCGCATCGAGAATTTCCATCGCGAAGCTGCCGGGCCCCCGCGCGCGCGCGGCGGCGATCTCGCCCGCCACGCCGATGATGAGCAACGCGGCGACCGTGGCCTTCCAGGCGTCGGGCTCGACCGCCAGGGTCGCGCCGGCGAGCGCCGAAGCCGCGCAACCCATCGCGGTGACCTGCGCCATCAGCGGATCGCCGTTATCGACTGCGGCAAGCCGCGCACCGTCGCAAACCAGATCGCGCGCGCCGGTCAGGCCGGCCACCGTGCGCCGCGCCTTGGCAAAGCGCATCAGCGCGGCCTCGCCGGCGCCGTCTGCTCTTTTGCCGCGCGAGAGCGCATCAAACTCGGGACCGTTCATTCGCACCAGCCGGGGCGCAAGCGCGAGCAGCCGCTTGGCGAACGCCGCGCGCGGCGGCGAGCGGTCGATGAACACCGGATCGAGCAGCCACGGAATTTTTGCCTTATTGGCGACGCCGATGGCGGCCAGCGACGCCTTCTGACGCTCCGGGTCGAAGGTACCGAGATTGACCAACAGCGCGTCGGCACGCGCGACGAACGCCCTGATCTCCTTCTGCGCGATGGTCATCGACGGCACCGCGCCGGCCGCAAGCAGCATGTTCGCGGTGAAATTCTGCGCCACCGCATTGGTGATGCAATGCACGCGCGGCTTTCGCTCGCGCAGGCGCTGCAAAACTCCAGCCGCGATGGCAGGCAATTCAATCGCTGTCGTGCGTTCGCTTTGCGGCGCTCGCATCTCTGCCTCCGCCGGCATGACCCGGATCAGGTCCTATGGGTTGGCTTTCACCTCTCAGCCCGGCCGCGTGCCAGGCACCCCATGAGATTGCAACGCAATGGTAGCGCGCGGATCGGTGCCGTTCAAGGGGCCGAGCAACAGGGGCCGAGCAACTCGCCTATTGCGGCGGCGGCGCGCCGCCGGCCTGCTCCAGCACCTTGGCGATCTTGTCGATCTCGCGGCCGATGTGAGCCGCGAACTCCGCCGCCGTGGAGGGTGCGGGTTCCATGCCGATCAGGCGGATGCGCTCCGCCACCTCGGCATCCTTCAGCGCACCGACGATTGCGGCGTTGAGCTTCGTCACGACCTCCGGCGGCGTGCCTGCCGGAGCGACGATGCCGAACCAGCCGTTGACCTCGTAGCCCTTCAACCCTTGCTCGTCGAAGGTCGGAATTGTCGGGAACATGGCGAAGCGTTGCTTCGACGAAATCGCGAGGCCCTTCATGCGGCCGTCGAGAAGCGCGCCTTGTGACGGCGGCGGATCGACGATGCCCAGGCCGATATGTCCACCAACCAGATCGTTCACCACCAGTATCGTGCCGCGATAGGGCACGAAGCCGACCTTCACGTCGGCCATGGTGGTGAACAGGAGCGCCGTGAAATACATCGAGGTGCCGTTGCCGCCATGTCCAATCGACAAGCTGCCCGGTGAAGCCTTGGCCTCTGCGATCACCTCGCGCAGCGAATTGAATTTGCTGGACGCCGGAGCCGCGAGAATGAAGGGCGTCTGCGCAAGATTGGTGACCGCCGCCAGATCCTTGCGGACGTCAAATGGCATCTTCACGTTCATCGCGGGGTTGACGCTCATCGCCCCCGCCGGAGCGAGGCCGATCGTGTAACCGTCGGGCGCGGATTTCGCGACCACGTCCAACCCAATCACAGCGCCGGCGCCCGCGCGGTTCTCGATCACCACCGTCTGGCCGAGAATCTTTTCCATGTGCGGCTGGATCGCGCGCGCAGCGGCGTCAGTCGCGCCGCCCGCCGGAAACGGCACGATGAAACGGACCGGCTTGCTCGGAAAGGTTTGCGCCAAGGAGAAGCCGACAGGCCCAATGACAAGAGCGGCAACACAGGCCCCGATCACCGCGCGGCGATGCCAGATGGTTCGCATTCGACTTCCTTTCCCAACGCAATTCCAAAGTTCAGGCCGCGGTTCAGTTCGGCTTATCGCTCCAGCCCTGGAGCCTCTCCGCCTTGGCGATATCTTTGGCGAGAAATTCGGACAATCCCTCGGGTGTCGTCGGCGTCGGCTCCATGCCGACGGTGCGGATGCGGCGCACGACCTCGGGGTCCTTGAGCGCTGCAACCATCGCGGCGTTGAGCTTCACGACGATATCGCGCGGCGTTCCGCCCGGCGCCACGATGCCGAACCAGCCGGTCAATTCGAAATCCTTCAGCCCGAGCTCCTGAAACGTCGTAACATTCGGAAACACAGGGAAGCGCTGCGCCGAAGTGACGGCAATGGCCTTGAGCATGCCGTCGGCGATCGCCGCCATCGACGGCGGCGGATCGGCTATGGCGAGCTGGACGTGACCGGCAATCGCATCGGTCACCGCTGGCGCGGTGCCGCGATACGGCACGAGGTTGATGTTCAATCCGGACATCGAGGCGAACGTCTGGGCGGCGAGCTGCATGGCCGTGCCATTGCCGCCATGGCCGATCGCCATTTTGTCAGGCTGCTGCTTCACGGCTTTAACGACGTCGGCGTAGTTGTCGGCGTTCAGAGCCGGACTCGCCACCAGAATGAACGGCGATTCGGCGGCCCTGCTGATCATCGCCAGATCCTTGGTGGGGTCGTACATCCGCTTGGTCCGCTCACCGATGTTGACCCCCAGCGCACCGGCGCCGGCGAGCCCGAAGGTCAATCCATCGGGCGCGGATTTGGCCACCGCATCGACGCCGAGCATGCCGCCCGCGCCGGCCTTGTTCTCGACCACCACCGGCTGACCCAGGATTTTCTCCAGCGCCGGCTGCATGGCGCGCGCCACCGCGTCGGTGCTGCCGCCGGCGGGAAACGGCACGAAAAAGCGAAGCGGCCGGTCCGGGAAGGTCCGCGCGCGGGATGGGCCGACCGGCAGCAATCCCAACGCGAGGGCGCCCAGCGCAAGCGCCGCGCCGAGGCGCGAAACGTTCATCCGCATGCTTCCTCCCAAGGAGCGTTGCCGAATGATAGTCGGGACCGGCCCAATAGGGTAGCGCCCCTGGCCGAACGGCCAGCCGTCTTGCCATCGGCGGGGGTTTTTGCTGGATTGGGGATGGAGGTCCCATGGTTCCGTTCTTCGTCCAGATCAAATGCCAGCTCGGCAAGTCCTACGAGGTGGCCAACCGCCTCGCCGACGCCGAAGTGGCCTCCGAGATCTACTCGACCGCCGGCGAGTTCGATCTTTTGGTGAAGGTCTATGTCGATACCGGTGTCGATATCGGCCATTTCGTCAACGAGAAGATTCAGGTCATTCCGGGAATCCAGGATACGCGGACGATCATCACCTTCAAGGCGTTCTGAGCCGATGAGCCGTCCTCCGCTGCCGCCGTTCAGCGCCGAGACCGCTGCCCAAAAGGCGCGGATGGCTGAGGACGCCTGGAACACGCGCGATCCGGCCCGCGTGGCGCTGGCCTATACCGCGGACAGCCGCTGGCGCAATCGCGCCGAATTCATCCAGGGCCGCGACGCCATCGAAGCGTTCCTGACGCGCAAGTGGGCCAAGGAGCTGGACTACCGCCTGATCAAAGAGGTGTGGGCGTTCCACGACAACCGCATCGCCGTCCGCTTCGCCTATGAATGGCATGACGACAGCGGCAACTGGTTCCGCAGCTACGGCAACGAGAACTGGGAGTTCGACGAGGCGGGCCTGATGCGGCTGCGTATCGCCAGCATCAACGATCTCGCCATCAAGGACAGCGAGCGCAAGTATCACTGGCCGCTCGGCCGCCGCCCCGACGATCACCCATCGCTGAGCGCGCTCGGGCTTTAGAGGATTGAGGGGTTCAGGACTCTCGAAGGTCCGTAACCCCTCACCCGCCGCACTTCGTGCGGCGACCTCTCCCTATGGGAGAGGTGACGAGAGCCTGCAGCGGCGGTCGGTCCCACACATGAACCAGACCCTCGATCACGAAATATTGGCCGGCCCTTCGGCCTCGCGGACGCGGCGGAGGCCGAGCTGGCGTTCCCGCCAGATCACGAAAATGCCGGACGCCGCGACGATGGCGCCGCCGACGAAGACATAGACGGTCGGCAGTTCTCCGAACAGGAAATAACCGAGCACGAACGCCCAGATCATCGTGGTGTAGTCGAGCGGCGCAACCAGCGACGCCGGCGCGTAGCGGTAACTCGTCGTCAGAACGATATGGGCCAGCCCGCCGACCACGCCCGCGGCGATCAACACCGTCAGTTGAACGGCGTTCGGCCATATCCAGCCGAACGGCAAGGTCGCAAGACCCGCGAGCGCGCAGTACATCGAGAAATAGAACACGATGGATGAGGTGGTTTCGGTGTCGGTCAGCCGCCGGGTCTGGATCACCGCGCCGGCGTTGGTGAACGCGGCGATCAGGCCGCACACCGCCCCGACCGTCGCGGCCACGGTCGCGGTCCCGCCGGCGGCGTATTGCGCCAGGTTGAGGTACGGCCACAGCATGACAACGATGCCGGCGAAGCCCACGGCCACCGCCGACCAGCGGTAGATGCGCACGCGCTCGCCGAGAAACCATGCGGCGAAGGCGACGGTGATCAGCGGCGCCGCGAACGAGATCGCCGTGGCATCGACCAGCGGCAGCCGCGCCAGCGCGGCGAAATTAAGGAACATGCCCGCCATGCTGATGGTGCCGCGCAGCAGATGGCCCCACGGCCGCTCGGTGCGCACGACATCGGCAAGTTCGCGCCGCCACGCATCGATCAGCAGCACCGGCACGATGGCGAACGCGGCGCGGAAGAACACGATCTGGCCGAGCGGCACGCCCTCCTCGCCGAGAAAGCGCACGCAGGCCGACAATTGCGCGAACAGCAATGCCGAGAGCGCCTTGAGCAGAACGCCCTTGACGAGATTCATCGGGCGACGCCGCCGGAGTGTGCGCGGCGCGTCACTTGGTTTCCTTCGGCTTCGGCCCCTCCACCGGCGGCAGCGATTTCACGTAGGTCGCAATCGCGTTGCGATCCTCGGCGCTGAGCTTGCCGGTGTTGGCGGTGACCTTGGCCATCTCGCCGCCGACCGTGTCGCCGTCCGGCATTTCGCCGGTCGCCAGGAGCTTGAGCAGTTCGTCGTGCGACATGCTCAGGCCCTTCTGGGTGATGTTGGGCACGAAGCCATCGCCGCCGGGCTCCGGCCCGCCGGCGAAGCGCAGACCCGGCTTGATGCCGCCGAGACTGTTGCGCGGCGAATGGCATTCGGCGCAGTGGCCCGGACCGTTGACCAGATAGGCGCCGCGATTCCAGACCGCGTCCTTGGTGGGATCGCCATCGAACGGCAGGCCGTCGAGGAACAGGAACTTCCAGCCGCCCAGCGTGCGGCGGATGTTGAACGGAAACGGCACATCGTGCGGCTTGGACGGGTCCGCCACCGGGGACAGCGTCTTCAGATAGGCGAACAGGTCGCGCAGATCGCCGAAGCCCATCCGCTGGTAGGACGTATAGGGAAACGCCGGGAAATAGTGGCGGCCGTCCGGCGAGGTGCCCTTGACCATGGCGGTGACGAAATTCGCCTCGCTCCACTGGCCGATGCCGTGGGTGGGGTCGGGCGAAATGTTCGGCGTGTAGAACGTGCCGAACGGCGACTTGATGCCGAGCCCGCCGCCGAGCCGGGTCTTGTCGTCCTGCTTGGGCGTGGCATGGCAGGAGGCACAGCCGCCGGCGTAGAACATGAGCTTGCCGTTCTCGAGGTTCGGCGTGTGCCCGCCGAGCGCGCTCGCCGGGACGCTGGCCGGGATGGTCACCACCCAGAACACGCCGAAGCCGGCCACGGCGGCGATCAACCCCAGAATGAAAAGCTTGCGCAGCATCAGCCACTCCTCCGCGACCATCCTATGTAACGCGGCGGGGCCCGAAAAGCTTCAGGGCGGCGCGTCCATCGGACCCGCCGCCCTGTCTATTCGTTTTCGCCGCCGGAGTTACGACTGCTTCTTGCGGTAGGTGTTGTGGCAGCCGCCGCAGTTCTTGCCGACCTCGCCCATCGCCGCCTTGAAGGTATCGAGGTCCTTCACGGTCGCATCCTGGGCCTTGGCCTTGGCATCGGCGTAGAACTTGGCGAGCTTGGCGTCGAAATCAGCCTTGTTCTCCCACACCGCCGGCAGCGAATCGGTCTCGCCGGTCTTGGACGTGGCCGGCCAGAGGCCCTTGCCCTTGTCATTGGTCGCCGCAAAGGTCTGCAGCACGGTATGCGCCTTGGCGAGGTCGAACGGCTGCTTGCCGTCGATCATTTCGCGGGCAATGCGGCTCTGGCCGCCGTTCTCCTTCATCAGCGCCTTGCGGGCGGCAATCGGATCGCTTTGAGCCATCACGGCGGTGACACCGAGCGCAACAACCGCGACGGCAAGAACGATACGTTTCATCAGTTATTTCCCCTTTTGGAAAAGCCGCTTTGAATAAACTTCAGCATGCCCCGGCAGCAACGGGGCTGAGTGGTGTGGAACACCTACAGTTCATTGTTATTCCAAACTAATGACATGCCGCCGCGCTTCGTTCACGAATTCGTGAACACGCGGTGCGCTATTCGGCCGGATGGACCGCGGGGTCCGGGCTCCGCCGCCGCATCCGCAGCGCCGCCCAGCGGCTGACCACGTAGAACACCGGCGTGAAGATCAGGCCGAAGATCGTCACCCCGATCATCCCTGAGAACACCGCGGTGCCGAGGGTCTGGCGCAGTTCGGCGCCGGCGCCGATCGCCCATACCATCGGCGATACGCCAAAGATGAAGGCCAGCGAGGTCATCAGGATCGGCCGGAGCCGCAGGCGCGCCGCCTCGACCGCGGCGGCGAAGCGGTCGCGGCCCTGGTCCTCGAGTTGTTTGGCGAACTCGACGATCAGAATAGCGTTCTTGGCGGCAAGCCCGATCAGCACGATGAAGCCGACCTGGGTGAGGATGTTGTTGTCCTGGCCCCGCAACACCACGCCGACGATCGACGCGATCAGGCACATCGGTACGATCAGGATGACGGCGACCGGCAAGGTCAGGCTTTCGAACTGCGCGGCCAGCACCAGGAACACGAACACCACCGCGAGGACGAAGGCGAAGATCGCCGTATTGCCGGCGCGCAACTGCTGGTAGGCGAGCGTGGTCCACTCGAAGCCAAAGCCCTCGGGCAGCGTTTCAACCGCGAGCTTCTCCATGATCGCCATCGCCTGGCCCTGGCTGTAGCCAGGAGCGGCGGCACCGTCGAGCTCCGCCGATGGATAGAGATTGTAGCGCGGCCAGCGATACGGCCCTGCCGTGTCGCGGATCGTCGTAAACGAGCCGAGCGGCACGGTGTCGCCGGAGGAATTGCGAACCCGGATGGCGAGCACATCCTTGTTGGTCATCCGGGATTCGGCGTTGGCCTGCGCGGTGACGCGGAAGGTGCGGCCGAACAGATTGAAATCGTTGACGTAGGACGAGCCGAGATAAATCTGCAGCGCCGAGAACACGTCGGACACATTGATGCCGAGGAGCTGCGCCTTCTGGCGGTCGATGTCGAGGTAGAGCTGCGGCGTCGAGTTCTCAAACAGCGAGAACACCTGTACGAGCCCCGGCGTCTGCGCGGCCTTCCCCATCATCGCATAGGCGGCGCCGAGCAAAGCCTGGGGTCCTCTCCCGCCGCGGTCCTCGATGATCATGCGGAACCCGCCGGCGTTGCCGATGCCCATGACCGGCGGCGGCAGCACGACGAACACCATTGCCTCCTGAATCCCCGCAAGCTTGGCGAACAGCGCACGCTGGATACCCGCGGCCGACTGGTTGGGATCGCTGGCCCGCTTCTCGAACGGATCGAGCACCAAGAACGCCGCGCCCGCGTTCGACGCGTTGGTAAAGGTCGCCCCGGAGAAACCAACGATGTTCATGGCGCCGACCACCCCCGGCACCTTCAGCGCGGTCTCGACGATCCGCCGCTGCACCTCGTCGGTGCGAGACAGCGCCGAACCGGGCGGCAATTGCGACACGACGATCATGTAGCCGCGATCGAGCGCCGGGATAAAGCCGATCGGCGTCTTGCGAAATTCGTTGAGGCCAAAGGCAATGATGCCGGCGTAGACCAGCAGCATGATCACCGTGTATCGGACCACCCGCGAAGCGAGCCAGCCATAGCCGTCCGCCAGCTTGTCGAAGCCGAGATTGAAGTAGCGAAAGAAGCCGCGCAGCGGCCGTTGCCACCAGCCGACTTTTTCGTGCGCCTGATGAGGCTTCAGCAGGATCGCGCAAAGCGCGGGCGACAGCGTCAATGAGACCGTGAGCGAGATGACCGTGGCGCCCGCGATCGTCAACGCGAACTGCTTGTAGAACTGGCCGGAAATTCCGGTGATGAAGGCCGATGGCACGAACACGGCGCAGAGCACGAGTGCGATCGCGACCAGCGCCGCTCCGACCTCGTCCATGCTCTTGCGCGCCGCATCGCGTGGAGTGAGTCCCATCGCGATATTGCGCTCGACGTTCTCGACCACGACGATGGCATCGTCAACGACGATACCGACAGCGAGAACCAGACCGAACAGCGACAGATTGTTCAGCGAGAAGCCGAACGACGCCATCAGGAAGAACGTCCCGACCAGCGACACTGGAATGGCGACCAGCGGAATGATCGCAGCGCGCCACGTCTGCAGGAACAGAACGACGACAAGGATCACCAGGAAAATCGCCTCAAGAATCGTCTCGAGAACGGCATCGACTGACTGCTGGATGAACTGGGTCGGGTCGTAGACGATCTTGTAGACCAGGCCCTGAGGGAAGCGCTTCGACGCCGCATCCATGGTCCTGCGGATTTCTTGGGCGGTGGCCAGCGCGTTCGAACCCGGCCGCTGGAACACCGCGATCGCGACCGCGGGATCGAGGTTCAGATAGGAGTTCGACGAATAGTCCAGGCCGGACAGTTCGGCGCGTCCGATGTCCTTCAGCCGCACCACCGCGGTGCCGGTCTGCTTGATGACGATATTTGAGAATTGGTCGGGGTCGGCCAAACGCCCGAGCGTCTGCACGGAAATCTGAAACGCGCCGGGCTTGTCCACCGGCGGTTGGTTGAGGATGCCGGAGGCGACCTGGATGTTCTGTGCCTGCAGGGCCGCGGTGACGTCGTTCGCGGTCATGCCGAGCGATTGCAGCCGATCGGGATCGAGCCAGACCCGCATCGAATAATCGCGGCTGCCGAACACCACGATCGAGCCGACGCCGTCAACGCGGGTCAGCGCATCCTTGACCTCCAGCGAGGCGTAGTTGGAGATGAACAGCGCATCGCGCGACTTGTCGGGCGACAGCATGTGCACGACCATCATCAGGTCGGACGAAGCCTTGGCCACCGACACGCCGATGTTGCGGACGTCCGCCGGCAGGCGCGGCAGCGCGGTCGCCACGCGGTTTTGCACCTGCACCTGAGCGATATCGAGATTGGTGCCGAGATCGAACGTCACGCCGATGGAGAAGCGACCGTCGCCGTTCGAGTTCGACGAAACATAGAGCATGTTCTCGACGCCGTTAATCTGCTCCTCGATCGGCGCCACCACGGTCGAAGCGACAGTCTCGGCGTTCGCGCCGGGATACTGGCCCGAGACGTTGATGACCGGCGGCGCGATCTCCGGATATTGCGCAACCGGCAAGCGCGTGAAAGCAACCGCGCCCATGATGACGAGGACGATCGAAACGACGCTGGCGAAAATCGGCCGGTCGATGAAGAAATGGGATATCCGCATGGCGCCCTACTGGGCCTTGGCCTGCGAGCCGGCCGGGGCTGCCGCAGGCGCACCCTGCTCCTGCGGGTTCATCTTCTGGCCCGGCCGCACGCGCATCAGGCCGTTCACGACGACACGGTCGTCGGCCGTGATCCCGTCCCGGATGATGCGCAGGCCGTCGTCGGTCACCGGCCCGAGCGTGACGTACTTCTGCAAGGCGGTGTTGTCGGGACCGACCACCAGCACAAACTTACGGACCTGTTCGGTGCCGATGGCCGCATCCGGCAGCAGCAAGGCATTATAGGTTGGCGAACCGGGCACGCGGATTCGTCCGAACATGCCGGGGGTCAACATCCCGTTCGGGTTGGAGAACACGGCGCGCCCGCGAATCGTACCCGACGAGCGGTCGATGGCGTTATCGACGAAATCCATGCTGCCGTTGCGGGAGAAGTCCTTCTCATCGAGCAGCTTGAGCCCGACCAGAACGCCGCCATCGCGGCCGGTCATTTCCTTGCCGCTGCCGGAGAGCCGCTCGTAGCGAAGGTACGACGCTTCATCCATCGTGAATTCGAAACGGATCGGATCCATCGAGACGATGTTGGCGAGCATCGTGGTGGTGCCCGTTCCGCCGGTGACGAGATTGCCGGGCGACACACGGCGATCGCCGATGCGGCCCGCGACGGGCGCGCGCAATTCGGTGAACGCCAGATCAAGCTCCGCCTGACGGACCGAGGCTTCGTTGGCAGCGACAGACGCCGTCGCGCTGCGGAAGCCCTGGGTGCGCTGGTCGAAAACCTGCTCGGTGATGGTCCTGTCCTTCACCAGGAGTTTGGCGCGCTCCAGATCGGCTTCGGCGAAGCCCAGGTTGGCTTTGGATTGGGCCAGCGTTCCGCGCGCCTGATCGACAGCGTTCTGGTATGGCCGCTTGTCGATGGTGAACAACAGATCGCCCTGCTTCACCATCTGGCCGTCGCGAAAATGGATCTGATCGAGGTAGCCGGACACGCGCGGGCGGATTTCGACAGAATCCACCGCGACGAAGCGGCCCACGTATTCATCCCGCTCGGTGAGCCCGCGCTCGACCGGCTTGGCCACCGTCACCGTCGGTGCCGGCGGCGGGCCGCCGCCGGGCGCCGGGGATTGGCCGCATGCCACCAGGACCGGCGCAAGCAGCACAAAGGCAGCGGCAAGCCGAGTAGAGGAAGCGCGATTCATGGAGCCTTTGCTGCCAGCAAATGGCCAATGTTGCAATGCAGTACGAGAGATAACCACGGAACTCAGGGCATCAATGTGGCGGCTGTGAACCTGCCGATCCGAGTTCCGTCAGCAAAACTGATGGATCCCATCAAAGCCTGTTGTCTTTGTCGAGGCTAGAGCACGCGCGGGACCGGGAGGGGCGTGACCAGCATCCCCTTGTAGCCCTTGGCCCGCAGCTTGGGCGCAAGCTCGTCGGCGATGTGCCAGGAGAAGATGATGGCGCACTCCGGCTGGTCTGCGAACATGCGGCTTTCCTCGACCACCGGTATCATGGTGCCCGGCATGCACTTGCCGATCTTCAGCGAGCCTTCGATCTCGCACACGTAATCGATGATGGCCTCGTCCAGCCCGACGTAGTTCACCAGCGTCGAAGCGCGCGACGGTGCGCTGATGCCGACGATGCGCCCGCCCTTCTCCTTCACGTCGCGAATGAGCGCATGCAAACGGAGCTTCGACAGCATGACCTCGTCGCGGAATTTGGCGAGGCGCTTTCGCATTGCATCGCCGCGCGGCTCGCCGTCGAGCATCTGCTGAACGTTCGGCTGAACCGGACGCGTGCCCTTGCGGGCCGCATAGACCCGGATCGAGCCGCCGTGGCTTGGGATTGGCCGCGCATGGAAAACTTCGAGGCCGTGCATTTCCAGCAGGGATTTGAGACTGCCGACCGAGTAGTAGCGCAAATGCTCGTGATAGATCGTGTCGTATTGCAGGCGGTCGAGCAGACCAATCAGGTAGTGCGATTCCGAGATGAACACGCCGTCGGGCGCCAGCATCTCGATGATGCCGTCGACGATGGCATGCACGTCCTCGATATGGGCGAAGCAGTTGGCGGCGGTGATGACCTTGGCCGTACCGTGCTTGGCCTTCACCTCGCGCGCGACGTCCTTGCCGAAATAGCGCTGGAGGGTCGGGATGCCGCGATCGTTGGCGATCTTCGCCACGTCGGTCGGCTCGATACCGAGGATGCGGTGGCCGCCCTTCTGAAAGTTGGAGATCAGCGTGCCGTCGTTCGAGCCGATGTCGATGCAGAGGTCGTCCTTGGTGAGGCCGAGCATCTTCGACGACTCCGCATAGAGATCGGCGAAGTTGTCGCGCAGCACCTTGGTCATGCCGCTGGTGTAGGGATACTCCGGCGGGAAGATGATCACCGGATCGACGGCAAGGCCGAGTTGCACCAGTTCGCAATGGCCGCAGTAGAGCAGCGTGGTCGGAAACCACGGCAGTTGGCGCGGCACCGCGCCGACAGCCACCATCTGGTTGACCGGCGGCATATAGCCGAGCGACAGCACGGTCTCGAGCTTCTCGTGCCCGCACACCTGGCAGGCTTCGACGGGGACGCTCGCGCCGGTGCCCGCAGCGCGGGCGACTTTTCCTGGGAACACTGAACGGTCTCCTTGCCTAGCCCCGGTGATGCAATGGATCAGGCTTTCGGCGCAAGGCTTTCGTTGGCGAAGTACCAGTCCACGGTCGGCGGCAGGCCCGCCGCGAGCGGCACCTGCGGGGCGTAGCCCAGCCCCGCCAGCTTGCGGATATCGGGGCAGCGCCGCTCGGTGCCGCCGGCCGGTGCCGGACGGCTGACCAGTTCGATCTCGTGGCCGGCATGGGCCGCGATCAACCGGGCGACATCGCCGATGGCGACCTCCTCGGTGGTGCCGACGTGATAGATGCCGAGGTGCTCGCCCTTGTCGCGCATCACCAGCACGCCGCGCACCAGATCGTCCACGTGGCAGAAGCTGCGGGTCTGGCGGCCCTCGCCCTGGATTTCGAACGGCAGCCTGCCGGTCTTGTGCTTCGCCGCGGTGCGCTTCAGCCGGAGCGCAAATTGCGGAATGACGTGCTCGAAGCCCATGTCCGGCCCGTAAACGTTATGCGGGCGGAAGATCATCACGCGATCGAAGAATTTCCGGCCGTAGTTGATCGCCATCAACTCGCTGATGATTTTCCCGCCGCCATAGGAATAGCGTGGGTTGGTCGGGTCCGGCACTACCAGGGGCGCGCTCTCGTCGGTCGGCACCTGCGGCGGCGTCTGATACACCTCCGAGCTGGATGCCAGCACGAGGCGGCGCACGTTTGCCGCACGGCAGGCGTCGATCACGTTGACCATGCCCTTGACGCCGACGTCGAGCACCAGCTCCGGCGCGCTATAGAAGAACTCGGTGCCGTTGACGAAGGCCAGATGATGGACCTCATCGACCCCGCTCATCGCCCCGTGCACGGTGGCGGCGTCGCGGATGTCGCCGCCGATGAACTCGATGTCTTTGGCCACATCCACCAAGCGGCGGGGGGCGCCGCGCGAATTGTCGTCAAGTACGCGGACGGCATGGCCGGCCTTCACCAGCGCCTTCACCAGCGCGGAGCCGATGAAGCCAGAGCCGCCGGTTACCAGGATTCGAGCCATAGCAGCGCCAGATGTTCGCCAGTATAAGAAGCGGGACTTATGAGAACCGGCCTTGCAATAGCCTCTTGTCGAGCACGATGTCCAATACCGAAATTCCTCCACCGATCGCCTGGTTCGGCCCCCATCTGACGGGGCTCGAGCTGGAGCGCCTGCGCGACGTGCTCGACCGCCAGTATGTCAACGACGGCCCCCTGGCCCGCGAGTTCGAGCGGCGGATCGCCAAGCTGGTCGGCACGCGCCATGCGGTGGCGGTGACCAGCGGCACCGCGGCCATCACCCTGGCGCTGATGGCGGCCGGCATCGGACCGGGCGACGAGGTGCTGGTCCCGGACCTGACCTTTGCCGCCACCGCCAACGCGGTGCGGCTCGCTGGCGCCAGCGTCAAGCTGGTGGACGTGGAGCCTGTGCGGTTCGGCATCGACCCCGATGGCGTCGAGCGGGCCATCGGTGCGCGCACCCGGGCGCTGGTGACGGTGGATGTGAACGGCCGCGGCGCAGACTACGCCCGCCTTGAGCCGATCTGCCGGGACCGTGGGCTGGCCTTAATCTGCGACGCCGCCGAGGGGCTTGGCTCACGCCACGCCGGGCGCGCGCTCGGGAGCTTCGGGCTCGCCAGCTGCTTTTCGTTCTCGGCCAACAAGACCATCACCTCGGGGCAAGGCGGCATCGTCACCACCGACAGCGACGCGCTGCACGACCGGCTCCGCGAGCTGAAGGACCAGGGCCGGCGCCACGGCGGCACCGGCGGCGACGATCTGCATCCGGTGATCGGTTTCAACTTCAAGTTCACCGACCTGCAGGCCGCGGTGGCGCTGCCTCAGCTCGACGAGATCGAAAAGCGGCTTGCATCGGCCCAGCGGCGGGATCGCTTCTATGCCGATCGCCTCGCCAACCAGCCGGGGTTGAAGCTGCCGCCGTTCGACGAGCCCGGCGAAGTCCGCCAATGGACCGACGTGCTGCTCGACAATCGCGTCGCGGTCAGCGCCGCGCTCGATGCGGCGCAAATCGGCAACCGCGCCTTCTGGTTCCCGCTGCACCGGCAGGAGCCCTACGCCGCGGTCGAGCGCCTGTTCCCGAACAGCACCGACATCTCGCGCCGCGGGCTGTGGCTGGCCTCGCGGCTCGATATGTCAGAACAGGACATGGAGCGGGTGGCGTCGGCGGTGATCGCAGCGCTGCGGCAGTAGCTTCGCGGGTTACTTGCGGAACCGCGCCAGAAAATCCTTCGCCATCGCCATGATCTTGCCCGCGTCGCGCTTCTTGCCGCCAACCGTGGCGACGGCGGACGGCGCGCGCGCCATCTCGCCCGGGCCGATCGATTTCGTCACCACCGCCATGGCGCCGACGCTTCCCGCATCGCCGATGGTGACGCCGGGAAGAATCACCGAATGGGCCCCGATCAGCACCGCCTGCCCGATCACCACCGGCCCTTTCCGGATGGTGGTCAGTTCCTCGGGCACCATCGAATTGTTCAGCGTATCGGCGGCGTAGTCATCCGATCCGGTGAAGATGCTCACCCGGTTGGACAGTGTGCAGAAATCCTTGAGTTCGACCGTGGCGTAGGCTCCGCTCACCGAACAGAACGCCGCGACGTGGACGTAGGAGCCGATTTCGACATGGCCCTTGAAGATGCAGAAGTCGTCAATCCGCACGTTGCTGCCGATGCGCCCGCTGATCCGATAAAACGAGCATTTACGGCTGACCTGGATGTTGTCGCCGACCGCGTTGAAGCCCAAGCTCTTCAACTCATCCGCGTCAAAGAAGGGTCGCTCCGGCAAAGGCTGCTCCATGGGCGCGCAGGCACTGGCCCCATTTATAGCGAGGCAATGCCGGAAAGTCGTCCATTGCGGCGCCACGCGCTCCCAACTTGCCCAACCCTGCCAACATTCATAATGTCCCTCGCCCGCGGCGTATGATCGGTTCTTTCCTGCATGAGTGACGGCGTTGTCCTGACGGTCCTGTTGCCGGTGCGCAATGAGACCATGAATCTGCGCATCATGCTGCGCATCCTGCGTGCCGTGCTGACGATTCCGCACGAAATCATCGTCATCTTCGATTCCGAGACCGACTCCAGCATCGCCGTGGTCGAAGAGGTGCGCGCGACCTACCCGCAGGCGCGTCCCTTGCTCAACAAGATCGGGCGCGGCGTGGCCGGTGCAATCTCCACCGGCGTCAACGCGGCCCAGGGCGAGCGCATCCTGATTTTTGCCGCCGACGAGGTCGGCCCGGTTCTCGCCATCGACGACATGATGACCCTGATGGATGAAGGCGCCGAGTTCGTCAGCGTCACGCGCTACGCCCACGGCGGCCGGCGGCTCGGCGGCTCGATCATCGGCCAGATATTGTCGCGCACCGCGAACGGTCTGCTCGGTGTGATCTCGGGCATGGGACTGAGCGACGCGACCACCGGCATCAAGCTGTTCCGCCGCACCGACTTCAACCGCCTCACCCAAGGCACCAGCGCCATCGGCTGGTCGATCGCGTTCGAAATGGCGATCAACGCCCAGCTTCTCGGTCTCAAGCTCGGCGAAGTTCCGACCATATCGATCGACCGCCTGTTCGGCGGCAAATCGTCGTTTCAACTGGTGCCGTGGGTGATCGGCTACCTCGGCTATTTCGCCACGGCGATGCGCAAGCTGCCGCGCGCCGGCAAGCCAAGCGTGACGGTGCGAATTCCGCCGGGGATGTAGCCGTGATGGCAGACGCACCGGGAGACGCACTTCGAGAAACACCGGGAGATGCGCCGCCTCGCTTCCAGTTTGTTCTCAAACTGGCGGTGCTGGCGCTGATCGTCGCCGTGATCGGCCTGCCGATCAATCACATGTTCGATTTTGCGCTTCTGGTGTTGTCCGTCATCGTCCTCGCCGTCGGGCGGATGACATCGCAATGGCGGCGCTGGGCCACCGCCGCGCTGGTCGTCGCCGCCGCGCTTGGCGGCAAGCTCACGATCGATGTGCCTCGCATCGAGGAAGGCCACAACGTCTTCCTGCCGGGCGGCACGGACAATGCGCTTGTCACCGGATTGCCGCCGGACGTCTATCGCGCGATGGCGAATGAGTTCGACCTCTCCTATCCCGTGTCCAATCGCTGCGACGCCAAAACGCCCGGATGCTGGCAAAGCGGCGAACGGCCTCAACGGGTGTACGCCTTCTCGTTCGATGGGATCTACGACAAGCCGGCCTACTCGCGACGCGTCACCGGCATCGACTTCGCCGACGCCGAATGGCAGCGGCTCGGTTTTGTGAATGAAGGCGCCTACAACTGGCAAGCCACGCCGGGCGACGTCAACCGCGGCCGGCACCGGCGAGGGATCTACCGGTTCGTCAATCCCTGGCACATCACGATGCCGCATTTCGTGATGTTCAGTTTTCCGGCGGCGTTCGCCGGAAGCGACCTGTGCTGGAAAGGCAAAGTGCTGTGGGGAGTGCCGGGCGGCGGCTTCACGTCCGTCCTCCACCCCGAGATGACCTGCCGGACGCTGGCGCCCGGTGACGCCGGCAAGCGCATCTTTGGCCTGGCGATTTCGCCGGATACGCCGCTGGCCATGACGCTGCGGCCAACACCGGCGATCCGGTTGCTGCAACTTGTTCAGCCGGTGTTTGCGCTGATTGCCACGCTGGCGGTACTGTTCCTGACGCTGCGCTGGAATCCCCGCCGGCTGGTGCTGCCGCTGAGCCTGGTCGGACTTTCTCTGGCCATCATCTGGGCCAACGATGCGTCGCTGCTCGGCGGCGTTCGTCCGTTCGACAGCGGCAACGACGGACTCATGTATGACAGCTGGTCCAGAATCATGGTGCAGCGACTCCTGGCCGGCGACATTCTCGGCGCACTCCAGGGTCTCGAACCGGTGTTCTATTTCACGCCGGGCTCGCGCTACCTGCGCGCGCTGGAGCACCTGTTCTCCGGCGAGAGCTATCTCGGCTATGTCGCGCTCCTGCTGCTTCTGCCGTTTCTGGTGCTCTGCCTGTTCCGGCGCTTTGTCACCGCCCGCGCGGCGCTGGCGGTGACGCTGATCTTCATCGCGGTTCCCGTGGGCGCGCTGTTCGGCTCGACGTTCTACATCTACGTCAAGCATGCAGCGCTCGGCTTCGGCGACTCCGCCGCGGCGATCCTTTTTCTCGCAGGCACCATCGTGCTGATCGGCCCGCGGCTGGGCCCGGCCAACCGGTTTGCGCCGGCGCTCGGCGCCGGATTGCTGTTTGCCGTGGCCGTGTTCGTGCGGCCGAACTTTGCCATCGGCGCCGCGATCCTGCTCGGCGGCGCGGGGCTCGCGTCGCTGTGGCAGCTTCAGGGCTGGCGGCTCGCGGGTATGTGCATCGGCTTCGTTCCGGTGTTCGGCATGGCGCTGCACAACTGGTATTTCGGCGGCGAGCTCGTGCTGTTCAGCCGGCACACCGGCAATGCCCTGTCGATACCGATGCCGCCGCAGGCTTACCTGTCGGCGATCGGGGAATTGCTGCGCTTCGATTTCAGCGGCGGCGATTTCAAGCGCGGCATTCTGCAAATCGGCCGCATGCTGACCGGCCCGTCGGAGTCGGTGGCGATGATCCCGCTGCACGCCGTGGCGCTGGCGGTCGTCGTGTCCGTGATGCTGTCGCGGCGGTACGACGGCTGGCTCCGACTGCTGGCCGCCACGGCGCTGGGGCTCTACACGCCGTCGCTGTTCTTCCTCTACTCCGACCGCTACCTGATCCTGGCGTGGCTGCTGACGGTGCTGATCTGCTTCGTCTGGATGCGCGACGACGGTCTGCCCTGGGTGGAACGGCGATACCCCGGATTGATCGACCGCATCCGCCGCCATCGCGTCGTTGCGTGGATGGAACGCCGGTTCGACGGATTTGCGCGCGCCGCGGGCTTGAGCCCCGGCGCTACTTCGGCAGGGTAAGGAACGAGCCAAGCTCCGCGAGCAGCAACGCGCCGAGATGCAATTGCTGGATGAAGCCGCCGGACTTGATGAGCGCCGAAAGCTCGGAAGGCGATTTCAGCGCGACGGTTAGTCCAGGCTCCGGCACAAAACCGGCAACCCGCTCACCTGTTTGAACGAAAAATGAATGAACCCGATTGTTCAGCCGCCCAGTACACGGAGAAGCCGGCAAACCAAGCGAATGAACCGCGAGCGCCGGATAGCCGGTTTCCTCGAGAAGTTCGCGCGCACTGGCCGCTGCAGGCTCTTCGCCGCGCTCGAGCAGCCCCGCCGGCAGCTCCCAGGTGAAATCTTCAATGGCTGGCCGATACTGCCGCACGATCGGAATGCGGCCGTCGGGTGTGACCGCAACGATCGCCAGATAATCGAGTTGCGAGACCGCGTGATAGATCTCGGGCTTGGCCCCGGGGGTGAACTCCACCTCGCGCGCCAGCACGTCCATCCACGGCGAAATGGGAATCGTGTGACGCGAGCGGATTTTAGGCCATTCGTCGGCCATGAATGCTCAGGCCTTCTCAGCGGATGACGTTGGCATTTCCCAGGACGCCCCAGACATCGACGACCGGCTTTCCGCGCAAATCGGCGGTTCGATAAATCTGGTGCGGCGTGCACAGGATCAGCAGATCGCTTCTCGCGATCACCGTCTCCAACGGCAACAGGTCCGGATCGGTGGTCACCAGCGGATCGGTGGTGAGCACCTCGCGCGCGGCGCCGGACAGCGCCTTCTTGAGCTTGTAGCTCAGCGAGGCGCGCGGATCGTCGCTCTCGGCCTTGAACGCGACGCCGAGCAATCCCACCGTCATCTTGCTGAGATCGTGCTCGCGGTTCAGCTCCGCCACGATGTGCAGCGGCAGCCCTTCGTTGACCATGATGGCGGCGTTGCCGAGCCCGAACTCGTTGCGGGCGAAAGCCAGGAGCTGCATCGTGTCCTTGACGAGGCAAGGTCCGGCGGCAAAGCCCGGCGTCGGAATGTAATTCGCGCGCGGGTAGTTCAGCTTCATCGCCTGCAGGATCTGATGGTAGTCGAGACCGGCCGACTTGGCGATCAGATAGAACTGATTGGTGATGGCAAAGCCGATGTAGCGGTAGGCGTTGGTGAACAGCTTGGCGAACTCGGCCTCGATCGGCTTGAGCATCGTCAGCTCCGGCGCAATCAGCCCAAACAGCGCCGCCGCCTCCTGCTCCGCCTCTGGCGACGTGCCGCTGACGATCTGCGGCATGCGGGCGAGCTCTTCGATGCCCTGCCCCTGAACAATGCGCTCGGGGCAGAACGCGACCTTGAGGTTGCGGCCCTGCCGCTTGATGTGGGCATCGACCCAGTCCGTGGTGCCGGGATAGAGCGTCGAGCGCAGCACAATCAGCTGGCCGTCGCGCAGGTGCGGCAGCAGCGCGTCGATGCACTCCTGCACCACGCCGCGCACCGGATTGAGAAACTCGTCGACCGGTGTGCCGATGGTGATGATGACCGGACCGCTGGTCGAGATGTCCTCCGGGCGGCTGGTGAAGAACAGCCGCTGGTCGGCCAGCGCCTTGGTGAGCAGAGGCTGCGCGCCGTTCTCGATGAACGGGATATTCCCCGCCTTCAACGTCGCCAGCGTCTGCTCGTTGAGGTCATTGACGTTGACGGTCGATCCCTTGGCGGCGAACGAAAGCACCAGCGGAATGCCGACATGGCCGGCGCCGCCGACGACAGTCAGGTCGGCGGTTTTGGCGGTGGTCTCGGCCTTGGCATTGGCGGTGACCGCACGAGCAGCGGCGGGGCGGTCGGCGATATTCAAGTGCTGCTCCTGGTGGACCGGCGCATCAGATCCCGCCATTCGTTGCGGAACAGGAGGCCAATGGCGATGCCATAGATGATCGCCCCGATCACGGCAAGTGCAAGCAGCGTCAGCTCGTTGCGCAGCGGCCAGCCGGCGGAAAGGGCCTGGAGCGGCCACCCGAGCACCAGCAGCGCGGCGCCGAGGATGGCGCCGGCGACAGCAAATTTCACGCTCGACCGTCGCAGCCGGGCATCGATGTTGAGAAAGTTCCGCCGCGCCGAGAACCACAGCAGCAGTCCCACATTGACCCAGGCGCCGGCCGAGGTCCCGAGCGCCAGCCCGACCTGGGCGTAGGTGTCCATCAGCAGGATTTTCAGCGCGACGTTTACGGCAACGCCTGCAAACAGCGCCTTGACCGGCGTCGCGGTGTCGCCGCGCGACAGAAATGCGGCCGTGATGCTTCGCATCAGCACGAACGGCAGGAGCCCGATCGCATAGGCCATCAGCGTCAACGCCGCCGCGTGCGCGTCGACGGCGGTGAATGCGCCACGGCCAAACATCGCCAGCATGATCAGGTCCGGCACGATCACGAACGCCACAAGGCACGGCACCGAGAGCAGCAGCGTCAGTTCGATCGCGCGGTTCTGCGAATGGCTGGCGCCGGCCTCGTCGCCGGCGGTGATGCGCCGCGCCATCTCCGGCAGCAGCACGGTGCCGGCGGCGATGCCGATCACGCCGATCGGAAGCTGGTTCAACCGGTCAGCGTAGTAGAGCGCCGACAGCGCGCCGGTGGCGAGGAAGCTTGCGATGATGGTGTCGGCGAACAGCGCGATCTGGGTGCCGGCCGAGCCGATGGTCGCGGGCCAGAACCGCTTGAGGAACAGCATCACCTCCGGATCGAGCTTCGGCCACGCCAGTCGCGGCAGCACACCGGCCCGCGCGGCGTCGCCGCCGACCAGGAAGAATTCGAGGAAGCCCGCCAGCAACACGCCCCACGCGGCGGCGTGGCCCGCGCTCGGAAACATCACCGCAAGGCCGAGCGTCATCATCATCGACAAGTTCAGCAAGATCGGGGCCGCAGCGGCGGCGGCGAAACGATCGAGCGCATTGAGGATGCCGCCGTAGAGCGTGACCAGGCTGACCAGCAGCAGGTAGGGAAACGTGATCCGGGTGAACTCGACGGCCAGCGCGAACCGGCCCGCGTCTTTTCCAAATCCGGGCGCCAGCAATTCGATCACCCCCGGCGTGAACGTCAGCGCCACGCCCAGCAACACGATCTGGCTGATCAGCAAGAGCGTGAAAACCCGGTCGCCGAACACCCGCACGGCGTCGCTGCCGCTGGCGACGCGGACCCGCGCATAGGCCGGGATGAAGGCCGCATTGAAGGCCCCCTCGGCAAAGATCGCGCGGAAATGGTTCGGCAGCCGGAGCGCCACGAAGAACGCATCCGCCACCGGACCCGCGCCCAGGATGGCCGCGAGCATGATGTCGCGCAGGAAGCCGGTCACGCGCGAGAGCAGCGTAATTCCACCGACTGTGAGGATGCGGTCGATCATGTGCGTGGCCTCTTCGATCGCCGAAGTCTGCACCATGGCGAGCTCATGCTGACCCAGTACCTTGCAAATGAGATCGAAACCACCGGATAGCAGGGCGATCTAGCAGGAGGGGGGTGGTGGCCATAAATAATTCAAAAACAACCCCATGCACAGTAAGCTGGCCAAATATCCGATTACCAGTTTTGCCGCATTGCTAATCGACAATATCCGTTGAGTTTACGCACTGCGTGGATGGCGAAATGGAGAATTGAACCCTTGGCCAAACTTAAGATTCCCGGGCCACAGTCCGGCAAAACGAAGTACCAGGCGACGGAGCGGGAAAAGACCGCGTTGCGCGGGCACTTGGCCCGCGTCGATACTGCGCCGGCGGCACCGCGGGTGAAGGTGACAAAAGACGAAAAGGCCCAGACGATCGGGTTGGACCATCCAATCCAGTCTATCGGGTATGCGTTACTTATGGAGGCGCTCGGAACTTCGGCTTACGATTTTGTGCACGGCCTTCTCAATCAGTTGGCTGGCGCCAGTTCGCGAAGTGATCAGATCGATGAGAACGAACTGAATTTTATGTTGTCCGTGATCAAAGACATCAAGCCGAGGGATCAACTCGAGGCGATGCTGGCGGCGCAGATGGCCGCCATGCACATGGCGACCATGAGGCTGGTGCGGCGCCTCGCCCTCGCCGAAACCATACTTGAACATGACAGTATCGGGAGCATGCTCAATAAGCTGGCGCGGACTTATACCACCCAGATGGAGACACTCAAGCGCTACCGGACCGGCGGAGAGCAGAAGGTCACGGTGCAACACGTTTCTGTCGGTGACGGAGGCCCAGCAATTGTTGGCAACGTGACGCAGACCGGGCGTGAGAACCCACCGGTGAAGACTCAGCCCGCGCCGCTAGCTTTGATGGATGCAAAAGCCGCACCCATGCCGATGATCGAGGGCGACGAGAAGCTCAAGGAGCCCGCCCCGGTTCCGAGAGTGCGCAGACCCAACAGATGATAGGACATCACAAACGTAATACGGGCCCTATGCGTTCCAGCTCGCGGTGCGGTGCAAAGACCCGCTCGGGCAGGCCCTGCCAGTCACCCGCGGTCCAAGGCAAAGAACGTTGTCGCATGCACGGCGGTGCGCCGGGATCGGGCGCGCCTCAAGGCAACAAAAACGCTCTCAAGCATGGGCTCTACACCCGTGAGGCAATTGCCGATCGTCGAAGCCTGCGGTCGCTCATGCGTCAGTCACGCCAGTTGCTCCAAGACATCAAGTGATCGGCACTAACTGGTCTGCAATTGATCGGCCCTCATCGAGTGGTCCAGTTGGAATGTTAGTTCAGAATTGGGCGCTTCGCTAGCGTGGCCGGCGAAGCTGGTTGTCGTAGCGCAGCCGGCCACGCGGCAAATGCCGGCACGAACACTTCGGGAGCTGGCGGTCTGTAACCAAGCGATTGATGTGGGCGGATCGCGTTGTAGTGACGTCGCAAGCCCTCGATGACGATTTGGGGTTCTCGCACCGAATAGAAGATCTCGCCATCGAGTAGTTCGCCGCGTAGGTGGTCGCGATCAATCGGAACGCCCGGTCGCAATCAGTTGGAACGGGTGGTCGCAATCACCCGGTGCGCGCAGGCGAGCGCTAAATCGTCCACCGGCGTCTTGCTCACCTTCTTAAGGATGCATGCAAAGAATTCGGTATCCCGTCATAAAATCCGAAGAAGACCCGCGAGATGTGGTCATTCTTCATAAACAAAGCCATCTATTCTGACGAGGGACGGAAACACGATCTTGAGTCAGAGACTATTTTGCCGCGAGTGGGCGCATGCGGACACGCCCCGGTTCAATCACCGTGAGGTGTCCGGCCCAATCAGCTCGCTCGGCAGTCCTTGCGGCAAGAATAGCGCCAGCCCCGGCTGCTGGTGGCATCGGCAACCGGAATAACACAATGCCGGACGATGCTGGCAACCCGACACGCCATGCCAATTCGCCAAAATCCTTACCGAAGATAATGAGTACTCGTTTTTCCCTTACGGCCCACGCGAATATATCTTCGTCCTTGCTACCGGGCGCCGCGGTGCGAACCCACACTATGTCGTGCCCGGCTAGTCCAAGCGCGGTCACCGCGTCGCCAGGAACATTTTCGTTGGCAAGAAAGCGCATCTCAGGCGGCGCTCGGATAAACCTTTTCCGATCTCAAAATATCGCGAGCGTAGGCAAGACAAGCCGCCAGGTCATCGTGAGAGATCCCTGGATAATTGTGCAAAATTTCTGCCTCAGCCCAGCCATCGGCCATGAGCCCGATGACGAAGTCGACCGAGAGGCGGGATCCGCGTATCACTGGCATTCCGGCCAGCACGGCTGGATCGAGCACGATGCGTGCGGAATCAGTCATAATTTCTCCTCAGGCAAATCATCTTACCGCAAGTCTAATCCATTGTCAGACTCGCGGAGAGAACACCTTATTGACGAGGCGACTGGCGCCAAACTCTACCGACGAGTTGCTGATTGCAACATGAAGAGGATCTGCGCGGCCTGTCGCCAGAGCGCGGTCTCGTAGCGGGTCAGAAGGTCGAAGGTGCCGCATCCGAGGCGGCTGACTTGCAGAAAGCAATGTGCGAGCAATTGAGGCGAGTCTTTGTCATGATCACTGGGGGCGACCGAAGAGCCGTCGATGGATGGGGCTTCGACGTTGAGTTCATCGTACCATTCAGGCAGCCGCACGTGGCGCCGCTGAATGCCCGCGTTCTGGTTCTGCATCAACTCGGCCTGAATTTGAAAGAGACCGGTTTCGATGCTGGTTGAGCGGCGAAGCCGCCAGAGCACTGAAGCCAATCGCGAAACTAGTTCGCGCTCGGTTGCCGTGCGGGGCTGGTATTCACTGCGGATACCTGCTTCGAAGGCCTCATAATCGACGGCACTTTCGAACCTGCGATGACCGTCTCAGCCGTTAACCCGTGGCGCAAGGCATTCTGCCGCGATCGCTGTTTTCCTTGCTCGGTTCGGGGTCCCGTGCTCTTCAGCGCGTTTTGCCGGTTGGCTTCGATCTGCTTGAACGATGTCATTCGTCACCCGGAAATGGAACGTATCCGTCACCCAGCAATCGGCTTTTCCAACTGATGAGTGTTACCGGTTTGCAATCGGAGCTATGCGGGATTTTGGGTGACGAGGTTGATCAGGCGGCGTGGTGAGCCGGCATTTCAGTGACCTCGATTCCGTTTTTGAATTTGACTCCTTGAACGACCTTTGGCAACTGGTTCTCGCCGTTTAATCGCCGCCATG
>JAPLPD010000328.1 GCA_026400395.1 Alphaproteobacteria bacterium | reverse complement strand
GCTGTCGCTTCGATGAGTTGGCCATCGGGAAATGATGCCCAATTCAACCGCCTTACGAAACCCCGAAAACCCAGTATCCATAGGCCTTCAGGCCGCATTCCCCATCAGATTCACCCACTCGTTTTCCTGATGAGCCACTTAATATTATCAATTTCCACCATCGGATAATTTTCAGTACTCCACGCGGCAAGCGATGGAAGTGCCCTGTCGGCGGACGGGTTTGGCACGCCATGATCGCTGTAGCGGGACGTGTGCGGCGATGTTTCAACTGGCTCTCCAGAACCTTCTATCGCCAATGGTGCTGTTCTTTGTACTCGGTCTCTTCGCAGCGCTTGCCCGCTCCGATCTCTCGATACCGGAGGCCGTCGCCAAACTTCTTGCTCTGTATCTGCTGCTCTCGATCGGATTTCGAGGCGGCGCGGAATTGGCCCATCACGGGTTCACGGGGCAGATGGCCGCGACGATGGCGGCGGGCATATTGTTGTCGTTTACCACGCCATTCATCGCCTACGCGCTGTTGCGGGCAACGACCGGGCTGAGCGCGACCGACGCCGCCGCGGTGGCCGCGCATTACGGATCGATATCGGCAGTCACATTCGTCGCAGTCACGGGAATGCTCGGCCAGTTGGCCATTCCTTACGACGGGTACCTCGTCGCCGTCGCTGCCGCCATGGAGACGCCGGCCATTTTCGCCGCGTTGTGGATCGCGCCGCGTGAGACGCCAATGACCCGCCCTTCCGAAAGCCGAGGGCTCATCCGCGAGATCGCATTGAACGGTTCGATCGTCATTCTGCTTGGCGCCTTGCTGATCGGAGCAATCACCGGTCAGCGCGGCATGGTCATGCTGAAGCCATTCATTGTCGATTCATTCGCCGGGCTGCTCTGTCTGTTCTTGCTCGACATGGGCCTGATAACCGGCCGGGGGCTTCAACAAGGTTGGCGGCATCTATCTGCCGCGGTTGCGGCGTTTGCCGTCGTCATGCCGCTGATCGGGGGGACATTGGCTGCCGCGGCGGCGGCGGCGATCGGCCTGTCCGTTGGCAGCACCGCAGTGCTGATGACACTGGCCGCGTCCGCGTCCTACATCGCCGTACCAGCGGCAATGCGGCTGGCGCTGCCCGCCGCTAATCCATCCATTCCACTAACGTTGTCGCTGGGCATTACCTTCCCGTTCAATCTGCTGATCGGAATTCCGCTCTATATCGCGATCGCAAACAAGATCGCCCAATGATCGTGCAGCCGGGGAAAGGCGCCATGCAAACGCACTTGAAAAAGCGAATTGATATTGTCGTCGAGGCACCGTTGCTGCAGCGGGTTACCAATCAACTCGATCGCGAAAACGTCTCGGGCTATTCGGTCATGCCGATCATTGCTGGCCGTGGTCATGAGGGCCCGTGGACATCGGAGGGTCAACTCGGCAACGCGAGCCAGATGGTGGCTATAGTCTGCGTCGTCGATCCGGCAAGGGTCGATGACCTCCTGGCGGCGACCTTCGATCTTATTTCTCGCCAGATCGGGCATGTGACCGTTACCGACGTTCACGTTGTCCGGCCGCAACGATTCTGACGATGGTTTGAAAGCCGATGAAAGTGATGGCCGACCGGCTTGTGCGCTGGCCGAAAGTCGGTGACGAAGCACGCGAACACATCGCCGGAGAACCCGGCGTCAGGTCCGAGACTGCCGTACAGTGCACCGCTCAAGGCAATACGCTGAACCCAGCTTCAAAACTCGAAAGGGATACCTTGATAAAGTCACCGTCTCAACGTCGTTCCAGGCCGTCCGGAAAACCGGATAAGCCCGTCGCAATCATTATGGGCAGTCAGTCCGATTGGACGACGATGGAACATGCCGCGCAAACGCTCGAAGCGCTTGGCATTGGTTTCCAGTCACTGATCGTATCGGCACATCGCACACCCGAACGGCTCTACAAATTCGCAAAAGAAGCCAAGTCGGGCGGCTTTAAAGTTATCATTGCCGGTGCCGGCGGGGCCGCGCATTTGCCAGGCATGACCGCGGCGCTGACGCCGCTGCCGGTGCTTGGTGTCCCCATGCAGACCCAGGCGCTTGGCGGCCAGGACAGCTTGCTTTCCATCGTGCAGATGCCCGCGGGCATTCCCGTCGGCACGCTGGCTATCGGCAAAGCGGGAGCGATCAACGCCGCCCTGCTTGCCGCGGCGGTACTGGCTCTTTCGGACGTAAAACTCGCGGAGCGGCTCGATGCCTGGCGATCCAAACAGACCAATTCAGTCCAACATCAGCCGCAATAAGCTTCACATGCGGCACATCAAACCAGGAGCGACAATCGGAATCCTCGGCGGGGGCCAACTCGGCCGGATGCTGGCTATGGCGGCAGCCCGCCTTGGATTGCAGTGTCACGTGTTTACTCCAGAACCCGATGCATGCGCGCTCCAGGTCGTGCCGAGAAGAACCGTCGCATCGTTCTCCGACAAGGCCGCCCTTCGAAGGTTCGCGAGCGATTGTGACGTCATTACTTATGAGTTCGAAAATGTGCCGGCGGAGACGGCGGCCCTGTTGGCATCGCGCAAGCCGCTCTTCCCCGATCCGCGGGTGCTGAAAACGACGCAGGACCGGCTGATCGAAAAGAACTTTCTACAAGCACTGGGGATCGCCACCGCTCCCTTCGCGCCAGTTGAGACCGCGGCGGAACTCAATCAAGAGATCGATTCGATGGGATTACCGGCCATACTTAAGACTCGGCGGTTCGGCTACGACGGAAAGGGCCAGGCGCTCATCCGCAACAGGAAAGACGTGGCCCCTGCCTGGCAGCGGCTAGGCGGCAGGCCCTGCCTCCTCGAGGGTTTCGTCAAGTTCGAGCGGGAGATCTCGGTCATCGTCGCCCGTGGCCGAGACGGAAAAGCAATCTGTTTCGACGTCACCGAAAACAAGCACCGCCACCACATCCTGCAAATGTCCCTGGTGCCGGCGAGAATCCCCCAACAGATCGATGCAAAGGCCCGGCGGATCGCATTCCGCATCGCGAATGCCTTCGACTATGTCGGTGTTCTGGCAGTCGAAATGTTCGTTGTTCGCAACGCACGCGGCCGGACGTTGCTGGTCAACGAAATTGCGCCGCGCGTTCATAATTCAGGCCATTGGACCATTGATGGAGCATCGGCGTCGCAATTCGAACAGCACATCCGCGCTGTCGCGGGCTGGCCACTGTCCAAGCCCATTCGGCATGGAACAATTCGAATGGAAAATCTCATCGGCCTTGAACCAGACACAAGTTCGAAGCGGCTGGCGGCCCCGGGTACGGCCCTCCATCTTTACGGGAAGGTCGCAGCTCGACCCGGCCGGAAGATGGGCCATGTCACCACAATTGTCCGTGTTGCGCGCTGATCGATCGACAAGGATGGAACATCTCGCTCATTGCAGGTCGGTCTGATTTGAGAGGCTGCGACCTTGCTGCTAACCTGTGCGCCTGACTCGCCTCACCCTGGGCATCATCGCGCCGCGGTGCGCGGCCTGTGCGGCGCCGCACCCGCGCGATAAGCCGTTGATTGTGACAGCAATACTACGAATAAGTGTCAGATCGATTACAGGCGGAGTGAATCCATGAGCTTGGAATGGCTGGCGCGGTCCGGTGCTCGGACCCGATCGAATCCGGTGGCGCGATGGTGGCGCCTGCTGACGCTGGTGAGCGCCGCCAACATCGCGGTCTGGTTCGCGCTTTATGCAACGCTGCCCGAGCCGCGCGCGGCCGCCTACGGCGTCTCCTCGGAACTCATGCTGCTTCTTTGCGGGGCCTACGTGTTCGGCTGCGCGTTCCGATCCGTACTTCCGCGCGCCGACGTGCAGCGGATCTGCCTGTTCGACACATGGCTTTCGAGCGTCGCGGTCGGGCGGACCGTCGCGACCGTGGCGGAGGTCTGCTTCGTCGTGCAATGGGCCATCGTGTTGCATCAGCTGGGCACGATGACCGGAGCCGCCACCACCCTGAATGCCGCGTGGGTCATCGTTCCGCTGATCGTGGTCGCGGAATGCTACTCGTGGCATGCCGTGCTGACCCGCAATTACCTCAGCCACGCGATCGAGAATTCGATATGGGCGGTCGCCTTCTTCATCATCGGGGCGGGACTATGCCGGCTGCTGCCGGAGTTTGACGGCCTGTTTCGCGTCGCATTGGCGATCGCGATCCTCGGGACCGCCGGCTATCTGGCGTTTCTCGTGGCCATCGACGTACCGATGTATCTCAAGCGATGGAGGCAGGATGTCGCCACCGGCAGAACATATCTGACTCCGCGCGAGGGACTGCGTGACATCAGCGTCCGCTGGATCGTGACCTACGATCTTGCCGACTGGAAAGAAGAAATCCCCTGGATGTCGCTCTATTTCAGCGCGGCGGTCTGGGCCAGCCTTGCGATTTGCGTCTGCTATTCGTTGGACGGATATCTGGCGCGGTTTCTGATCGCCCCCTGAGAAGACGCCGAGGTCCGATGCCGCGGACGGCGCGCCGTGCATCGGACCTTTCGCTTCCACGGAGCTTGAAGCTGGGCTTTAATCGCGGCGACGATTTTGCGGAGCCGCCAGCATGCCCCCATTCGAAAAGCCCAGCGTCGCCGATCTGCGCCACGCCGCCGAGCAACTCGGCATGAAGCCGAGCGACGAGTACCTCGCCCTCACCCAAAGCATCATCGCGCCGCTGTGCGCGGCCTATGCGGCGCTCGACGCCGTGCCCGACGAGAAGCCCGCGGTGAAATATCCGCGCGATGGCGGCCGCAAGCCATCGCCCGAGGAAAACAAGCTCGGCGCGTGGTACGTGAAGACCTCGCTCAAGGGAAAGCCGGGCGGCAAGCTGGCCGGACGCCGCGTCGCGCTGAAGGACAACATCTGTCTCGCCGGCGTGCCGATGATGGTCGGCGCGGGCTTCCTCGACGGCTCGGTGCCCGACATCGACGCCACCATCGTCAATCGCATCCTCGATGAAGGCGGCGAGATCGCCGGAAAGGCGGTATGCGAGTACTATTGCGTGTCCGGCGGCAGCCACACCAGCTCGACCGGCCCCGTGCAGAATCCGCGCAAGCACGGCCATACAACCGGCGGCTCGTCGTCGGGCAGCGCCGCGCTTGTCGCATCCGGCGAGGTGCCGATGGCGATCGGCGGCGACCAGGCCGGCTCGATCCGCATCCCCGCTGCTTATTGCGGCATCGTCGGCATGAAACCGACCTTCGGCCTCGTGCCCTACACCGGCATCGGCCCGCTGGAGATCACCCTCGACACCGCCGGCCCGATGACCGCGAATGTTGCCGACAATGCGCTGCTGCTCGAAGTGCTGGCCGGGCCGGACGGCCTCGACAGCCGCCAGCATCAGGTGCCGCGCGTCGACAAATACACCGAGGCGCTGAAGCAGGGCGTGACGGGCTTGCGCATCGGCGTGCTGAAGGAAGGCTTCGGCCATCCCAACGCCGAGGCCGATGTCGATGCCAAGGTGCGCGAGGCGGCGGAGCGGTTCAAATCGCTCGGCGCCATCGTCGAGAGCGTGTCGGTGCCGGAGCATCTGTCGCTCGGCTTTCCGGTGTGGGCGGCGATCCGCGGCGACGCGGCCTGCGTCACACTGCTGGAGATGAACGGCTTCGGTTTGGGCTACGAGGGGCTCTATCCGCTCAGCGCCATCGAAGCAGGCATGAAATGGCGCGCCCACGCCGACGAATTCGCCGACACGCTGAAGATCGCGACAATCCTGTCGAAGTACACCCTCGACCGCTACGGCGGGCACTACTACGGCAAGGCGCAGAACCTGCGGCGGCGGCTCCGCGCCAGCTACGACGCGGCGTTGCGGACATACGACCTGCTGCTGCTGCCGACCACGGTGATGAAGGCGACGCCGATTCCCGGTCCGGACGCGAGCCCTCAGGAGATCACCCGGCGAAGCTGGGAGGGCACGCGCAACACCTCCCCGTTCAACGCCACTGGCCATCCGGCGATCAGTATTCCGTGCGGCATGGAGGACGGCCTGCCGATCGGGGTCATGCTGGTCGGCCGGCACTGGGACGAGCGCACGATCTACCGCGCCAGCGCGGCTTTCGAACGCTCGGGCGATTGGACGGGTTTCTGATTCACCGCGTGGTGCGCGGTTCGCGCAAACATCACGGAATCTGAAACACCGGCATCTTGTCGGCGACGCCGCGCAGAGCCGACAACTGCTCGGTCGGAACGAGCCCGGCCGCCGCCAGCATCTCGGCGACCCGCGGATTCTCCACCACCGGCTTGGTGGCGAAGATCGCCTTCGCATCGGCCAGGCTCTGCACGCGCGAGGCGACGTTGACGGTCTGGCCGAAATAATCGAGCCGGTCGTTCAGCGTCACCGCGAGGCACGGCCCCTCGTGGATGCCGATCTTGATCAGCAGATCGCCGTCGCGGATCCCCTTGATCGTGTCGCGCATGCGGAACGCGGCGGCGAGCGCGCGGTCCGGCGTCGGGAATGTCGCCATCACCGCGTCGCCGATGGTCTTCACCACCGCGCCCGCCTCGGTGGCGACGATATGGCCGAGCACGCGGAAGTGCTCGCGCACGATGTCATAGGCCGCGATATCGCCGACCCGGTCGTACAGCGAGGTGGAGCCCTTCAGATCGGTGAACAGGAACGTGAGGCTGGTGATCTTCAGCCCCTGATCCACGTCGAGCGTATCGGTGCGGTACACGTCGCGGAATGTCTGGTTGGTGAGCAGCCGCTTGGCGGTGAGAAACGGCCGCCGCTTGCCCAGCAGATCGTGCAGATGATGCGCCGCGATCCAGACGGTCGGCAGCGCGCGGACGTCGCTCTTGTTCTCCATGGTGATGCGCAGCGGGCCCGGCCGCATCTCGGTGGTCACCGTCGCCGCATGCGACTTGTTGAAGATCAGCGCCAGGTTCTGCCGCTCCTTGGTGGGCTCGCCCTTCACGTCGATGAAATGCGCGAAGTGCGTCACCGGCTCGAACAGGATCACGAAATCGGCCGGCAGGGTCAGCGACAGCTGCGCCTTCTCGCCCGGCCCGATCTCCATCGCGTCGATGGTGAACTGCTCCATCTGCTCGACGAAGTTCTCCTCGGGCAGATCGACGCCCGAACCCCAGAAGGTCTGCCGGAAGTACTCCCACACCGGCAACAATTGCGGATCGTGCGCCGCGATGTGCCGCACCCGCGGGCTCACCGTGAAGGCCACCTCGACCATCTCATCCAATGTCGGCTCGTAGGCGCGCGAACACAGCGCGCAGTCGTACGCCTCCTTGTGCACCGACTTGAGCTGGTGGTTGGAGTCGAGCACGCCGCCGCAGCCCGGACACAACACGTTCCAGTCCAGTTCGAACAGGCCGAGCCGCGAGGCGTGCAGGAACGCGCTGATGGTCTTCTCCTCGTCGAGCTTCCGCTCGCCGGCAAACTTCAGGACGTTGATGCGCGATAGCGCCCGGTCCTCGCCGTCGCGGATCAGGGCTTCGATAGCATCGACGACGGCGGCATCGGCGGAGTTGCGGAGCGTGCCGAACAGCGGCTGGAGGTCATTCATGGGTCGGCAACCTAAGCCAATTTTCGCAACCCGCCAGTGCCGCCGAGGGCGGATTCCAGCACAAGGATGTGAGTTGCCAGTGATCGTTCACGGCTGGAGCGCGTGGCCCATCCATCTCTTTCGCAAAACGATGACCCCCCGGGGCAAGCCCGGGGGTGACGGCCTCAATGGAGCACTCGGGTCAAAGTGGCGACGGGACCGACCTGATTCTTGCGATCCCGCAATACTAGGCTTATATTCCTCACCATGCGACCGCCCCACCATTCCCCGATCGTGCGGCTTGGCGTCCGGCCGGACGAACCCGCCGCCGTGATCGGACAGCGGCCGCGCGGTTCGCGCCGCCCGCACACCAACGCCAAAGTCGCCGAGGTGCGCCGGCTGATCGAGCAGACCGCGCTGACCTATGGCGAGATCGCTGCGCGCACCGGCGCCGGCCGCGCCAGCATCTGCCGCTGGACGCGCGACGGCGGCTGGCAGCGCCCGTTGTTCGCGCCGCGCGCGACCGACACGGTGCCGCGCGAACGCGCCAGCGCGCAGCTCAGGCGCCGCACCCTCGCCGCGCGCCTCTCGGCGCTGGCCGAACGGTTGATCCGCGAGATGGAGCAAAGCGCGAGCGTCGATCCGGACAGGCTCGCCGAGGCGCTGGAGCTATTGAAGATGGCGAAGCTCGCCGCCCGCCCGCGAAAGCGGCGCGCGCCGCGAGGCGAAGCCGCCGCCGACAGCGCGCCGATGTTCGACGCCTCGCCGCGCGACGTGATGGCGGGGCTGCGCTCGGCCGGCGTCCGCACCGAGCGCGCGCCGGAGGACGCGCTGCACGATTTCATCGCCAGCCGCGCGCCGCCGCCGAAACGGCGGCCGCGGCGCAAGGGGGAGCATCGGTGGATATGGGAGAAGGAGCGAGATTAGCAACCGCCGACCCAACAGGGGCTGCGTCAGCAGGGATGGGACGGCGACCGCGCCATACAGATCGATGATCGCAGGCTACCGAGATCGCCTTCCGTGACGGCGACCATTGTTGTCGTTGTCGCCAAAGCCACCGACACCGCTGAAGCTCCCATTATTATTGCCGTTTCCGTTTCCGTTTCCGTTGCCGTTGCCGGCAAAACCCCCAGCATTGCTGCTGCCGCCACCAAAACCTCCCCCGAGGCCCCCACTGTTGCCATTTCCGGCACCGTTGCCGTTGCGGCTGCCGTTGTCACCAAATCCGCTGCGAGAGCCCCAGCCGTTGCCGTTGCCGTTGCCGTTGCCGTTGCCGTTGCCGCTCACGCCCGCTAGGCCACGTCCATCGGAATTCGCGAGCGAATTCGGCCCGGTTTGCTTCGCAAACGCTCCCGCAGCCGCGGCGTCAAGCCTCCCGTGTGCCAAGCCCTTGGTCGCATTCCTGACGTCCAGATTGACCTCGCCGATCGGCGCCGTGATCCGCAGCCTCTGGCCGTGGCCAGTGTCCAACCGATGGGCGAACGAAGCGCGTGACTTGGCTTCAACCGCATTGGCTTTGGCCATGCCGTCGATGCGGCCCAGAGCCCTGATCTGCCCGCCGTTCGGCGCGCTGCGCGGCGCCCGCAGGCCGTCTCTTGGGACAGAAACCGGCCTCACCGCCGATGTACGGGGAGCCCCTCGCTCGACGGCGCCCAACTTGCCGGAGCCAGTCAACGACAGACCACCTGATCCTTGTGCCGAGACCTTGGCGGCCTGTCCCGGCGATACGAGTGCAAACTGTCCTGTCTGGAAATCGGAAACCTGAACCGCGCCGCGAGTCACAGCGACGTGGGAGCCGGAATTGTTCACCGACACACGGAACTCGGTGCCCTTCACGACGGCGGCGAGATACGGCGTCTCCACCTCGAAATGCTGCACATTGCGCTTTTCAACCTTCAGAAAGATCGTGCCGGCCTGCTGGACGATCGTGGTCGACAGCCCTTCCTTTTTTTCGGCGGGAATGCCGACGACGGAATTCGGGGCAATCAGGATGGTTTCCTCGCCTCGCACCAGAAGGACGCGTCCATTCCTGCCGGTGCGAATACTGTCGCCCGGACTGATGATCGACGTGTCGTTGAGAGAGGCTTGTTGAACGCCTTCGTTGGTCACCCAGACCTCGCCGGACGCCTTGCCGACGCGCCATGCCGCGTCGTCGGCAAACCCAGCAGATCCCGCGCCAACGAGCGCGGCCAACGCCAGCGAGACAACAAAACCAAAAGCGGAAATTCGGTGAAACATCCAGGTCTCCACGGTTCAGCGCCTCAAACATGAGGCCATTCTGGCACCGCTCAAGCCATCACCATGCGCATAAATCCGTTGCCAAACAGTCTTCGGCGCTCGGATCAAAACAACGCGGGAAATTTGCGGTTTGTTAACCATAAAAATTTACCTTCGAGGCTCGACGCGCAACATCGAGATACTGGCATCGTTAACCCATGGCAGGCGTTGGATCGCGCAACGCCGTTTGCATCACGCCTTCGCACAAGACAGCAGCACGCTGCGTCTTGCTGATAGGCGCCCTGCTCTTCTCGGTGCTCGGATCCGGCGTCGGCCGCGCCCAGCAGGCCGCGCCGATTGATCCCCGGCAGATCGAAAAAAACATAGGCTCATCAGGAAAACGAGTGGGTGAATCTGATGGGGAATGCGGCCTGAAGGCCTATGGATACTGGGTTTTCGGGGTTTCGTAAGGCGGTTGAATTGGGCATCATTTCCCGATGGCCAACTCATCGAAGCGACAGCG
>JAPLPD010000332.1:7978-11006 GCA_026400395.1 Alphaproteobacteria bacterium | reverse complement strand
CCAATACTCAAAGCCGCGCTAATTGCACATCATGCCAAGCACACGACCGAACAGAAACTTGAGGACGATCTAAAAGCCGCATAGCATCATCAACAGGCAACGCTCGTCCAGCCAAGTTCAACAACGGACGGGACATCCCCCTTGACGTTGCGGCGAGCGGCAGGTGACCAATAGCAGCCCGGCTAGAGCACCGTTCATCGCTTATGGCCATCGTGGCGGCCGCCTCAGAGGAAACCTCCATGGCTCACACCTTCGTTCTCGTTCACGGCGCCTGGCATGGCGGCTGGTGCTGGCGGCGGGTGTCGGACCTGCTGGAGAAGCAGGGGCACAAGGTGTTCGCGCCGACGCTGACGGGACTCGGTGAGCGGACCCATCTGCTGCGCGCCGGCATCAACGTCAGCACCCACGTCACCGACATCGTCAACGTGCTGAAGTGGGAGGGGCTCGCCGACGTGGTGCTGTGCGGCCATTCCTATGGCGGGCTGGTGGTGTCCGGCGTTGCCGAACAGGCCGCAGCGGCGATCGGGTCCATCGTGTTCCTCGACGCCTTCGTGCCGGAGAACGGCGACTCGATGGCAGCGCTCACCTTGCAGGCGGTGCGCGACAATCTGAAAATCGCAACGGAGCGCGGCGATCTCGGTGTGCCGCCGCGCCCGGCGGCGGCATTCCTGGTCAATGAGAAGGACCAGGCGTGGGTCGACTCGCTCTGCGTGCCGCAGCCGATCGGCACCATGACGGAAGCCATGGCGCTGACCGGTGCGCGCGAGCGCATTGCCAAGAAGTCCTACATCCGCGCCGGCGCCTATCCCAACCCGGGCTTCGACACGGCCTATGCGCGCGTGAAAGCGGCCAAGTCGTGGCGCACCTACGAGGTGCCCTGCGGCCATGACGTAATGGTCGACATGCCCGAGCGGCTCACCGAAATTCTTCTCGAGGTGGCGTAACGCTTCGGCCTACTTGCGCCGCACGCCAGCCATATCGACGACCTGAGAGAAGATCGGCATGTCTTTGCGGATGCTGGCCTCCGCCTCCTCCGCGCTGGTGCCGACGGATTCGATGCCGAGATTCGAGAACACCTTGACGACCTCCGGATCGCCCGCGATGACCTTGAGTGCGGCGGCGAGGCGAGTGACGACCTCCTTCGGCACGCCGCCGGTGACGGCATAGCCATTCCACGCCAGATATTCATAGCCGGGGACCGTCTCCGCGACCGTCGGCACGTTCGGCAGTTGCGGCATGCGCTCCTTGGTCGATACGGCGAGCGCCTTCGCCGTGCCG
Organism: Alphaproteobacteria bacterium; assembly: GCA_026400395.1. Lineage (GTDB taxonomy): Bacteria > Pseudomonadota > Alphaproteobacteria > Rhizobiales > Xanthobacteraceae > Z2-YC6860. The sequence continues at coordinate 9,728 of JAPLPD010000332.1, read as the reverse complement.
GCCTTCACCGGCTCGATGAGGTCGGACGAGTTGCCGAAATGCATGTCGACCGATTTGGATAGCACCGCTGTCAGCGCGGCCTGGCCGCCGCCGAACGGCACATGCACCATGTCGAGCTTTTCCTTCCCGGCCAGATAAGCCGTCGACAGATGATTGTTGGTTGCAGGGCCGCCGCTCGAATAGGTGATCTTGCCGGGGTTCGCGCGCGCATAGTCGATGAACTCGCGCAATGTCGAATACGGCGCATCCTTCTGCACCACCATCACCATTCCGTTGGTGCCGGTTATGCTGACGGGCACCAGATCCTTCAACGGCTCATAGTTCACCTTGTTCGCGATCGGTAGAACTGTGAACAGCGTGCTGCCGACAAACAGGATCGTATGGCCATCCTGCGGCGCGTTGACGACGTAATCGACACCGATAGCGCCACCGGCTCCCAATTTGTTCTCGACGACGAAGGTCTGGTTCAGCATCTTGCCGAGGCGGTCTGCCGTCAGCCGCGCCATCGTGTCGGTCACGCCGCCGACGCCGTAAGGCACCACGACCTTCACGTTGCGCGAAGGCCATTGCTGCGCGAAGCCTGACGGCGTCGACACGCAGAGGATGGCGATGGCGCCCGCCAGCGTTCGTCTCGAAATCATCATCGTCTCCTTTGGCGGCTCGGCACTGCCGGCCGCAAAAACATATCCAACGCGCAGAAAGCAAGACACGGACCAGCCGATGCGCCTAACCGGGAATGTAGACCCACAGGTCCAGTTGCAACCGCGCGGCCGGTACCGGAAGCCACGGAACTTCCACCGCGGATAGCGGCAAGGGCATTCCGCCGGTCGCGTCCGACCAGACATCGAGCGTGGCCGCCAGATCGTTCAGGTCAGAATGGAATTGCTGGATGCGAACGGCATTCCTCAGGCTCGTCCCCGCCGCCTGGCAGATTGCCTCGGCCTGCGCCAGAATCTCCCGCAGCTCTGCCTTCACCGGGGCCGCGTAGAACGGCTGGGTGGGGTCGGACTGCGCCGCCGGCACCAGCGCGCCGTCACGGACCGCCATCAGGCCCGACATGAAGAGAAGATCGCCGGCGCGGATCGCTGGCGTGCCGCCCTGAAACAACGTCGGGACCGGCGCGATCACGTCCTTCGTCGTCTTGCCGTCTTTCGCCAGCGCGATGGTGTTAATTTCGATGCGCGACTCCGGCATGATGAATCCCGGCGTCTCGGTCGCGATGATGGTCGTCGCAGGCTCAACCGGAAAATGGCTGGCCCAGACCTCGCGAAATCCAGGAACGTCTTCCTGGTCGCGCAAATAGACCTGCGCCTTAACCACGGTGTCGAGGCCGGCGTTCACCGCGGAGAGCGTCGGCGTGAGCTTGCGCCTGATGATGAAATCGGTTTCGAGCTTGATCGGCGTGCCCTTCCAAAGGCCGCGTCCGCGCCGCGCGTCGGGATCGACGCCCGGCTCTTTTTCGTCCAGCGCTTCGGCGGTCTGACCGGGGATGAACCGGAAGTCGCCGGCGCTCAGCGCAGGGCTATAACCCGAGCTCGCGTGGATCTTGTACGCGCCGGCCTTGGAATCGTGCCGCACCTCGAAATCCGGTCCGGGCACCGCGGCCATCACCTGCACCTCCATCGACTGCTGCGCGCGGGCAAAGCGTCGGTGCAGATTGGACGTCGATGGCGGAATTTTGCCGCTGAAAAACTCGCGGCGAGTTTCGTGATAGGCGTCCACCACATCCGGCGAGGTGTAGTACTGATCG
>JAPLPD010000332.1:0-7950 GCA_026400395.1 Alphaproteobacteria bacterium | reverse complement strand
CAAGAACCTCGGCGACATTGCGGAACAGCCGCCGCGCTTCGCGCTTCGCCTTCGACGGGCCATCGAACGGATGGCCGGATTGCAGCACCTCGGGAGCCAGCGCGTGAACGTAATCGGTTCCGCACTGCCCGGTGGCGAACAGCCAACGGCCGGCGCGCACGCCGCGCGCCCATCGATGCGGCGTGTTCGGCACATCGACCGGCAGAATGGCCTTCACCGCCGCAGCGGCTTTGCCCTTATTCGCTGTCGTCATGGAATTTCCCGCAAGGTCCAGCAATAGACTTAGCGGGAAATCGCCAGCCGGGCTACTGCGCCTCGAAGCCGGCGTCCTTGACCACCTTTTCGGCGACGACGCGCTCGCGCTTCATGTCGTCGGCGAACTGCTCCGGGGTGTTGGCGGCCGGCACGAGGCTTCGCGCGGTGAGATGCCGGTCGCGGAATTCCGGCTTACCGACAATCTCGCCGATCTCCTTGGAGACGCGGTTGACGATCGGCATCGGCGTGCCGGCCGGCGCGAAGATGCCGTACCAGCTTTTCGACGGCGGGCCGTTGTAGCCGACCTCCGTGAGCAGCGGCACCTTGGGGAAGTTCGGCGAGCGGATGTTGTTCATCATGACCAGCGGCGTCATCTGACCAGCCTGGATATTGCCGATGACGTTGCCTTCGCCGAACAGGCCGATCGGCGTCGAGCCGCTCATGATGGCGTTGACCGCCTCGCCGCCGCCCTTGAACGGCACGCGCACCCAGTCGCAGCCCTTCTCCTTCTTCAGCGTCTCCATGTAGAGAACCAGCGGCGCGCCGGGTGCGAGATAGCTGAGCGTGCCGGGCTTCGCCTTCGACAGGGCGCAGAGTTCGTCGATATTCTTCACGCCGAGCTGCGAGTTCACCACCAGCATGTGGATCAGGTGGAAGGCGTTGGTGACCGGCTGCAGGCTGGTCTCGGGATTGAACGGCAGGTTCTTGAACAGGAACTGATTGTAGAGCATCGCATCGGCGTTGGTGATGCAGATGGTGTAGCCGTCGGGCGTGGAATCCGCGCAGGCGCGGGTGCCGAGGTTCATCGAGCCGCCGGGGCGGTTCTCGACGATCAGCGGCTGGCCCCACTTCTGGCGCAGCTCCTCGCCGAGCGCGCGCATGAAGATGTCGCTCAGGCCGCCGGCGCTGGTGGTGGTGATGACCTTCACCGGGCGCGCCGGCCAATCCTGCGCGGCAGCCGGCGCCGCGGCGGCGAGGCCCAGCACGGTGGACAGCAGCAAGGCGGGAATTCTCATGATGGCATTTCCGGTTGTCATGGTCTGAGTGTAAATCATTGCGGCTGCAGGCCGGCCTTCTTGGCGATGCGGTCGACCTGCACCCGCGACGTCTCAAGATACTGAGCGAACTCTGCCGGCGTGGTGAACGCTGGTTCGAGCGCGCGCTGGATCAGATTTTTCTGCGCGAAGGCCGGATCGTTGCCGATCGCCGCCACATCGTCGCGGATTTTGCGGATGATCGCCGGCGGTGTGCCCTTCGGCGCCCACAGGCTGAAGTCTGCCTGGGTCAGTTCGGCGCCGGGCCGCAGTTCGCGCAAGGTCGGGATGTTGGGAAACAGCGGCGAACGCTTGGCCGCATCCACCGCGATGCCGCGCAGGGTGCCGGCCTGCAGATGCGAGATGTAGTTGCCGAGGCCGAAGAAGGCGACCGGCGTGCTGCCGGTCAGCATGCCGTTGACGGCGTCGCCGCCGCCCTTGAACGGCACGCGGACGATGTCGGCGCCGGATTCCTCCTTGAAGCCCTCGATGAAGAGCTGGTGCGGAATCGCGGCGGCGGAATAGCTCAGCGTCTTCGGATGCGACTTGGAATACGCGGCGAGTTCTTCCAGCGTGCCGACGTTGAGCGCCGATGAAGCCACCAGCCCCTGCGTCAGAAAGAACAGCAGCGAGACCGGTTCCAGATCCTTGAACATGTCGTAGTTCATCGAGCGGATGACATGGCGGTTGTACTGCAGCACGTCGGTCGGAAGGATGCAGATGGTGTAGCCGTCGGGCGCTGCGTCAACGCAGGCTTTGGCGCCGATGTTGAACTGGCCGCCGGGGCGGTTCTCCACCACCAGCGGCTGGCCCCACTTCTTGTGCAGCTCCTCGCCGACGATGCGGATGAAGATGTCGCTGATGCCGCCGGCGCTCGACGACGCGATCACCCGCACCGGCTTGTTCGGAAAGTCCTGCGCCAGCGCGGCTGGCATCGCCGCGAGCAGCAGCGCGAAAGCGTGGCACCATCGCCGCATCCCAGCATCCTCCCGAACGTGTTGTTTCTTGAGCGCAACAATGCCGCAGCCGGGAAGGTGCGGCAAGCCGACTTCGACCGGCTGCGTCGTCATGGCCTGGATTGAGCCCGGCCACCCGCGGCCTTACTGTTGCCGGACAAGCAACAAGGCGTGAATTGGGGGAAATGCCGTGCCGGCCACCAAGATGAAAGTCGAGAAGGGCCTCACCGTCACCATGCGCGACGGCGTGAAGATTTCGCTCTGCGTGTACCGGCCCGACGCGCCGGGCGAGTTCCCGACCCTGTTCGCCGCCTCGCCCTATCAATACGAGATGGACGAGGTGCCGGCCTATCCGCTGTTTCTGTGGCGCGAAACCGGCCCGGTCGAATGGTACGTCGAGCAGGGCTACGCCTATGTGCACGCCGACGTTCGCGGCTCGGGCCAGTCCGAGGGCGAGTTCAGCTTCATGGGGCTCGACGAGCAGCAGGACTATCTGGAGCTGATCGCCTGGATCGTGAAGCAGAGCTGGTGCAACGGCCGCGTTGGCGGCATCGGCCAGTCCTACTACGCGATGGCGCAATGGCTGATGGCAACTTACGCGCCGCCGGGCCTCGCCTGCATCGTGCCGTATGACGGGCTGGTCGATCAGTACCGCGGCTCGAATTATCACGGCGGCATCTACTGCTCGTACCGCTCGGTCTGGTACACCAGCCTGCGCGCCGACAACCAGCACCGCCCGGCCGGCAAGCACGGCCGGCCGCCGATGAAGTTCGATCTGGTCGGCGAGATCATCAACCATTCGCTCGACGATGAATTCTGGCGCGAGCGCTCGCCGTACTGGCGGCTCGACAAGATCAAGTGCCCGATTCTGTCCGTCGGCCACTGGGGCAAGATGGGTCTGCACTTGCGTGGCAACATCGTCGGCTACGAGGAGGTAAAGTCGCCGAAGAAGCTCGTGGTCACCGGCGCGCGAAACACCTTCGACGCCCACAAGATGTTCGAACAGATCGAATTCCACGAGAAGGAACTGCTGCCGTTCTACGACCTGCACCTGAAGGGCAAGAACAACGGCTTCATGGAAGCCGAGCCGGTGAAGCTTTACGTGCGCGGCGCCAATGTCTGGCGCGCCGAGCAGCAATGGCCGCCGAAGGCGAATTACGTTCCCTACTATCTGCGCAAGGGGCCGTCCGGCAGTCTCACCTCGATGAACGACGGCGGGCTCTCGACGGAGAAGCCGCCGGCGGGCGAGCCTGCCACCAGCTACACCTATCCGGATTGGGAGTGGGTCAACGGCGTCGCCATCATCGGCCTGGACGGACGGGTCGATCCGGTGCGCCGCGTGCTGACCTTCACCACTGCGCCGCTGGAAGCCGATCTGGATGTCGGCGGGCCGATCGTGCTCAAGCTCTATGCATCCTCGACCGCAATCGACACCCAGTTCATCGTCAAGCTCACGGACCAGCAGCCGCAGGACGAGGCTTCGCGCAAATCCGGCGAGCAGCCGAAGTTCGTGCCGGTGTCGAAAGGCTGGCTGAAGGCGTCGCACCGGGAGAAGGACGCCACCCGCTCCAAGCCCGAGCGGCCGTTCTACACCCACACCAATCCGCAGCCGCTGACGCCCGGCGAGATCTACGAGTTCGACATCGAGGTGCTGCCGATCGCCTATCTGTTCAAGAAGGGCCATCGCATCCGGCTGGAACTCGCCAACAGCGATTCACCGGCGACCGACGGCGTGTTCTCGCATCCCTATCATCCGACGCAGATGGGCACCGACACCATCCACCACGATTCCGGGCACGCTTCCTGCATCCTGTTGCCGGTGATCGGGTAGCTTCATCGCCGCAAAGGGGTTTGTCATGACAGGTCCGCGCCGTCGTTTCCTCGAAGGAGTGGCCGCCGCCCTCGCCCTGGCGCTGCCCCTCGCAGCCGCCGCGCAGGATTATCCGTCAAAGCCGATCACCATGATCGTGCCCTATGCGGCGGGCGGGCCGACCGACACGGTCGGACGCGTCGTCACCGAGCGGATGCGCGCGGAGCTTGGCCAGACCATCGTCGCGGAAAACGTCGGCGGCGCCGGCGGCAGCATCGGCCTCGGCCGCGTCGCACGCTCAGCGCCGGACGGCTACACCATCGAGGTCGGCAACTGGAGCGCGCATGTGGTCAACGGCGCGATCTATTCGCTGGGATACGATCTCAAGACCGACTTCGAGCCGATCGCGCTGCTGGCGCTCGCGCCGCAGATCGTGGTGGCGCGCAAGACCATGCCGGCCAACGACCTGCCGGGCCTGATCGCCTGGATGAAAGACAACGGCGACAAGACCTCGTTCGGCACCGCCGGCGCCGGCAGCCCGCCGCATGTGGGCGGCGCACTGTTGCTGAGCATGACCGGAACGCGCGGACAGTTCGTGCCCTACCGCGGCAACGCGCTCGCCGTTCAAGACCTCGTCGCCGGGCAGATCGACCTGGTGATCAGCGATCCAACCACGGCAACGCCCCAGGTAAAGGCCGGAACGATCAAGCCCTATGCGGTCGCCGCGCCGACGCGGCTGGCCGCGCTGCCCGATGTACCGACTTCGGCGGAAGCGGGCCTGCCCGGCTTCCACGTCTCCACCTGGAACGCGCTGTTCGCGCCGAAGGGCACACCGAAGGAGATCATCGCCAGACTCAACGCCGCCGCGATCGCGGCGCTTGCCGACCCCTCGGTGCGCGCGCGTTTCGCCGCCATGGGGCAGGAAATTCCGCCGCGCGAGCAGCAGACACCCGAAGCACTCGGCGCACTGCTCAAGGCCGACATCGAGAAGTGGTGGCCGATCATCAAGGCCGCCAACATCAAGGCGGAATGATCAGCTGGCGATCCGCCGCTACTGCGGCTTGAGGCCCGCGGCTGCGACGGTCTTGGCGACGCGCTCGTCCTCGCGCTTCAATTCGGCCGCGTACTCCGCGGGCCCGCCGCCGGCCGGCTCGATGCCCGCGGTGGCGAACTGCTTGATGATCTCCGGCTCCTTGACGATCGCCGCCACCTCGTCGGCGATCTTCTGCATCATCGCGGGCGGCGTGCCGACTCGCGCGAAGACACCGATGGTCGGCGCGAAGGCGAAGCCCGGAATGAACTCAGCCACCGCCGGCACATCCGGCGCCATCGCCGAGCGCTTGGCGCCGTTGGTTGCGAGCAGCGTGATGCTCTTGCTGCCGACCGCGCCGCTGAGTGACGGATAGGCGGAGAACGCCAGATCGACGTGACCGCCGAGCAGCGCGGGAACCGACTCGCTGGTTCCCTTAAAGGGGATGTGCGTCATCTTCAGGCCGAGCGACGACGCCAATGCCTCCATCGACAGGTGGTGCGTGGAACCGACGCCGGAGGAGCCGTAATTGAGCTTGCCCGGATTGGCCTTCGCGTAGTCGATGAACTCTTTCATCGTCTTCACCGGCACCTTCTGGTGCACGGCGAGAAACAGCGGCGCCTGGGCGATCGCCACAGTCGGCAGCAGATCGGTGATGCTGTAGGCCATCTTGGCGTAGATGTGCGGGTTGATGGCGTAGATCGAGCCGTCCTGCACAATGAAGGCGGTGCCGTCCGGCGGACCGCTCATCAGCGCCGCGACCGATACGGCGCCGTTGCCGCCGGCCTTGTTCTCGACCACCACGGACTGTCCGACCTTTTCCTGCAGCCTGCGGCCGGTGATGCGGGCCACCGTATCGGGCAATCCGCCCGCGCCGGCCGGGATGATGAAGCGGATCGGCTGGCTCGGATACGCCTGGCTCAGCGCAGGTCCGGCGGACAGCGTGGCGGCGGTCGCGGCAAGACCTTTGAGTACAACGCGGCGGTGTTGAAGCGTCATCGCATCCTCCCCAGATTTGGCCGCACCATACATGGTTTGCGGCTTTGCGAGCGAGCGTCACATCGCCGCTTACTTCGGCTCCAGCCCGGACTCCTCGACGATCTCCTGGGCGAACTTCCGCTCGTCGCGCACGAACTTGGCGAACACGTCCAGCCGCTCGCTGGCCGGCTCGACGCCGCGCTCGATGAACATGCGCTTGCTGAATGCGGGATCGGCGATGATGCGATCGACCTCGGCGGCGACCTTCTCGACGATCGCGCGCGGCACACCCGTTGGCGCGAACAGCCCGAACCATGTGGTCGGGAAACCCCAGCCAGGGCGCGCCTGCTCCAAGGTCGGTACATCGGGAAACAGCGGCGAGCGCGAGGGCGCGACCACCGCGAGCGGCGTGATGCGCCCGCTCTGCAGAAGCGGCACCATGTTGGATAGCGCCAGCACGGCGATCGGCGTCGTCCCACCAAGCACCGCGTTCACCACCTCGCCGCCGCCTTTGTACGGCACCTTCACGATGTCGGTGTGCTCGGCCTTGTTCAGCTTGTCCATGAACACCGTGGCCGGAAACGAGAACGTGGAGTAGCTGAGCTTGCCGGGCTGCTGCTTCGCCATAGCGATCATCCCGGCGAGGTTGTTGACCTTGTGATCGCTGTTGATGACCACCGCCAGCGTGTTGAAGAACAGATTGGCAATCGGCTGCAGATCCTTCTCGGGATCGTAGGGGATGCTCTTGAACAGATACTGGTTGTAGACGGCGGGCTCGCTCGACATCAGGCACAGCGTATAGCCGTCGGGCGTTGCCTCGACGCAAGCACGCGCGCCGATGTTCTGGCCGCCGCCGGGGCGGTTCTCGACCACCACCGGCTGATGCCATGCCTTCTGCAGTTCCTCGGCGAGGGCGCGGGTGAACACATCGCCGCCGCCACCGGCTGCCAGCGGAAACACGATCCGAACCGGCCGCGACGGATAATCCTGCGCCGCGGCAGGAAGCACCGCCGTCCAGGCGATGACGACGAGCCCAACGATCCGAAGCATGAAACCCCTCCGCCGAGCCGCGCCGCCTATTGCGGCTGCATCCCGGTTTCCTTGGCCACCCGCGCGGCGAATGCGCGGTTGCTGGCGATGAACTTTGCGAACTCGGCGCGCGGACCGGCCATCGGCTCGACCGCGCGGTCGGTGTAGTTTCTCTGGCGAAAGGCCGGCTCTGCGGCGATGCGCTGCACCTCGCCGTTGATTTTCTCCAGGATTGGTTCGGGCGTACCGGCGGGCGCGAACAGGCCGAACCACGGCGGCGGGTAGTCCTCGCCGGTCGCCTCGGTCAAGGTCGGCACGTTCGGGAACAGCGGAGAGCGGACGGTGGAATTGAGCGCGAGCGCAGTGAACTGCCCGCTCTTGATCTGCCCGATCATGTTAGCGAGACCGAGAAAAACGATCGGCGTGGTGTCCGCCATCACCGCGTTGACCATTTCGTTGCCGCTGCGGAACGGCACCCGGACGATGTCGATGCCGTTGTCCTTGTTCAGCTTGTCCATGAAGTAGACCAGCATGAAGGAAAACGTGCCGTAGCTCAGCTTGCCCGGCTTCGCCTTGGCGTAGGCGAACAGTTCCGGGATGGTTTTGACGTTGTGCGACGCGTTCACCACCAGCGCGTTGGCGTTGATGAACATGCCGACCACCGGCTCGAAATCCTTTTCCGGATTGTACGGCAGGCTCTTGAACGTGAAATGGTTGTAGCCGGGATTCTCCAGATGACTCCCGAACTGGCGTGAGTATTGGCGTTTTACGGCCTTGCCACAAGACCGACGCGAGGTGCCGACGCATTACCGGCTGTTCGGCCAGCCCGAACGGTGGTCGAGGGGCTGATCTGGCCAT
>JAPLPD010000101.1:18297-67600 GCA_026400395.1 Alphaproteobacteria bacterium | reverse complement strand
GGCAGGTAGTCGTCGCCGCCGGCGCGCAGACCTTTGACGCGGTCATCGACCTGACCGAGCGCGGACAGGATGAGCACCGGTGTTTCGATGCTCTTGGCGCGCAATTCACCGATCAGTGAGAGGCCGTCTTTTTTGGGCAGCATGCGGTCGATGATAAGCACGTCGTATTGCCGGTCGGTGGCGAGGGCCAGACCTTCCTCGCCATCGGGCGCCTGGTCGGCGACATGCCCGACCTCCCGGAAAGCCCGGGCGATATAGTCGGAGGCGTCGCGATCGTCTTCTACGATGAGGAGGCGCATGTCGGTCCGCTTTGAGGTGCGGCCACTGTATCGAAATCCGGCCGTCCGCGCCTGTGTCCGGCCTCGAGATCAAGTGGTGGGCGGAGGATCGCTCCACCGCCCCCCCACCATCGCCGTTCCCGGCGGGGGCGACGAATGCCGAGAACAACGACGGTATAATCGGGGACGGGCTCACACCCGTCCCCCGGGTTCGTTCCGTCGGCGGGGGCGACGAATGCCGACGTTACGGCCCCGATCTCACACCCGCGCCAGAACCGGGCGCGGGCTCAACTCGTCAGGCGCGGCTGAGCGGAACCGCCACAAACCGCGTCCCTTGTTCGCTCTTCACGCGCATCAGCACGCTTCGCTTGCCATCCTCGCGAGCATTGCCGAGCGCCTTGCCCACTTCGGCGGGCGTGGCGACGGTCTGACCGCCGACCTCGAGGATCACGTCGCCAGCCTTAAAGCCGAAATCCGCTGCCGGTCCGGACGGATCGACTTCGGCGACGACAACACCGGGTTCGCTGCCGCCGGGAGTGAGTGACAGCCCGAGCCGCGCTTCGCTGCTGGTCTTCTCCGACTTGGCCTTGGTGTCGGCACGCGCCTCACGGGCGTTCGGCAACTCGCCGAGCGTCAGGGTGATGGTCTTGTCGGCGCCGCCGCGGAGGATGCCGAGCTTGACCGCCGTACCGGGGGCGATGCCACCGATCTTGCGAGCGAGATCACGAGCATCCGCCACTGTCTTGCCGTCCACCGTGGCGATCACGTCGCCGGACTGGATGCCGGCCTTCATCGCCGGGCCATCCTTCTGCGGTTCCGCGACCAGCGCGCCGCCGGACTTCTTCATGCCGAGGCTCTCGGCGATCTCCGGCGTTACCGGCTGGATCTGCACGCCGATCCAACCGCGCGTCACCGAGCCCTTGTCCTTGAGCTGAGCAACCACCGTCTTCACTGTTTCCGCCGGAATGGCGAAGGCGATGCCCACCGACCCGCCCGACGGCGAGAAGATCGCGGTGTTGACGCCGATCACGCTGCCTTCGGTGTTGAAGGTGGGGCCGCCGGAATTGCCCTTGTTCACCGGCGCGTCGATCTGCAAGAAGTCGTCATACGGACCGGCGCCGATGTCGCGGCCGCGAGCCGAGACGATGCCCGCGGTGACGGTACCGCCAAGGCCGAACGGATTGCCGACCGCCAGCACCCAGTCGCCGATGCGGGGCGCCGCTTCCGCCAGCTTGACGTAGGGGAAGTTGCTGCCTTCGACCTTGATCAGCGCCAGATCGGTGCGCGGATCGGTGCCGATCACCTTGGCGCTGTAGGTCTTGCCGTCGTCGGTGGAGATTTCGACGTTCGTGGCCTTCTCCACGACGTGGTTGTTAGTCACGGCAAAGCCGTCCGCCGAGATGAAGAAGCCGGAGCCCTGGGCTTGGCCGAACTGCCGGCCGCGCGGGCTGTTCGGTCCACCCTGACCGCCCTGGCCGCCATCAGGCATACCGAAGCGCTTGAAGAACTTCTCCATCGGAGAGCCCTTCGGAAACGGGTTCTCGTCATCGGAGGACACCTGGTCGGCATCGGTGCGTACCTTGACGCGAACGGAGAAAACCGAAGGCTTCACCTTCTCGACGATGTCAGCAAAGCCGGAAGGCCGGGCGAGGTGCTGGGCCTCCTGGGAGAGGTTCTGCGCCACCGCCTGCGTGGCGTAGGGCGACAAGGTCGGCGCCACCATCAGTCCGCCCACGGCGAGGCCGGCGACGGTGGTGGCCAGAAGCGCGAGCCGCCGCATCGGTAAGATTCGCGATTTCGTTGAATTGACCTGAGTCATCTGAATGTCTGTCCTCGACGTGGATCAGCGCCCCAGCGCTTCGTGTTGGACAGAACATGGGGAGCCCCGCCTTACGCGGGCGTGGCGGGGGAATTAATCTTTGGTAATCTCGGGGACCACAATTATCGCGATAAATCAACGACCTAGGCCGACGGCCCTGTTGATTTTCCACCTTCGCCGAGCAACTTGGTCAGGCGGCGCTGTTCAGCCACGGTGAGCGCGGGCTGCTCCGCTTCGGCATGACCAGGGCGCGAGCGCCGCCGCAGCAGGCCGACCAGCCCGGCCACGCCGAGCGCAAGAACGACGCCGGGCGCTGCCCACAGCAGCGCGGTATCCCAGCCGAGCCGCGGCTTGAGCAGCACGAACTGGCCGTAACGCGCGGTCAGGAAGTCGAGCACCTGGGAATTGCTGTCGCCCGCGGTGAGGCGCTCGCGCACCAGCAGCCGCAGATCGCGCGCCAGCGGCGCGTCGGAATCGTCGATCGACTGGTTCTGGCAGACCATGCAGCGCAGTTCGCGCGACAGTTCGCGGGCGCGCGATTCAAGCGCGGGGTTGGGCAGGATTTCGTCGGGCTGCACCGCGAACGACGACGTCGATGCGGCGAGCGCAAGCGCAACCGCAGCGATCGAAATCCAGCGGTTCCGCCTAGCCCTCACTGCCTACTCCGCCGGCTGCAGTGTGGACTTCGACCGCGCCGGCTTCGGCGCGCCGATCCGCAGCCGCCGATCCGACAGCGACAGCCCGCCGCCGATGAACATGATCAGCGTGCCGATCCAAATCAGCAGCACCAGCGGCTTGTGATAGAGCCGCACCGCGAGCGAGCCGTCGTCGCCGGGATCGCCGAGCGAAAGATAAAGCTGGCTCGCGCCGCGCGTCAGCAGTGCTGCTTCGGTGGTCGAACTCTGCCGCGCCTGGAAGCTGCGCTTCGCGGGCTCCATCGTGCCGATCACATTGCCGCCCTGCCGAACGCTGAACTTGGCGATCGTCTCGCGGTAGTTCGGGCCCTGGCGAGCCACCAGGCCGTCGAAGCTCAGATCGTAGGAGCGCAGCGAAACCGTCGCGCCGGGTTTCAGCGAAACGATTTTCTCGGTGCCCCACGTCGCGGCGCAAACGATGCCCAATAGCGAAACGCCGAGGCCGAAATGCGCGATCATGGTGCCGAACGCCGAGCGCGGCAGGCCACGCGCGCGAGTCAGCGCGGTCGATAGCGGCAACCGCAGCAGGCCGGTCCGTTCGGCGAAATCGGTGAGCGAGCCGACCATGACGTAGGCGGCAAGGCCGACGCCGAGCGCAGCGAGCACCGGCCCGCCGCTGGTGACCGCCAAGGTCCCAGCGATTGCGAAGAGTGCGGCAATCCCGGCACCCATCAGCCGCTGTACGACAGCCAACAGGTCGCCGCGCTTCCAGGGCATCAACGGGCCGAGCGGCACCACCAGCAGGAGCGGGACGAATAGCGGTGCGAAGGTGAGATTGAAGAACGGCGCGCCGACCGAAATCTTCTCGTCGGTCAGCACTTCGAGCGCCAACGGATAGAGCGTGCCGACGAAAACGGTCGCGCAGGCTGCGGTGAGAAACAGATTGTTGAACACCAGCGCGCCCTCGCGCGACATCGGCGCGAACAGGCCGCCCTGCTTGAGCATCGGCGCGCGCCAAGCGTACAGCGCGAGACCGCCGCCGATGAACAGCACCAGAATGGCGAGAATGAACACGCCGCGCGTCGGATCGCTGGCGAACGTATGCACCGACGTCAGCACGCCGGAGCGTACCAAGAACGTCCCCATCAGCGACAGCGAGAACGTCAGGATCGCCAGCAGAATGGTCCAGACCTTCAGCGCATTGCGCTTTTCCATCACCACGGCGGAGTGCAGCAACGCGGTGCCGGCAAGCCACGGCATCAGCGATGCGTTCTCGACCGGATCCCAGAACCAGAAGCCGCCCCAACCCAGTTCGTAGTAGGCCCAGTACGAACCCATGGCGATACCGAGCGTCAGGCACATCCAGGCCGCCAGCGTCCACGGCCGCACCCAGCGCGCCCAGGCGGCGTCGATGCGGCCCTCGATCAGCGCTGCGATCGCAAAAGAGAACGAGATCGAGAAGCCGACATAGCCGATGTAAAGCAACGGCGGATGGATCGCGAGCCCTAGGTCCTGAAGGATCGGATTGAGATCGCGTCCCTCCATCGGAGCCTGCGCCAGCCGCAGGAACGGATTCGATGTCACCAGGATGAAGAGATAGAACGCGGCCGCGATCCACGATTGCACGGCCAGCACATTGGCCTTCAGCGTGGACGGCAGGTTGGTGCCGAACGCCGCGACTAGCGCACCGAACAACGAAAGAATGAGAACCCAGAGCAGCATCGAGCCCTCATGGTTTCCCCACACGCTGGTGAACTTGTAGATCAGCGGCATCTCCGAGTGCGAATTCTCGAAGACGTTGACGACGGAAAAATCCGACGTCACGTAGCCTGCGGTGAGCGCGACAAAGGCCAGCCCCACGAAAGCGAACTGGGCGAGCGCCGTCGGCCCCGCCACGGCCATCAAGGTGTCGTCGCGGCGCCTTGCCCCAATCGCCGGGACAATCGATTGGACGAGGGCAAGAGCCAGCGCCAGAACCAGCGCGTAGTGGCCGATTTCCGCGATCATTTTGGTTTCCCGCTTCCTTCTTCCCAGCGGCCTTGTTTCTTCAACGCGTCAACGACTTCCTTCGGCATGTAGTTTTCGTCGTGCTTGGCGAGCACGGTATCCGCTTTGAACACCCCGTCGGACTGCATTTTGCCTTCCGTGACCACACCCTGCCCTTCACGGAACAGATCCGGCAGGATGCCAACGAAAGTCACCGGAATCGCGCGATTGCCGTCAGTCACTTCAAACCGGACCGCTAGATTAGCCCCTCGCTGAACCGATCCCTCCTTGACCAGCCCACCAAGCCGAACCGCGGTGCCTGGCGCCAATTTCCCATCCGCGAGATCGGTCGGCGAGTTGAAAAACACGATTGAACTGCTCATCGCGTAGAGAATTAACCCCGCGGCCAACGCGAGCACGCCGACACTTGAGCCGATCAAAACCAGGCGCCGCTGCTTGCGGATCATGTCAGCCTTCGATCCCCAGTCCTTTGATCATCTCATCGACCTGCCGCAGCTTGCCGGGGTCGCTGGCCAGCGCGCGGCGGGCTTCGACGGCCGCGGCGCGCGCCTGATCTTTGTCGCCAAGCACCATATAGGCGCGCAGCAGCCGCAACCATCCCTCGACGTCGCTGCCGTCCTGCTTGAGACGTTCCGCGAGCCGCGCGACCATACCACGGATCATGGTGTTGCGTTGTTCCGGTGACAGGTCATTGGCCGCGGCCATGTCTGCGGCACTTGGCCCCGGTGCCACCTGGGCCGGCGACGGCGCGACTGGCCGAGGCGGAGCAGCCGCGACGGCGGGAACGGCGGGCTGCGCCATCTCGCGCACAATGGATTCGTTCAGGAGCTTGAGCTTCTCGGGATCGCTCGCCAGGGCCTGACGCGCTTCATCCGCGGCGGCACGCGCCTGCGCCGGCGCGCCCAGCACCGTGTAGCTGCGCACCAGCATGATCCAGCCGTTCACGTCGGAACCGTCGCGCTTCAGGCGTTCTGCCAACCGCCCCACCATGCCCTGGATCATCTCCTGGCGCTGCTCGGGCGTCATCTCGTTTGCAGCGGCCATCTCGGCGGCGCCCGGTCCGGACTTTGCCGCGGCGGCTGGGGCCGGATCGACGCGCGCCAGCGATTCACGAACAAAGCCCGCCCAATCCGCGTCGGGCGTGGCGTCGGCCAAGAGCGCGCGCCAAGTCTCGGCGGCATCCTTGGTCCGTCCGTCCTGCTCAGCCGCGAGGCCCATGAAGAAGCGGGACCGGACGTCGCGCGGATCAAGACGAAGAACATTGCCGAAGATCGCTTTGGCTTCTTCGGTGACAACACCGTTGGCGGCGCCGACCAGCGCCTCGCCGAGATTGGCCTGACGCTCCGGGCTGGAACCGAGCAGGCGCAACGAGTTCCGCCGTGCTTTCACCGCTTCGTCCAGCAAGCCCATTCGAAGATAGAGCGAACCGACCATCTCCCAACCCTGGCCGTCGTCCGGATTCGTTTTGAGATAGGCCTCGATGCGGCCGACCATTTCCGAGGCCGAGCGGTCCGGCGTGGTCGCGCCGCCCCGCGCTTGAAGCGGCTGACTGGGCAATTGCGGTGAACCCAATTGCAAATAGAAGCTGACGGCGCCGAACGGCAGCAGCACCAGTGCCACGAAGGCCGCGATCCGACGCCGGCGAACCGCTCCGGAAACCGGCTTGGCTGGGGGCGCGGAATCCGCCGCGGCAAGCAACCGCCGTGAAATCTCGACCTGGGCGGCCTCGGCCTCGCGCTCGGCAATCATGCCGGCCGCGCGGTCGCGCTCTATTTCCTCAAGCTGGTCGCGATAGACCTCGATATCGCTGCCGCCGCGCTGCGGCACATGCCGCCGGAGTGGCCACAGCACCGCGAATACGGCGGCCGCTGTCATCAACGCTATGACAAACCAGAGCATCATCATGGAAGGTTACCATCCCCGGCCGGGGCAGGCAAAAAACATTCACGCTGCCGCATTTGGACGGGCGGCCCAGCCCAAGAAATGGCCCTGTTTGCTGGAGTCAGCGCCTTTTCAGGCGCGGCCTGCGGCCTTTCGTCCGGGATCGTGCGCGGCGACCTCGGCGGCCTTGGCAAGCGTCGATGCATACTCCTGACCGAACACCTTGGCGCAGAAACGCACCGCTGCATCGACCTGCGACAGACGGAACGTGCGTTCGGCCGGGCTCGCACCGCGCAGCGCGTCGAGCAGCGCGCGGGTGCCGGTATCGAGCAGTTGTTGCAACTCGTTGAAGGTGCGCTGCGTGACTTCGTTGACGGCAAGCTCGCTGGCGTAGTTGCGGCAGGCCGCGACAAAGCCGATCAGCGCCTCGGTCTCCGACACCTCGTCGGCGTCGAGCCGGGAGCCCGCCGACATTTCCTTCGCCGGCCGCGGCCGGATCAGCCGCCGCACCCGGCCGGGCATCATTTCGATTTCGCCGGTAAGAATCTTGGATACTTCGGCGCGGAGCGTGGTGAGCTGCTTGCCCCAAACTGACTCCGCCGGCAGGTCGATCTCCGAGCGCAAACCGCGCAGCGCGTCGTGGACCTCTTTGAGCAGCGCCGCAACCGCGATGCCGCGGCCGCTCTTGAGATCGGCTGCGAGTTCGCGGACCCGGCGGTCGACCTCTTCCAGCACGATCTGAACCGTGACCGCGTACGGCGTCTCGGCGATGCGCTTGGCGTCGTCGCTGTTGGCCGCCCGGATCGCCAGCCGGATCAGTTGCCAGGGCGACACCAGCTTGCTCATCACCAGCACGAGCGAATAGAGAAACAGGTCCGACTTTCCCGCAAGCGAGTCGACCTGCGCCTTGACGCTTTCAAGCACCGGACCGGCCAGCGCGGTGATGTGGCCGGTCAACTGCGTACCCAGCATCGCCAAGCCGTCACGCGACGCGAGAATTCCCCGCAACGCTTGCACGTCCTCGAAGGCGCGTTCGGTGCCGAGCTGAACGCCGAGGCGGCGGCGCTCCTTATCGTCGGCGCTTTGCATCATCTGCGTGATGCGCACCATCGCGCGGTCCTGGAACGCACGCGCGTGAAGCTCGGCTGCATCGGAATCGCCGGCGCCGAGCGCCTCCTCGACCTGCTCGGAATAGGTGTTGACCTCGCCCGGCATGACCCTGTTGCCGATCCAAATCCAGAGCGGCTCGAGCGCGGAACGCGCGATGCGTCCGCGATGCTTGTGATCGGGTCCGTCATCGACCAGGAACGGTTCGATCGGCTGGAAAAACAGACGGGCCGGATCGCCGAAGCGGGACGACTTGGTGCTGCCTTCGCGGAGACTTCGCCGCAGTTCGGACAGCACGAGTTCCGCCCCGGCAGGGCCCGCGCCATGCAGCAACCCACGCTCCAGCTCAGCAATGAGAAGCGCCCGCGCTCCGGGCTTCAACTCGCGGAGGTAGGCTCGCAACTTTTCGGCGGACGATTCGGCCTGGCTGGCCATTCCGGCACCACTCGCACAGGAAACCAGCCCTCGTTTTAGCGCAGCCTGATTAAGAGTTGGTTAGGGCTGTCGGGGGGCGGCACCCGCCGCCCCAGGCTGATTGTCGCGGAGCTGCTTGAGCACCGCCCCTGCGCCCTCGACCACCCGTGTCACGATCGAATGGCCATGCCCGGCGGACGCCTTGGCTGCGTCGCCAATCACGCCCAAATCCGCGATCCTCTTGTCGCCGCTCGACCAGGGCCAACTGGTCGTCGGGTCGAGGATCGCCGCCTGGACGGCGGTTCCATTCGGCGGGTTTATCAATTGGCCGATCCGGTCGCTGCGGACCAGACCGGGAGCCAGCGCCAGCATCACCGAAGTCTCATCCATCCCGGCGTGGATTTCGGGGATAGCCGCGTCGGCCACTGGACTGATCATGGCACCGAGATGCAGCGCGCAGACGTTCAGCCCGAAGTCGCCGCGCAGTTCGCACCCCAGCACTTCGAGCAGGCCACGGTTGCCGCCATGCCCGTTCACGATCAGCAGATTGCGGGCCGGCAGCGCGCGTACGATCACGCGGCAAAGCTCGCGCAGCATCTGCGTCAGGCCACCGACGGACAGCGACAGTGTGCCGGGCGCCCATTCGTGCTCCCGTGACAGCCCGGCCGCGACCGGCGGCAGCCGCCACAGGTCGTATGCCTCGCCCCAGCGTTCGACGATGCGCGCGGTAAACGCCTCGGCCAGCACGGTGTCGGTGTTGAGCGGCAGATGCGGTCCATGCTGCTCCATTGAGCCCATCGGCAGACAGAGGATCGAACTGGCGCTCAACGCCGTGTTCACCTCCTGGAACGTGAGGTCGCCGATCGTGCGGCTGTCTGCGGGGCCAGCCATCGGTTAGCCGCGTACCATGCGCATCAGGATCTGGTCCTTGCGGATGAAATGGTGGTACAGCGCGGCCCCGATGTGAGCGCCGAGCATGCACGCAAGTGTGATGCCTATGAGTTTATGCGCGCCAAACATCGTCTCCGAGAAGACGCGGTCCTCGCGCCAGATCGGCGGCAGATTGAACAGCCAAAACACCCGGATCGGTGCGCGGTAGGCAGATGTGGCAATCCAGCCGACAATCGTCTGGGCGATCACCAGTCCATAGAGCGTGAAATGCGTGGCGTGGGCGGCGAACCGCTGCAGCGCCTGCAGGTCCTGCGGCAGCGGCGGCGCCGGATGGGTCAGACGCCAGCACAGCCGGACGACCATGAGCAACAGCACCAGCGTACCGGTCGAGCGGTGCAGATCGTAGAGCGTGTTCTGCCAGGGGCCGAAATCGACGTTGGCGATGGCGATGCCGACCGGAATCAAGGCGAGAACGAGGGCCGCAATGACCCAGTGAAGGACGCGCGCGGTGAGCGTGTAAGTCATCGTCCTCGCCGGTCCCGGCCTCAAGGCACCAGGCCGGTCTCCTTGTCATCGCTTTCGGAATGCCCGGCGATCGATGCCATCACATGCCGAAGCTGATGGCCGGCGCGCGACGCCTTCGCCGTCAAGTAGCGGCGGTTGTCCGAGTTGATCGGGGTCTCGATCGGCATGCGGCCGGCAATCTCGATACCGGCCTTAGCAAGACCTTCGAGCTTGGCCGGATTGTTGGTGAGCAGCACCACCCGGCTGCAGCCCAGCATCTGCAGCATGCGGACCGCGACGCCATACTCGCGCTCGTCGTCGTCGAAGCCGAGCGTGGTGTTGGCGTCGACCGTGTCGAGGCCGCCATCCTGCAGCTTGTAGGTGCGCATCTTGTTGGCGAGACCGACACCGCGACCCTCCTGTGCGAGATAGAGGATGACGCCGCCGCCGGCCTCCTGCAGCCGCGCAAGCGCAAGCTTCAACTGATCGCCGCAATCGCAGCGCCGCGAACCGAACACGTCGCCGGTGAGACACGCGGAGTGGATACGGACCGGCACCGGCTTCGACAAATCCGGCGTGCCAACGATCACCGCGACCGGATCGTCGCCGAAGGCGTCGCGGAACACCACGAACCGCGTGCGCACGCCGGAGCTGAGCGGCACATGGGCCTCCCCGGCAATGGTGAGCGTTTGCGTGGCCGTCTCGCGATACCGCGCGACGGCGCTCGCTTCGACGGCGATGATGGCAGGGTTGAAGTTGGAGGTGACGGACTCGACGGTCTCCGCGATCAGGACCGCGGGTAGAACCTGCGCGAGCTTGACCAGTTCGATGGCCGCGACCGCGGCGGCGACCGCCGGCTCCGGCACGAATTGATGATCGGATGTGGCGTCGGCAACCAGAGCGAGGATCATGTTCGCGTCGATGTCGGCCAGCAACTCGAGCGCGACGGGTTGGTCGGTTTCGATCCCCAGCGACTGCGCCCGCAAACTGGTTAGCACCAGACGCGGCGCGATCGGCGCGCTAAGCGCCCGAAACGCGTGCAGCCGTTCTTTGGTCAGCCCTTCGACCGGAAGACAAAGCAGCGCCTCACCGGCACCGGTCACCACCACCGGACGGCCAGCCCGAAACTCGGATATCCCTCGACCGACACCCACCTGCTCGCGGGTCCCGAACAGGACGGAGCCCGTAGGCCCAACATTCTTATCTGGCATTCATGCTCGCTCGTTTACTGCCTTGCCGACCCCAACCTAAGAACACCGGGCCGGCCTTATTATTCGCCTAAGCCATTGATCCATGTCACTTTCAACCGCAATAAGCTATTATGGCAAGAGATGGTTCCGCCGTCTTCCGTCCGGCGATGCGAAGCTCCGGGACGAAAGCCGCCAACCCTAGCCGCAGGAAATGACAATCGGGATATGGATTCCTGGGCCTCCGTTCCTGAAGCTTTTCGGGCACTGACCTTCCCTCTCCCGGGGCCTTGGGAGGGCCTGTTCGGCCCGTTGCGGCATGGAAGGGCCGACGACCTCATGGTCGTCGCCCAAATCGGCCAGTCGCTGGACGGCCGGGTCGCCACCGAGACCGGTCATTCCCACTACATCAACGGCCCGGCCGGGCTTGCCCACCTGCACCGGCTGCGGGCGCTGGTCGACGCGGTCGTGATCGGGGTCGGTACCGCTCTGGCTGACGATCCACAGCTCACGGTGCGTCGGGTCAACGGTCCGCAACCGGCACGGGTCGTTATCGACGCGCGCGGGCGGCTTCCGTCCGGCGCCAAACTCCTGGCCAACGACGGGGTTCGCCGTTTGGTGGTGACCGGCGCGGGAGCCAAACCGCCCTTGCCCGCCGACATCGAGATCGTCGGCGTCGCCAAGATGGACGGGCAACTCGCGCCGCCGGACATCCTGTCGGCGCTGGCCGCCCGTGGCCTGCGCCGCGTGCTGATCGAAGGCGGTGCCGATACGGTGTCGCGCTTTCTCACAGCGAAATGCCTCGACCGGCTGCACGTCACGGTGGCGCCGATCATTCTCGGCTCCGGCCGGTCCAGCTTTGCGTTGCCGCCGATCGCGCGGGTGGACGAGGCGATCTTGATGCCGGTGAAAGTGCATCGTCTTGACGACGAGGTGCTGTTCGACTGCGACTTATCGGCTCAGCGCGTGCCGGTTGGGCGGGCGAAAAAATCGACGTGACCGACGCGGATCGACGAGCGGCCGGCGGCCACGAAATCGCGCCGGCGCGTCAGCCAGCCGAGCACATCAGGCAGCGGCAGCTTGCCGGTCTCGCGCACGGCGGTCGCCCATCCTGAGAGTATTTCCATCTGGATCTCGCGGTCCTGCGGCGCGAAGGTCCAATCGGACACACCCTGCACCACCGCGTAATTGATCCGCTCGAACCGCTTGATCGCCTGTTCCCCGGCTTGCGGACCGAGCGCCGCTCCGAAGCCTTTGTCCGTGCGCTGATGCGCATTGATCGCGGCGACGATCCTCGCGTCGCCCGCATCGACCGGATCGAACGCGATGCGTCCGTCGTAGCTGAGCGCCGCATGAACCGGCAGATTCCGCACCGCGGCCTCGACCACCAGCCGCTGCAGCCATTCGTCGGAAACCAGATCGAGCAGTGCCGACGTGACGATCAGATCGGCGGGATCGTCGAACGCCGCCTCCAGATCGCGGTTGAGGTCCATCGGGATGGTCTCTACGCCCGCGTCGGCGGATGACTCTGGAGCGCGCGCCAGCAGGCTGAGATCGTTATCAATCAGCCGCCAGCTTTGCCGCGCCTTGATCCGCGGACTGAGTGCGCGGAACGTCGATCCCGTGCCACAGGCGAGATCGACGATGGTGACCGAAGAACGCCCGGCAAGCGCCGCCACCACCGCGTCCAGCACGGCCGGATTGCGCGCTTGGCGATCGTAGGGCTCGCGCAGTTCAAGCCAGGTAGCGCTGAAGCTCATGCCAGCGCCTCGATCGCCCCGGCCAGTAATTTCGCCGAGTCCTGCCACGTCGGTAACGCCGCGCCGGCCTCGCGGGCGCCGGCGGCAAACCACAGCCGCTCCTTCGGATTATCGATCAGCATCCGGAGCGTGCGCGTCAGCGCTTTAATGTCGTTCGGCTCGATGAGCACGCCGGCGTTGGGTGGCACCGTGTCGGGGATGGCGCCAGCCGTCGTGCCGACGACGGGCAAGCCGTACGCCAGCGCTTCGGCGAACGCCATGCCGTATCCCTCGAAGCGGGACGGCAGCACAAACACATCGGATGCCGCATAGAGCGCATCGATGCGATCCGCCGGCAGCGCACCCAGCACTTCGATCTGCCCGACCAGACCGCTGCCGACAATTTCCGCGTCGAGCTGCATCGCCGCCGCCTCGTCGCGCGTCCGGTCGCCGGCAATCGTCAGACGCCACGCCCGGCCCGCCAGCGGCGTCAGCGCCTGGATCAGCACGTCATAGCCTTTGCGCGGCACCACCGAGCCCACTGCGAGCAGCCGCACAATGCCATCGCTGCTGCCTTTCGCCATGGTGCCGCGATCGGTGCCCGGACAGGCCACCGTGACGAGGTCGGGCGGCACGTCGTAGTCGTCGATCAGAAGCTTCGAGGTCGATGGACTTGTGACCACGACACCGTGCGCGGCGGCCAGTGCGTCGTATTCGCTGACCTTGAACGCCGCCGCGTCGGCGGGCGGAAGTCCCGTCTCCAGCGCCAGCGGATGATGCACCAGGGCGAGCAGTAGATGGCCGTCATGCAACGCCTTGGCCGCCTCCGGCAGAACCCCGAACGCCAGCCCGTCGATGACGATGGGGCAATCCTTCGCCACGGCGGCAAGCGCGTCATGCGCCGCCGTCTTGGTCGCCGGGCTCGGACGCGGGAAGCCGTCGCCCAACTCGATCACATCGACCTGCCAGCCGAGCTTTTGCAGTTCCGCGATCATGCGGCGGTCGTAGGCGTAGCCGCCGGTGGGCGTCGCCAGATCGCCCGGCACCGCGAACGCGACGCGCTTCACCACAACGGCGCCTCGTAGGAGGCGCGCGCCACATGCGATTCGCCGATCGACACGCGGATCGCGCTCAACTCGCGGCCCGGCCGGCCGAGATCACCTTCACGGGCGTGATGTGCGAGCCGGTCGAAGATGTATTTGGTCAGGAACTCGGTCGTGGTGTTCTTGCCTTTGAACTCCGGCAAGTCATCGAGGTTCTTGTAGTTCAGCGGCTGCAACACCTCTTTCAGCGTATCCAGCGCGCGGCCGATATCGACCACGATGCCGTTGGTATCGAGTTCATCGGCGATGAACGCCGCATCGACCATGAAGGTCGCGCCGTGCAGCGCCTGGGCCGGACCGAACACCGCGCCGCGGAACGAATGGGCGATCATGATGTGATCGCGGACTTCAACAGTGAACAAGGTTGCCTCTCAGTAGGTAATGAGCTGGCAGAGTACGCCGCTCCGGGGTTTCAGGATATCGGGAAGCCGAGCCGGAAGGTCGCGGAACGCGACGGCCGGCGCAAGCAGCACATCAAGCCGTGGATCGGCGAGGAGCTTGATCGCGGCGTCGAGACGCTGGCGGTAGGTGTGCGTCGCCCGGTGCGATGGCGCCACCTTGCCGACCTGGCTCGATATGAGCTTCAGCCGCCGGCTGTGGAATGCGCCGCCCAGCGGCGCCGCCACGGTTCCCGCGCCGTACCAGCTCAATTCCAGGATGGTCGCCTCGTCGCCGGCGGCAGTGAGCGCCGTCGCCAGCCCGGCGGCGCTGGCGCTGGCGTGAAACACAAACGCGCAATCGACCGGCGCATCGTCCGGCGCGGCGAAATTGAGTCCGAGCGCCCGCGCCAGTTCAGCGCGCGACGGATCGACATCGACCAGCGTGACCTCGGCGCCTTCGATCCGCGCGCAGAGAAGCCCGACCAGCGCGCCGACCACACCGGCACCGACCACGGCGATCCGCCCGGATGGGCCCGGCGCCGCATCCCAGACCGCGTTCAGCGCCGTCTCCATGTTCGCGGACAGCACGGCGCGCGACAGCGGAATATCCGCCGGAAGCGGAGCCACCGCCTCCGCCGGCACGTCGAAGCGGGTCTGATGCGGATGCAGCGCAAACACCGGACGCCCGGCCAGTGCGGCCGGCCCGGCCTCGATCACGCCGACCGTGGCGTAGCCGTACTTCACTGGAAACGGAAACGCACCGCCCATGAACGGCGCACGCATGCGCCGGTGTTCGCTTTCCGGCACGCGGCCGGCGGCGATCAACGCCTCGGTGCCTCGGCTGATGGCGCCGTGGACCGCGCGGACCCGCACATGGCCGTCCGCGAGCGGCGCCAGCCGCTCATCGCGGATTTCGGCCCGGCCCGGTCCCACATACCAGAGCGCCTGCGCCACCTCGCCGCCGTCCGCCACACCTTCTCCTTATTGGACTAAAAGCCTCGCCGCCGGGTATATCCAGCACGGACGGACGACATAAGGAAGTTGTTGGGCGTGTCGGGGCGCGGAATCACGGATTTGCCGCTAACTAACGGTTCCGACGCCAGGATTGTCGGGCGCCGTGCGCTGTTCCTGTGCCTTGTGCTAACCAGCATCGCAACCCTGATGGCGCTGGCGGGCTACGCGCTCTCGGCCGGCGGCTTCGGTCTGGCCAATGCGCTACTCCTTCTCTTCTTCGGCCTCACCATGCCGTGGTCGGTGATAGGCTTCTGGAACGCAGCCATCGGCTTTTTCATCATGCGGTTCGCCCGCGATCCGGTCGCCAGCGTGGTGCCGTCCGTCGCCGGGCTGCGCAATGACGAGCCGATCACGGCATCGACGGCGATCGCCATCTTCGTTCGCAACGAGCCACCCGACCGGGTGATCCGCAATCTCGACGCCATGATGCGGGAGATCGATCTCGCCGGCGCCGCGGGCCGCTTTCATCTTTACGTTCTAAGCGACACCAGCCAGCCGGACATCGCCGCCCTTGAGCAGACAGGCTTCGATGCGCTCGCCACGCAATGGCGAGACCGAATTCCGGTGACCTACCGCCGCCGCACCGAAAACACCGGCTTCAAGGCCGGAAATTTCTGGGACTTCTGCGAGCGCTGGGGCGGCCAGCACGAGTTCGCCGTCACGCTCGACACCGATAGCTTCATGACCGCCGCCGCGATCATGCGCATGGTGCGGGTGATCCAGGCCGATCCAAAGCTCGGAATCCTCCAAGGCCTGGTCGTCGGCATGCCATCGACCAGCGCTTTCGCGCGGATTTTCCAATTCGGCATGCGGCTCGGCATGCGCTCATGGACGATCGGCAGCGCCTGGTGGCAGAGCGACTGTGGCCCGTACTGGGGACACAACGCGATCATCCGCATCGCGCCGTTCCTCGCCCATTGCCACATCCCCAAATTGCCGGACGGCGGAGTGCTTGGCGGCCATGTGCTGAGCCATGACCAGATCGAGGCGGCGCTGATGCGACGCGCCGGCTACTATGTGCGCGTGCTGCCCGAGGAGGACCTCGGCTGGGAGGAGAATCCGCCGACTTTGACCGAGTTTATCCGGCGCGATCAACGCTGGTGCCAGGGCACCCTGCAATACGGCTACTTTCTGTTCACGCCCGGCCTGAAACCGGTCAGCCGTTTCCAACTCGCCTTCGCCATGCTGATGTTCTTGGGATCGCCGGCGTGGATCGGGCTCCTGATCATCGGCACACTCGCGCTGGCTGCGACGCCGGTGCCGGCCGACTTCATCCGCCCCGACGCCGGCCGCGCTCTGCTCGTCATAATACTGGTGATGTGGTTTGCGCCGAAGATCGCCACCGTGATCGATGTGCTGACGCGGCCGCAGCTTCGCCGCAACTTCGGCGGCACCGCGCGGTTTCTCTCCAGCGTGCTGACCGAGACCGTGTTCTTCATTCTGTTGTCGCCGATCATGTGGGTCTGCCACACGTTGTTCCTCGCTGGATTGCCGTTTGGCCGGGTGATCGGCTGGATCGGCCAGATGCGCGACGACCACACCGTTCCGTGGTCGCAAGCGCTGCACCAGTTGTGGCCGCACACAGCCCTGGGCGTGGCCTCGCTTGGACTGGTCGCCACCACTCACCCGAACGCACTGGTCTACGCGTTTCTGCTGGCCGGCGGCCCGGCTTTGTCGATCCCGCTCGCGGTGTTCACAGCCCGGCCCGCGCTCGGCCGGCTGCTAACCCGCATTGGCATCGGCCGGCTGCCCGAGGAGACCGCGCCGCCGCGGGCGCTCACCGCGCTGGCACTGCCCGCGGTCACCGCCGCCGCGCGGCCGGCGTAGCGCCATGCTGCAGGGCCTTCAAACCGCACGCGGAGTGATGCGATCGCTCGGCGTGTACTACCGCGACCGCGGCCGCGCCGAAGCGATGGACAGGCTGTACAGCCAGTTCGTCAATCCCGGCGATCTCGTCTTCGACATCGGCTCTCACGTTGGCGACCGCATCGCCGCATTCCGCCGGCTTGACGCGCGTGTCGTCGCGGTAGAGCCGCAGCCCGCGCTGGTGCGAACGCTGAGGCTGCTCTACGCGTTGAGCAGCGGCGTTACCATCGAGCCCAAGGCGGTCGGGCGGAAAGCCGGCACCATCGCGATGCAGATCAATATCGCCAATCCGACCGTCTCCACCGCATCGGGCGCTTTCGTCGACGCCGCACACGGCGCGGCTGGCTGGGAGGGGCAGGCGTGGGACAAATCGATCGAGGTGCCGGTCACCACGCTCGATGCGCTGATTGCCGCGCAGGGCACACCGACGTTCATCAAGATCGACGTGGAGGGTTTCGAGGCAGAGGCGCTGGCGGGCCTGACGCGGCCGGTCGCGGCGCTGTCGTTCGAATTCACTACCATCCAGCGCGACGTAGCGCGCGCCTGCATCGAGCGTTGCGTGGCGCTGGGCTACGCGCGCTTCAACGCGGCGCTGGGAGAGAGCCAGACTCTCGGCGAATGGCGCTCGACCGATGCAATGCTGGCATGGCTCACGGCTTTGCCGCATTCTGCCAACTCGGGAGATGTATATGCGCGGCTTGCCTAGCTTCGTCGCGGCGCTTCTGCTGCTTGGCGCGCCGGCCGCGCACGCAGCCGATGCATTGGCGGTCAACGTCATCAACGCCAGCGAGCCGACCCGCTGCGCCGAGACCGACAACGTCTATCTCAAGCTGCAATCGAACGAGGCCCGCCGCTTCACCGTCGAGGCCGCGCATCCAGCGTATATGGGCACCATCGTCAAGGACAACTGGGCGCCCGACTTCACCAACTGCGACATGTCGAACGATCCGTCGTTCAAGTTCGAGAAGCGCCGCCTGACAATTTACGAGACCGAGGAATGGCAGCTTGTCGGACTGACGTTCCCGAGCTTTTGGCGGGGCAACCAAGTTACGGTGCGCGTCGGCAACCGCGTCGAGACCGGCTTTCACCTGTTGCAACTCTGGACGCGCTACCAGGAGCGCGCCGAAGAGGTGCTGGTGCTCTATCCCGCCGACGGTTATTGGCGCGCGCGGCCGCTGCCGCCGCAGAACCTGCGCTGGAGCGCCTACGGCTCGTCGTTCTTGATCGGCCCGGTGGAAACGGCGGGCCGTCCGTTCGTCGATATCAAGGACGTGGCGTTCGATCCGACAACGCGCACCTTCACAGTGAATTTCGCACGCGGCGGCAGCGCCACCTTGCGCCTCGAGAAGCTCGACCAGGAGCGCATCGTACTCGACGTTGGCCTCAGCGCTCCGGTCGCAGCGGACCGGCCGTTCGCCGCCTTGCGGTCGATGTTCGTGACGGATGGTAACGCCGACGTCTCGCAGATCGGCTGGCGGGGCAAGAACGACTCGGCTTGGAATCAAATGCCGGTGATGCCGTTCCGAAGCGTCAGCGCCGCCGAGCTATGGGCGGGCCGTACCATTCCGTCGCGCCACAATACCAGCGCGCCGGATATGGTGTTTCGAGATTTCAGCGCAACACCGCGCTGAGCATTCCCTTCAACTCGGCGAACGCGCCGGCGAACGGATGAAACGTGAAGCGCACGACGTGCCGTCCGGGCGGCACCACGACAGCACGGAACAGCACGTTGGCCTTCAATATCTCCGTGGGCTTGCCGTCCACGGTCGCGCGCCACCACGGATGCCACACGTCGTTGAGCACCGCGTAGCCGCCATCCGGCGCGTCGGCTTCGATCACGATCTCGGTGTTGTCATAGCGCACCAAGCGAGCCGTGACGCCCGCGCCACCGTTCGGCGCGCCGGCCGGAGCGCTTTCCAACAGCACCACACGGCGCGGATCGACGTCCGGCCATAGGCCATCGCGAACCATCGCGCTGAAATCGGCCTCGCGCCACTCCGTCGCCAGCATGACACGCGGAAGCGCGCGCGGGTTTTCATAGACATGGGCTTCTTTGGTGCGCGCGATGAATTCAAGATCGCCGGGCTTCAGCGACTTGTCGACCTTCTCCACCGGCGCGCCGACCGCGATGAAACGCACGCCGAATAGATTCTCCAGCACCGAGCGATAGGACGACATCAACGGCGGAAACTGCCGCTGCTCGACGCCCGCGACGGTGTCCGGCGCCGCCGTTGCGTTCTCGAAGTCCATCAAGCGCAAGGGATTGTGGCCGAACAGGTGATCGAAATCGTGGATCAGCCCGATGTTCGGCCAGTGGTAGGCGATGCCGATCAGTTCGACACGGTCGCGGCGGTCGGGCGCAGCGGCGGCCTTAAGCTTGGCTTTCAGCAGAGTGACGGTTTCATCAGTGGTGTCGGGCCGCAGCGCCTCATAGAGAGCGGGCTTGAGGCCGGTCGACTCGTTGGGCGCGTTGTTCCAGGCTAAATCGGCGACGCTGAACGCCGCCAGCACCGCCGCCGCCGCCAGCGCACTGCGCGGCGCAACGCGGCGCGCCAGCACCATGACCGCGACCGCCGCCGCCGCGAAGCCTGAGCCCCACAGGATCGGCAGCGCCGCGCTTCGCAATTCGCCGACCCACAGCGCGAGGCCGGCCGCGATCGCCACGAGCGCCGTAGCAATCGAAATCTCTGCCGCGCGCTGCCAGCGCATCGGCGGCGGAACCGATCCGCTCAGCAGGCGATGAACGAGATATCCCGCAGTCTGCGCAAGCAGTGCACCGAGCACGAAGGTCGCATCGGCCGGCCGGCGAAAGCGCGTCACTCCCGGCAAGATGTCGTAGATCAGTTGGAACACCGGCGTGTAGCGGCCGAGTGCATAGAGCAGCGTGAGCGCGAGCGCCAAAGCGAAGAAGCGAATGTCCCGCGACCACAGCAGACCGCGCACTACGCCAAAGCCAAGCACGGCGACCGCGACGAAGGCACCCGAATAGATCTGCCCGGTGTTCTGCGCCACGTAGAGACCGGTCTGGCCGAACGCATCGTGCCAGGCAAAGCCAGGCGGGCCCCAAAGCTCACGGTTAAAATCCGATGCGCCGAATACGTCGGCGAAAAATAGCATCAGCAGATTGGCTGGATGCAGCGAGCCGCCGGCAGCAGCGGCAAAGCCGATTTCAGGGCGGTTGGAATGTATTGCCAGCAGCAGGGTCAGCGTGACCGGGACGGTAACAATCATCGCGCCAGTGATTGCGCCGGCGGTCAGCGGCTTCGCGCTCGCCGCGATCCGCGCCTGCCATCCCGCACCACACGCCCAATGCCACAGCACAAGGCCGCTCAGCACATAGACCGCGAGCAGCGACACTTGATCCCGCCCGAGCACAGTCAGCGCCGCGAACACACCGGCGCCGACGCCTGCCCGCCATGACGAGCGCTCCAGCGCGCGCGCCAGCAACCACAACGACAGGGAAAAAAACACCAGACTCTCGATCTGGCCGACGTGCTGGATGCGCGAAGCCGCCGATCCGCCGAACGCGAACGCCAGCGCCGCCACCAGCGCGCCGCCCACATGCCAGCCGCGGTCGCGGAAGAACATGATCATGCCCGCGCCGCCGGCATAGAGCATGACGAACACGACGACGTCGGCGAACCACGGCGTCGGCCGCGGCACCAGCAGCGCAACGGCCAAATGAAGCGGGGAGAAGATCAGCGATTGCGGATCGGCAATCTGCGGCCAGCCGGCGAAAATGTTCGGCGTCCAGAATGGCGACTGACCGGCCGCCAGCGAGCGGGCGAGGAAGGCAAGCTGCGGATAGAACTGCGAGGCGGCGTCGTAGGGAATTTCGACCGCGCCCGACAGCCAGGGCGACGCCAGCGCCAGGAAGGCCACGGTGTAGAGGCCGAACGCTCCCGCCAGCGGAAAGCGCTGCCCCTCCCCAGCGTGTTGCGTCATTCCCCCAACCTCAGGCGCGACGATCGTTCCCCGGCTCATCTCTACAAGGAAAACGGGCGGCCTGCGCCGCCCGCGTCAACCCATCCACCGGTCGCGATCAACCGACCGGTTGCCAGGTGCCGTCCGGATTGCGGCACGCAGTGCCGCGCGCGGTCTGCGGCTTGGCGTAGATGTAGATGGTGTGGGTGAACTGGCGGCAGTTCATGCCGTTCTGATCGTAGGCCGGTCCCGGCACGATCGAGCCATAGCGCCCGGAATCCGGATTGCGCCAAGCCA
The DNA here is from genome assembly GCA_026400395.1 of Alphaproteobacteria bacterium. Lineage (GTDB taxonomy): Bacteria > Pseudomonadota > Alphaproteobacteria > Rhizobiales > Xanthobacteraceae > Z2-YC6860. The sequence continues at coordinate 46,554 of JAPLPD010000101.1, read as the reverse complement.
CCGGCGCGCCGGACGGTCCGCCTTCGAGCGCCTGCATCTGCGCCGCATAGGCGCGGCGCTTGTCTTCGTCGTCCATCGCGGCGCCGACGCGGTTGCCTAGCATGCCGCCGATCGCTGCGCCGGCAATCGTACCGGCCGCACGATTACCCGCCGCGCCACCGATCGCGTTGCCGATCAGTGCGCCCGCGCCCGCGCCCACCAGCGTGCCGCCGACCTCTTTCGGACCGGAATCGGACGAACAGGAGGCCAGCACCGTTCCGGCCAGCACAAACGGCAGAACTCGGATGCCATTTCGAATCATCGCCGTCCCCTTCTCGACGCCTTCTAACCCGCCCACCGGCACTCAGCCAGACGGACTGCGCGTCAGGATGAGACGTAGAGGCAGCGATTGGGGCAAAACGCAACCTTTGCCCATGCTGGAAAACCGGCACCTCCCCGGCTAGCCTCGGAGGGCCGCGGGAAGGCACACGCCACCCCGCCGGGAATTCACCGCGGCATCTCGGCGCGCCGGCCCAGCCGGGTACCGTCAGGACATCCCATGCAACACAGCACCAAGCGCATCCTCACCACCCACGCCGGCTCGCTCCCCCGCCCTCCCGATCTGCTCGAAATGCTGGCGGCCAAGGAGCAAGGCAAGCCGGTCGACGAGGCTGCCCGCGCAGCACGCCTGCCGGGCGCGGTGAAGGAGATCGTGCAAAAGCAGATCGAGTTCGGCATCGACATCGTCGATGACGGCGAATACTCCAAGCCGAGCTTCGTCACCTACGTCAACGAGCGGCTCGGCGGCTTCGAACTGGACAGCGAGGCGCCGCGCCGTGGTCCGTGGGTCGGCTCGCGCGAGGCAATCTCGTTCCCCGAATTCTACGCTGCGATCCATGTCGGCTCGCGGCAGAACCGCATGGTCTGCACCGGGCCGGTGACGTACAAGGGCCATGCCCTGCTGCAAACCGACATCAAGAATCTCAAGGCCGCGCTCAACGGCAGCAAGATCGAGGCGTTCATGCCGTCGATCTCGCCCTCCAACATCGAGGAGTGGCAGCGCAACACCTATTACAAAACGCAGGAGGAATACGCCGCCGCCATCGCCGATGCGATGCGCGAGGAATACAAGGCGATCGTCGATGCGGGCTTCCTGCTGCAGATCGACGATCCGCGTCTCGTCTCATATTATCTGGTGTCGCCGGATTCCAGCATCGCCGATTGCCGCAAGTGGGCGCGCACGCGCATCGAGATTCTCAATCACGCGCTGCGCGGTATTCCGCCGGAGAAAATCCGTCACCACACCTGCTACGGGATCAACATGGGGCCACGGGTGCATGACATGGAGGTCAAGCATCTGCTTGATCTCATTCTAACCATCAACGCCGGCGCCTATTCGTTCGAAGCGCCCAACCCGCGCCATGAGCACGAGTGGAAGATCTGGGGAAATGCCAAGCTGCCGAAGGACAAGGTGCTGATCCCCGGCGTGATCAGCCATTCGACCGTGCTGGTCGAGCATCCCGAGTTGGTCGCGGAGCGGATCGTGAAGTTCGCCAACCTGGTCGGGCGCGAGCGCGTGATCGCCGGCTCGGACTGCGGATTCGCCACATTCGCGGGATCGAAGGAGGTCCATCCGAGCATCGTCTGGGCCAAGATGCAGGCGATGACCGAAGGGGCGCGGCTGGCGAGCAAGGAGTTGTGGAAGAAGGCGGGAGGGAAGAAGGCGATCAAGAAAGCCGCAACGAAAAAAGCGCGGGCCAAAAAGTAGCCCCCTCACCCCGCCGGCAGCACCAGTTCCGCCCGAAGGCCGCCGATCGGCGCGGTCCCGAGATTCAGCGAACCACCGTAGAGGCCGACCAGTTCCACCACGATCGACAGACCAAGCCCCGATCCGGGCTTGGTCTCGTCGAGGCGCTGGCCGCGCCGCGACACCTGATCGCGCTGCGCCGGCGTCAGTCCTGGCCCGTCGTCATCGACCACGATGCGCACCACATGGCGGCCCGGCTCCGGCTGCTCCAGCATCACCTCGATAGAAACCCGCGCGCCCGCCCACTTGCAAGCGTTGTCGACGAGATTGCCGACCATCTCCTCCAGGTCCTGTCGCTCGCCACGGAAGCGTGCGTCCGGCGCCTGGATGTCGAGATCGATGGCCACGTCCTTTTCATGTTGAGTCCGTTCGATGGTGCGGGCGAGCGCCTGCACCACCGGCACCACGTCCGTGATGCTGCCGACCACGGCAACGCGCGCGGCGATTCGCGCCCGCTCCAGATGGCGCGTCACCTGATCGCGCATGATGCCGGTCTGCTCTTTCACCTTTTCGGCGAACGGATCGTCACCGCGCCCCGCCGCCTCGTTCATCATCACCGACAGCGGCGTCTTGAGCGCATGGGCGAGATTGCCGACGTGGGTGCGGGCGCGCTCGACGATCTCGCGGTTGGCATCGATCAGCGCGTTGGTCTCTCGCGCCAGCGGCTCGATCTCGACCGGGAAAGAACCGGCGAGTTTCTCGGCCTTGCCGGAGCGGATCGCCGCCAGCCCGCGGGATATTCGATTGAGCGGCGCCAGGCCGAACCGCACCTGGAACAGCGTGGTGAGCAGCAGCACCGCCGCCAGCACCAGGAAGGTCGTGACGATGGCGCCGTCGAAAGCCAGAACCTCGTCGTCGAGTTCGGCGGCGTCGCCGCCCACCGTCACGCGGAAGCGTCCGTCGTCGCCGAGATCGACGTCACGCTCGACCAGCCGGAGCCGTTGATCCTCGGGACCCGGCACATAAGCCTTGCGTTGACCGTCCAGATCGGGCCGCACATTCTGTTCGTTGAGATGCTGCAGGCCGCGGTCCCACAGCGAGCGGGACGACGTCACCTCGGGCTTGCTGTGATCGAGGCGCGTCACCTGCCAATACCAGCCAGACAGCGGCAATTCGAACAGCGGCTCGCCCAGCATCTGCCCGGTTTTCTCGATCGGGATGTCGGGTGACGCCAGGTCGGCGATCAGCGTCTTCAGATAGACGCCGAGACGCCGGTCAAATGCACGCTCCACGGACTCCCGATAGAGCCCGGACAGCACGAAGCCGGTGACGAACAGGATGAGCGCGATCCACACCGTCGCCGAAACGAAAAGCCGCAGCGCGAGTGAATTGGCGCGCATGGTTCTCTGTTATGCGACCGGCGGCGTGAGGAGATAGCCGAGCCCGCGCACGGTCTGGATAATATCGACGCCGAGCTTCTTGCGGATGCGGCCGACAAACACCTCGATGGTGTTGCTGTCGCGGTCGAAGTCCTGGTCGTAAAGATGTTCGACCAGTTCGGTGCGGGAGACCACGCGGCCTGCGTGATGCATCAGGTACGAGAGCAGCCGGTATTCGTGGCTGGTGAGCTTGACCGGATTGCCATCGACGGCGACACGGCCGGTGCGGGTGTCGAGCCGGACCGGCCCGCAGTTCAACTCGCTCTTGGCGTGGCCGGCGGAGCGGCGCAGCAGCGCACGGATGCGCGCCAGCACCTCCTCCAGATGAAACGGCTTGGCGACATAGTCGTCGGCGCCGGCGTCAAAGCCCTGCACCTTGTCGCTCCAGCGGTCGCGCGCGGTCAGCATCAGCACCGGCATGGCGCGCCCGGCGCGGCGCCATGACTCCAGCACCGAAATTCCGTCCATCTTCGGCAAACCGATATCGAGGATCACCGCGTCGTAGGGCTCGGTTTCGCCCAGATAATGCCCCTCTTCGCCGTCGAAGGCGCGATCAACCACATACCCCGCGTCGGTCAGTGCCGTGGCGAGTTGCCGGTTGAGGTCGGGATCGTCCTCGATCACGAGGAGACGCAAGGGTAATTCCTCCCGGTCAGCGGGCGTCGACAACCTTGCCGCTGGTCGCATCGACGGCCGTGTGCGTGACTTTGCCGTCCCGCGTGAGCATGGTCAGCAGGTAGACAAGGCCCTTTTCCTCACGGCAAAGGCGAGCCCTGACCACCTCCCGGGATCCGCGCCCGCGCACAGAACCGCGCGCCGAGCGAATCGCCGCCGCCAGCGTAACCGTTTGGCCGTTGGAAAGCGCGGCCCTCTGTTCGGTTTTGCCGAGGCAGGCCAGTTCGTCCGCCCCGGCCGGTGTGACCAGGGCGGTCAGCATGACCGTCAGAGCAACCACCAGGGCAAGTGCATGAACCATGACACCCGTAATAGGAACAGCCGGCTGAATGTCGGATGAACGGTTCATCACTTCTTCTTGTTCGACGTCAAAGCCTTGAGCAGATCGCCAATCACAGTCGGCGGCAATTGGCCGGACAAGCCGGCCTCCTTTTCACGAGTACGACCCGTGACATAAACACCCAAAACGCCGAAACGAGCGCCAAAATAGGTTATCAGCAGGGCTGACATAGTGGCGAATCCATTGATGGCAACGTCGTGGCCCATCCATAGCGCATGCAGGAGCGTGAGCATGAACAAAGGACATTCGACCAATGAAAGTTCGATGGCGACCGCGGCCGGCTCGATCGCGCTCAGCCCGTCGTGATCGTCAAGCGGATGGAACTGCGTCAGGTGCAGGATCGGCGGCAGCGGCGCGTTCTGCTCGAAGCGCACGCTGCGCCCGCCGATCGTATAGTCATAAGCCTCGGGCCAGCCGTCGGCGCCGGGCACCACGCGCATGCGGTCCGGCCGCAGCGCATGCAGCTCGCGCACATCCTTCGATCCTTGGCCCTCCACCGATACCGCCTCGATGTAGGCGTTGCCGGCCAGCAGCAGATGCGCGCAGACGCTTTCGAGAAACGCCGCGCCCTCCTGGCGCGGGTTCGGCCGCGCCATCAGATCGAGAAGCGGATGCGGATCGCGCTGCGCTGCGCCCTCGTAGACGAGATAATTCGAGGCGGCGACGTTTTCCGAAACCAGCTTCACCGCGCGATGCACGATGGCGTTGCAGACATAGCCCTCGCGCGCCAGCGCCGCGTAGTCGCGCGGCGTCCAGCGGGCACGGCCGCCGCTCTCGAACTGGATCAGTTGCGCGGTGCGCGAGGCTTTCGCCTCCGGAGCACGAAGCAATGTCTTAAGCTGTTCAAACACGGCGCTCTCCTTTCGGCTCACAAGCTTCTGATCCGCGGCTCGGCCTTCGCCCCGAAGCTCAGCGCGGTCACCGCCCACACCATCGCGTCGAGCCGGTCCGGCGAGCGCCCTTGCGACAATCCGTTGAGGCCGAAGTCGCACATCTCGTCCTCCAACGCGGCAAACGCGCCAGCGTGCTTCACCCGCCCCTGTTCATACAAATGCGCCACCGGCTCGGCGCGCAGCCACTTGCCCTTGTGTGCGCGCACCGCGACCACCGGCACCGACGCGTCGGCATCGCCGATCACCGCCCTCACCATCTCGCCGCCCTGGTTGACCTCGACCACCAGCGCGTCGGCGGAAAGCCTGCGCCACAATGCGACGGCGCGGCGCGACCAGCCGCCGGGCGTCAGCCCTCCCGCGGTCTCGTCGGCGATCACCACGATAGTGCCGTCCTCCGTACAGCCCGCGGCGACAAGCCCGCAGGAATCGGCGCTGGCATTGGACGACGCCGGCGGATCGACCGCGACCACGATTCGCCGCAATGGCGGCGCGTTCTCGATGCGGCAGCTCTCGATCAGCCCGCGCGACCACAGCGCGTCGGCGCGCTCATCGACGATCTCGCCATCGAGTTCCTGGCGTCCGAGCCGCGTGCCGGCGTAGCGGCCGACCACCGCGTCGAGAAACGCCGGCGCCAGATGCCGCGCGTTGGTCACCGTCGCCGCCCGCGTCACCGCGGTTTTCGGATCGGCGACCAGCCGCTTGATCAGCGCGATCGGCCGCGGCGTGGTCGTGATGACCTGCCGCGGCCGCTCGCCAAGGCGCAGCCCGAACTGCAACATATCGAAGGAAGCTTCGGCGTAGCGCCACTTGGCAAGCTCGTCACACCAGGCGGCCGCGAACTGCGGCCCCCGCAGACTCTCCGGATCCTCGGCGGAAAACACCTGCGCCACAGCGCCGTTGCCCCACTCCAGCCGGCGGCGCGACGGAATCCACGTCGGCCGCTCGCCGGGCTCGTGCGCCGCCAGCAATCCCGAAACGCCCTCGACCATCACCTCGCGGGCGTCATGCTCGGTCTCGCCGATCAGCGCGATCGGGCCTTGCCCTGGAGCGCGCCGCGCCAGGCGCTTCACCCATTCGGCGCCGGCGCGGGTTTTCCCGGCGCCTCGGCCGCCGAGCAGCAGCCATGTGGTCCAGTCGCCGTCCGGTGTCCGCTGATGCGGATGCGCGAAGGTCTCCCAGTCTTTAAGAACGCGTCGAATGGTGCGGGGCTTAAGAAGCGCCTCCACCTCCGGACCCAGTCCGGCTGTCGACGAGCGCGTCAATGCGCCTCGCAAGCTCCTGTCGAAACTCGTCGATATTGCGTGGCGCGTTGTCGTCATCGGGCGAATGCTTTTTTCCCTTGCGCGGCTTCGCTGCCTCATCGACAGCGGACAGCTCGCGCAGTGTCTTTGCGACGATGGCCAGCGTGCGCGCGTTGCTTTCGCGCTCGTCGAGACCAATGCCCGACGCTTTCAGCCGATCCTCGATTTCTTCGATCTGCCGCTCGGCCGTGCGCCACATGCGCGTCACCAAGGCCGCGCGGGTGCCCAGACGCTGGCGCATGCGCACGCCCGGGCGGCGGAGCGGAATGTTCGCCGGATCGATTCCCGAGCCATCCGGAAAGTGTCCGGCCAGGCAGCGGTATAGGGTGCCGAGCGACATGCCGGTTTCAGCAAGGATCGCTCTGACAGGTGCGCCTTGCGCATAGAGGCGGCGCGCGAGCGCCACCACGTCGGGCGTGGGTGCAGAAATCATGATGATGTTTCGCGGGGTTTCGCGCCGGGGGCTTCAAACCGCCGCCGGGCGCATTTCTTGAACGTGCCGCAACCCTACTGGAGCAGCGTGCGGCTGTCAAGGACTATTTGCCTAGGAAATTATTGATGCACCGCGCTGTGCATAATCAGCCTGTCGGGTAGGCCCTGAGCCCGCTTGTGACCCGGCGCGTCATTTGCATAGGCTGGCGTCCGGTGGCGCTGTCACAACAGGCCACAGAAATTCCAGAGGCTGGAGGACAGCAATCATGGACCGCCGTCATTTCAATTCGATGTTGCTGGCGGGTGGAGCCGTCGCCACCACTGGATCGCAGGCCAGCGAGGCGCTCGCGCAAGGCGCCGCCCCTGTGGCTGCCACCGGGCCCTCGGGTTTCGAGTCGTTGCGTCTGCCGGAGGAGTACCGCAAGATTTTCGAGCAGAGCTACCCGCGGTTTTCCGACGCGGAGTACAAGCGCCGCCAAGATGCGCTGGCCGCCAAAATGGCGGCGGCGGGCCTCGAATACGTCCTGATGGTCACCAACACCTGGGTTGGCAACGCCAACGTCTGGATGACGGGTTGGCGCGGCACGTCGGAGTGCCTCACGCTCTTCAAGCCGGGCGAGCAGATGGTGATGTGGGTCGAGTACTACAATCACCTGCCACAATGCCGCGAGGTGGCGAAAGGCGTCGATGTGCGCTGGGGCCAGGAGAAAGGCGCGCAGCTCGTCGCCGAAGAACTGGCAAAGCGCGGCGCCAAGAAGGTTGGCGTGATTGGCCCGCTCAATGGCGCGGCCTGGAAGGGCATCGAGACAAAGGTGCCGCTGGTGTCGTTCGGGCGCGAATACATCGAGCTTCGCCTCATCAAGTCTGAGGAGGAGATCCAATGGATGCGCATCGGCGGCGCGCTTTCCGATCTCGGCATGCGCACGCTGGTTGCGGGCACCAAGGTCGGCATGAGCGAGCATGAACTCGGCAACATGATCGAGCGCTCTTATGTCGGCATCGGCGGCACCATCGGCATCCACTTCATCGGCTCGACACCGATGTCGGCGCCGGACTGCTGCGTGCCGCGCCAGTACCACACGCGCCGCACGGTCAAACCCGGCGACTTCGTATTCTGCGAGCTGACCTCGACATGGTGGGACTACTCGGGCCAGGTGTTGCGCGGCTTTACCGTCGAGGCCGAGCCCACGCAGCTCTACAAGGACCTGCATGCCACCGCCGAACAGGCATTCGGCGACATCACCAAGACGATCAAGCCCGGCGTACACACCCGAGAACTCATCGAGGCGTCGTCCCTTATCGAGAAGAACGGTTTCACCACCTATGACGACCTGGTCCATGGCTTCGGAGGCGGATATTTCCAGCCGATCCTCGGCTCGAAGTCTCGGCCGGCGGGGCATCCCCCGACACTCGTTCTGCAGGAGAACATGTGCATGGTGGTACAGCCGAACGTGATCACCAAGGACGAGAAGGCGGGCGTGCAGTTCGGCCAATGCGTGCGGGTGACGAAGACCGGGTTCGAGTCGCTGCATGTGTTCCCCTCCGGTCAGTTCAAGGCGGGACAGGTGCTGTGACTTGCTAACGGCGCGGGCCCGGTCTGGCCCGGCCGATCTTCCGCATCACACGAAAGCGTGCAGCGGCTCTGCTCCAGGCGCAACGCTTTACGATGGAACCGGTTTCGGAGTCTCCTCGTTGTGCTCCCGAACAAGGGTTGCACGGCAGAGGAGCCAGCATGGCCAGGATCGGCATCCGGTGCCAACACACCGGAAATTATGTTTTCACCGGGTTCGACACCAACAGCGCCCCGGCCACCGGCGGCCGGATTTTTTGCCCCTACTGCGTCACCGAGCATGTGTGGACCGCGACCGAGGCGCGGCTCGACAAGCCCGATCGGCGGTCGAAGCCGCAGGTCCGCCAGGCGAGCTAGATGCAGCGACGCTGGGAGGCCCTGCATGCGGCATCGCGAGCACAACAGACGGCTGCCGTTTCATCCAATTGTCATCGAGGCCGGGCAATGATTGCAACATGTGAGCTGACGACGGCAATCCCTCGGGGGTCGGTCAAGCAGGCCCATGCTCCAGGCTCATACTCAGCCCCCAGGTACCCGTGGCCAGTTCATGAGCTGGCGAACCTACCGGTACCCGGTCTGGGCTCCCGCTGGTGTGCTGATGCTTCTGGCCCTGCTCTGGCCCGCGCTTTGGAACGGCTTTCCCATCGTTTTCCACGACACCGGCGGCTATCTGGCGCGGCCGTTTGAGGCGACGCTTTCGACGGGCCGTTCGGCGATCTACGGCGCGTTTCTTGCGCTCGGCACCGAGCATCAATTCTGGCCCAATGTGCTGGCCCAGGCCGGACTCGTCGCTTGGCTCGTCGTCCTCCTGCTGCGGTTGCACTGTATCGGTGACGGGCCCTGGCTCGCCACCGCGCTGGTGTTGCTGCTCTGCGCGTTGACCGGTCTGCCCTGGTATACCGCGCAGCTGATGCCTGACATTTTGCTTCCGGCCTCGGTGATGGCCCTGGCGATGTTGGCATTTCATGCGGACGGCCTACGTCGGTGGGAAACCGCCGTCCTCGCCGCGTTGATCGCTGCGGCGATCGCGAGCCACATGTCGATCCTGGCGCTGGCGTCAGGGCTCGTCGGGCTCCTGGGCCTGCTGCGTGCGCTGGGAACGCGGATCAAACTGCCGCAGCCCGCCATCGCGCTGCCGGCGCTCGCGGTCGCGGCCGGCCTTCTGCTGGCGCCAATGTCGAATTTCGCCATCAGCCGGCAGCTTGCCTTCACCCCCGGCGGCTTCAACTTCGTGTTCGGCCGGCTGGTGCAGGTCGGGATCGCCGACCGCTATCTCGCCGACCATTGCCCAAATGCGCAGATCCGACTTTGCGCCTATCGCACCGAGCTTCCCCGCACCGCGGACGACTAAATGTGGGCCGAGACAAGCCCGTTCTACAGGCTCGGCGGCCCTGAACAATTCGAGCCCGAAGCTCGGCGAATTGTTATCGAGAGCTTGACGCTTTACCCCGGCATGCATCTCAAGGCGGCTATACTCGACACGCTCCAGCAGTTCTCAGCGATCGCGACCGGGGATGGCCTGACGCCCTGGAACTGGAACACCCAGTGGACTTTCGAACGATTTGCGCCAGGGGCGCTGCCGGGTTATCTCGCCGGCCGGCAGGCGACGTCACCATTCAATTTCGGCTGGGCCAATCTCGTCCACATTCCGGTGCAGGCGCTGGCGATCGCGGCGCTGCCGGCGATCATTCTGGCCGCAGCTTCCCGGCGGATCGCAGCGCTCGCGGCGGTGCTGCTGGCGGCGCTGGTCGGCAACGCCGTCATATGCGGCGTGTTGTCGAATCCGCACGACCGCTACCAGAGCAGGCTTGCCTGGCTGGTCCCGTTGGTCGTCGCGATCGCCGTCCTCGGCCGCGACCGCCAGTTCCCCCGATCGATCCAAGCGCGACGGTGACGCGATGCCAAAGGGCACCATCAGGGTTACACTGATCGTTGTGTTGTTCGTTGCCAGTTTCAGTCTTTCGCAGTGGCTGAACTGACTGCGTCACTGAGGACGAAAAACGTTACCGGGCATACCTTCGACTTTCGGCGATTGACGGGCGCCGCGTTCTCCAGTTGAATTTGGCTGATCGCTAACCCGTGCGGCGGAACCCGATGGTCCGCCGCATTTTCGTCTGCACGAGGTCACAGTCCTGTTGCCTATCGAGACGTGTTGTTTGCGTGGAGGACGGCAATGGGCAGCGTGACACAGTATCGGGATTACGCCGAGGATTGCGTGCGGCAGGCGCAGAACGAAACCACCGCCGAAGAGAAGGCGATCGTGCTGAACGTCGCGCTGGCATGGCTGCGCCTTGCCCAGCAGGCCGAGGCGCTTCAAGCGGGGCCGCCTCTCGCGCCGGAAGCGGCCGCCCCTTACGAGCGCGCCCAAGAAGCCTCGGAACTATAGACTCGGCGATCCGATCGCGCCGCGCGCCGGGCGGGGCGCAATGCGGCTCCGTCGGCGCTGCACGCCCGCGCCGGAATGCGCTATGGATGGCCGCCGACCGGCCGATCCAACGGCCGCGGCAAGCAGGAAACGCCGAGGACACCATGATACGCATACGCAACGCGGCCGCATTGGCCGCGCTTGTCTCCGTTGCATGCGCGGGCGGCCCCGCCGCTGCGCAGACGCCGGAGCAATTCTACAAGGGCAAGCAGATCGAGCTGGCCATCGGCTATCCGCCGGCCGGCAGCAACGACATCTACGCGCGGCTGCTCTCCCGTCATCTCGGCAAGCACATTCCTGGCAATCCGACAGTGGTGCCGCAGAACCGGCCGGGCGCCGGATCGTTCCTCACCCTCGCCTATGTCTACGGCGTCGCGCCGAAGGACGGCACCGTACTCGGTATCGGCGCGCCAACCTCGCCGCTCGACGAGATGCTCGGCAGCCAGGGCGTGCGGTTCAAGACCGCAGAGTTGAACTGGATCGGCCGGATCGACTCGCTGATCAACATGGTGTTCACCTGGCACACCTCGCCGGTGAAGACAGTGGCCGACGCCTTCAAGACCGAGGCCAAATTGTCGGGCACCGGGGTCGGTTCGACGGTGTCGATCTACCCGACGGTGATGAACCGGGTGCTTGGCACCAAGTTCAAGCTGATCATGGGCTACAAGGGCTCGAACGACGCCCAGCTCGCGGTCGAGCGCGGCGAAGTCGAGGGTCATTCGACGTCGTGGACGTCGGTGAAGGTCGCCCATCCGGACTGGCGTCCGGAGAAGAAGATCAACGTGCTCGTGCAGTTCGCGGTGAAGAAGCATCCCGAGTTGCAGGACGTCCCGACGGTGGTTGAACTCGCGCGCAACGACGAGGAACGTCAGGTGCTCAGCGCCGTGGTCAATGCCGCCGAAATCGGAACATCGTTCTTCACCGCGCCGAATGTCCCGAAAGACCGGGTGGAGGCGCTTCGCCGCGCATTCGACGCCACCATGAAGGATGCCGATTTCCTGGCCGAGGCGCAGAAAATGCAGCTCACGGTCGGTCCGATCCCCGGCGAAGAACTCCAGAGGTTCGTGGCCGAGGTCGCCGCGATCAAGCCGGACATCCTTGAGAAGGTCCGGGCAGCCTATACGGAGAAGTAGAACTCCGGTTCGTATTCATGTGCTTATTCCGTGAGCAATTGCATCTTCGCGCGTTTATGCGCGATGATGCAATTGAACACTGGAGACGAGCATGCCCGAGCAATCGAAACGGTTTCTGATTCGCGGCGGCCGTGTCTACAGCCACGAAGGTGACGTCCACCAGCCCGCGGTCGCCGACATTCTGATCGACGGCGGCAAAATCGAACGCGTTCACCCCCACATCGATCCCGAACCGGACGTCGAGGTGATCGAAGCCGCCAACAAACTGGTGGCTCCCGGTTTCATCAACGCGCACTACCATTCGCACGACGCGATGATGAAGGGCATGTTCGAGGAAATGCCCTTCGACATCTGGGCGTTGCACACCAACGCCGCGAGCTACGGCAAGCGCACTCACCGCGAGGTGCGAATCCGCACCCTGATCGGCGCGGCGGAAATGCTGCGCAATGGTATCACCACGGTGCAGGACTTCCTGACCCTCGTTCCCGCCGAGGACGAGTATCTCGACACCATCTTGTCGGCCTACGACGAAGCCGGTATCCGCGTTGTGTTGGGCTTGGCCGCGCGCGACCGCGCCGCTCTCGACATCGCGCCGCTGATGGCGGCGGTGCCGGAGGCGATCCGCGCGCGCCTGATCGGCACCAGCCGGCCGGCCAAGCAGGAACTGGACTTCATCACAGGCCAAATGCGCCGCCTCGGCAAGAAACCGCGGCCGCTGACCACCTGGGCGATCACGCCGTCGGCGCCACAACGCTGTTCGCCGGAACTGCTGGAGGGACTCGCCGCGCTTTCCAGCGAGCACAACCTGCCGGTGTTCACCCATGTCTACGAGACCCGGCCGCAGGCCGCCGCCGCGCGCGTGCAGTCCACCTCGCTGCTCGAAATGCTCTCCCGCGCCGGACTGATGAACGACCGGCTCAACCTCGTGCACGGCGTCTGGCTCTCCCCCTCCGACATCGCCATGCTGGCCGAAAACGGCGCGCGGCTGGTGCACAACCCGATCAGCAATCTGAAACTCAAAAGTGGCGCCGCCCCGATCATCGATCTGCACAAGGCCGGCATCGGCATTGCGCTCGGTTGCGACAACTACAGTTGCGCCGAGACGCAGAACATCTTCATCGCCATGCGGATGCTGTGCCTGCTGCCGGCGATCACTTCGCCCGACCCGCATCAGATCGACGCGGCCTATGCGCTTCGCGCCGCGACGCTGAACGGCGCCAAAGCCGTCGGCCTCGAAGGCCAGGCCGGCGCGCTGAAGCCCGGCATGGCAGCCGACATGATGATCCTCGATCTCAACGAGCCGGCCTTCGTGCCGCTCAACAGCGCGGCGCGGCAGATCGTGTTCGCCGAAGCCGGCCGCGCCGTCGAAACCGTGTTCGTCGCCGGCCGCCCCGTTGTCCGCGACGGCAAGCTCGTCACCGTGGACGAAGCCGCGCTCGCGGCGGAGGCGGCGGATCTCTCCCCCGCCCTGCGCCGCGAGGTGGCTGCACTCGCGCAGAAAAGCGCCGACCTCATTCCGCCATTGCTCGAAGGCAATCGCGCGGCATGGAAGGTCGTGACGGGCCTCGAACGCTACGTCGGCCGCAAGGAAAACTAGAACGTAAACCGCTTCGCCCCGGCGATCGCGCCGAGCGCCGCCGCCGCTACCTCGCGGTCCTGCTCGCCGGTGCCGGAGCCCACACCGATGCCGCCGATGACATTGCCGTCCACGATCACCGGCAGCCCGCCCAGGAGATTGATGCGCTGGCCGTCGGTGCCGAGCGCCAGCTTGATTTCCAGCGCCGGCGTGATGCCGCCGGTCGGGATGCCGTAAGAAGCCGCCGTCTTGGCTTTGCGAAATGCGGTTTCGATGGACATCGCGAAAGCACCATCCATCCGGCCCATGGTCAGCAGATGGCCACCGTTGTCGACGATGCAAATGCATTGCGGGACATTCAACTCGTTCGCCTTTGCAATCGCCGCGGTTAGCAGCTTCTGCGCACCCTCGAAGGTGAGCTTCAGCGATGGGGCCGTGTCTGCCATTGTCATTCTCCCTGACTTTCCAACGTCATCGCCCGGCCTGGCCTGGCGATGACGAACCTCGTGTATCCTGTCGCATCTGATAGCCAGCGACCTTTTGATAGCCCTCGAAGATCGCCTTCATCTCATCCTGCGTGATGACATCGTCCAGCCGGTCAAAACGCTTTCCGCCGGTGCGCTGCTCGACCGTATCGAGGATCACGTTGGGCGGCGCGGTGCGATTCTGCACGACGATCTTGCTGGTCGCCGGCAACCGCGAGTCCTCATACGCCTTCAGGGCCGACACCGGGTCGCTCTCGGTCTGCAGCAGCAGCGCCAGCGCCGCAGCATCGAGGATCGCCTGCGCGCCCCCGTTGCCGCCCTGCGGATACATCGGATGCGCGGCGTCGCCCAGCAACGTCACTCGCTCAAAACTCCAGCGCGGCAGTGGATCGCGGTCCACCATCGGATAGGACAGGATTTGATCGGCTCCCCGGATCAGCGACGGTACATCCATCCAGTCGAACGTCCAGTCCTGAAAGTTGGCAAAGAAGTCCTCCACCCGCGCCGGCTTGTTCCAATCGACCGGCACCGCCACATCGCCCTCGATCTCGCATACCCAGTTGATGAGCTGGTTTCCGTCGGCGTCGATGGTGCTGCGCAGCGGATTGATCAGCATCGTTGAATTCCGCGCGCCGATGCGGGCGATGCTGGCGCCGGTGAGAAAGGGCTTCCGCAGCGTGGTGCCGCGCCAGAGATTGCAGCCGCGAAAACAGAACGGGCCTTCGCCGGGATAGAACTGCTTGCGGACCGCCGAATGGATGCCGTCGCAGGCGACCAGGAGATCGCCCTCCGCGGGCGGCAACGCCTTGCCGTCGGGACCACTGAAATTCGCGGTGACGCGCCCGCCGCTCTGCTCTACGCCGGTGCAGCGATGGCCGACGGTGAAATTCCCGGCGCCGATCCGTTCGCGCACCGCCGTCAGCATCACCCGCTGCAGGTCGGGACGAAGCAGCGTGAGGTGCGAATAAGGATGGCCCGCCGCCTTGCCGAACGGCCGCCGGTAGACGAGTTGTCCGTGGCGGGTGAAGAAGGCGTAGTCCTCCGGCTGGCTGGAGGTGGCGACCAGAGCGTCCTCAAGCCCGAGCGCGCTCAGTTCCTTCATCGCGTGCGAGCCGATATGAATGCCGATTCCGAGCGCGCGCATTTCGCTCGCGGCCTCGAACACGCGAACGCGGCGCGCCTTCCCCGAGGCGTGCAACGCCAGCGCGAGCGTCAGCCCGCCGATCCCGCCGCCAATGACGATCACATCCATGCGCTATTGTTAGCATGCCGCGCCGGACACAAAAGCCACCCGCCCGCGCATGAGCCGGGCCGGTTTTGCAGAGGTCGACCCGGCCATTGCGCGGCAAATGAGCCATTTCAGGACACCGGCGGGACAACCTCCAATGAACGCCAATCACCCCCCGCTTTCCGGAGACCGGACGCCGAAACTTCGGTATAGTTTGCTAGAGTGTCCTCATCTGGGAGTGATCCGATGGCGAAGGCACATGAGACCTTGGAGAAGGTCGGGTTGTTGCGCTCGATCGAGCGCAAGGACCGGGAGGAGTTCGACCGCCGCTGCCAGTGGCGCCATGCTCATCCCAAGGAATGGCTGCTTGAGCAGAATGACATCGGCACCGACATCTATTTCCTGACCAGCGGAGTGGTGCAGGTGCTGATCACGCCGTCGCCGGACCGTGAAATCATCCTGGGCGACATCGAGGCCGGCGGCTATTTCGGCGAAATGTCCGCGATCGACGGACAACCGCGGTCGGCAGGAATCCTTGCCATCACCGACGCCACCATCGCACGCATGCCGGCGGTCACGTTCCGCGAGATCATCCGCAAATATCCCGATGTCGCCGAGCAATTGCTGTTTCAGCTTGTCACCCGCATTCGCACGCTCGACCAGCGGGTCAATGAATTCAGCTCGATGCACGTCAAGAACCGGATCTATGCTGAGTTGTTGCGGCGGTCGCGGCCCGATCCGACCGACCAACGCCGCGCCATTGTGTCGCCGCCGCCGGTGCATTCCGACATCGCCGCGCGGGTCAGCACCCGGCGCGAAATGGTGGCGCGCGAGTTGAAGGCTTTGGAGCGCGCGGGGCTTCTGACCAAGCGGCGGGGCGCGTTCGTTCTGAACAACGTGCCAGAACTGATGCACAAGGTTCAGGAAGAGTGACGCCTTGAAGTCGGACGGCAACACCGCCCGGCGATTCCATTTCACCGCGCGAAGGCGACCTCGACCAACCGCGCCGCGCCGTCGCTTGCGAACAGCGGAACGCCGAGCATCACCGTGCAGAAGCCCACGCAGATCGTTGCAAAGCCGATTTCCAGCGTGCGCGGTCGCTGATCGTCGGTCCGGCGTTCGCGGACGGGGAAGTCCATGGCGTGGTGTTCGCTGATATAAGGAACGCCGACGACAGAGAAGAACGCGGTGGGGTCCTTGGTGAACGGTCGGGGCATGGCTACCTCCTGTGTTGTTTCGAGATTGCGCGCCGGCCGTCAAAGCTTGAAGTGCGAAAGGTCACAGACCAAAATTACGTATGAAATTCCAGAGCCTTGCCGATACTCTGGGGTTGAACCCGCCGCCGCGCCGTCCGAAGCCATACCTGTCTCGTCGATGCTTTTGAACTCGCACGGCTTTCTCGCCATCTGGAAGCCGTTGCAATCCCTGGGGACTCTTGACTGCCATGACAACCACTGCCGACACCAAGCCGGAAAGCCGCCCCTTCGAAGCCGACGTCTCCCGCCTGCTGCACCTGATGGTGCACGCGGTCTACTCCGACAAGGATGTATTCCTTCGCGAATTGATTTCTAACGCCGCCGACGCCTGCGAGCGTCTCCGTTACGAGGCGATCGCCACGCCCTCGCTGCTGACCGACGACGCAAAGCCTCGCATCACCATCAAGCTCGACGCCGACGCGAAGATGCTCACCATCGAGGACAACGGCATCGGCATGAGCCGCGCCGATCTGGTCGAGTCGCTCGGCACCATCGCGAGATCCGGCACCAAGGCGTTCATGGAGCGGCTCGAGGCCACCAAGTCCGGCGAGAGCGCCACCCTGATCGGCAAGTTCGGCGTCGGCTTCTATTCGGCCTTCATGGTCGCCGACCATGTCGAAGTCATCTCGCGCCGCGCCGGCAGCGAGGAGACCTGGCGTTGGTCGTCCGACGGCAAGGGCAGCTACACGGTCGAGCCGGCGGCAGACGCCGCGGACCTGACGCGCGGCACCCGCGTCATGTTGCATCTGCTGGAGGACGCCAAGTCCTACACCGAGCGCTTCAACATCGAACGGATCGTGCGCGCGAATTCCGGCCACGTGCCGGTGCCGATCGCCATCGTCGAGAAGCCCGGCGCCGAGGCCGACGAACTGGCCGACGGCGCGGCGCTCTGGACCCGGCCGCGTTCGGAGATCAAGCCCGAGGAATACACCGACTTCTACCGCAACTTCGGCAATTTCGACGAGCCGGCGATAACGGTGCACTTCCGCGCCGAGGGCCGGCACGAATTCACCGCCCTCGCCTTCGTTCCGACCGCGCGCCCGTTCGACCTTTACGACAACGAGCGCAAAGGCCGCATGAAGCTGTACGTCAAACGCGTCTTCATCACCGACGACGCGGAAATCCTACCGCGGTATCTGCGCTTCGTGCGCGGCCTCGTGGATTCCGCCGATCTGCCGCTGAGCCTGTCGCGCGAGATGATCCAGCAAAGCCCGATCCTCGCCGCGATCAAGAAGAGTGTGACCGGCCGCGTTCTGGGCGACCTCGAAAAGCTCGCCGACAGCGACGCCGAGGCGTACGGAAAAATATGGGACGTGTTCGGTCCCGTCATCAAGGAGGGCATCTACGAGGACTACGAGCGGCGCGACACGCTGCTCAAGCTGGCGCGCTTCCGCACCACCGCCTCCACCGAAGTCCGGCGAAGCCTCAAGGACATCGCCGCGTCCCTGAAGCCGAACCAGACCGCGATCTACTACATCGCCGGCGACAACCTCGCCCAGATCGAGACCTCCCCCCACCTTGAAGGCTTCCGTGCCCGTGGCATCGAGGTGCTCCTGCTATCCGAGATGGTCGATAGCCTGTGGACCAGCGCGATGCCATCGTTCGACGGCAAGAAGCTGAAATCGGTCACCCAGGGCGCGGCCGACCTCGCGGCGATCCCCCTGCTCAACGCCAAGGACGAACCCAAACCGGAGACCAACGAGGCGGTCACCAACTTCATCGCCTTCGTGAAGCTCACTCTCGGCGATGCGGTGTCCGATGTGCGCGCGTCCGACCGCCTCACCGACAGCGCGGTGTGCCTGGTCGCCTCCGACAGCGGGCCGGACCGGTCGCTGGAAAAGCTGCTGGCCGGGTCGGGCCGCGCGCTGCCGGCGCAAAAGCCGGTGCTGGAAATCAATCCGCGCAACAGCCTGGTCGCTTCGCTGGCGGCGCTCGGCGACGACGACCGATCGTTCAAGGAGGACGCCGCCCACCTGTTGTTCGACGAAGCGCGCGTGCTCGACGGCGAGGCGCCGAGCGACGCCAAAAGCTTCTCCGAGCGGCTGGCGCGGCTGATCACGCGGGGACTCGAGCACTAGAACAGCCGGACAAGTCCCTGCTACGGTCCCGCCCGGAAACGGAGCGCCCGCATGCAACAAGACGTCCTCCTGGTCGGCAGCATCCCCCTCGACACGCCGGAACAGGTGTTCCGCGATTTCGGCAAGCCGCTTGGCGCGGCACTGAAGACGATGCCGGACGGCGAGGTCGGCCCGCGCAAGCACTGGATCAGCCGCATCCACTATCAGGTGCTGTCCGGCCATCCGCAGCTCGAAACCGTGCAGCGGCCGGCGCCCGAGGATGGCGTCGAGCGGCTGAACCCGCGCAACGCCAAGGACGCGTGGTGGTTCAAGGTCAAGGACGGCGTCGACAAGGTCCGTTTCGGCGACGCCGGCTGGCGCGTCGGCTATGCCCGCGATGCAATCAATTCATATTTCGTGTTCAAGACTCTGCGCGACAAGGGCGAGTTGCCGAAGCACCTGCGCTTCCAGGTCTCGCTCGCCTCCGTGGTCAGCGCATTGCCGCCGCGCATTTTTCCGAACAAGGCCGATGTCGCAAAAATCCGGCCAGGCTTTACCGAAGCGCTCGCCGCCGAGGTCGCCACCATCGTCAAACACATCCCGAACGAAGACCTTGCAATCCAATGGGACTGCTCGACCGAACTTCAGGATGTCTACGGCGCGGTTGAAAGCACCAGCACCGAAGACAAAATCGAGAGAAACGTCGCGCAGTTCCGTGCGCTGAACCGAGGCATCCCCGAGACCGTCGAACTCGGCTACCATCTCTGCTTCGGCACGCTCGGCGGCTGGCCGCGCTTCGCGCCGCCAGACCTGTCGGCGGCGGTTGATCTCGCCAACGGCATCATCGAAGCCTCCGGCCGCCGCGTGGACTGGATTCACCTTCCGATACTCCCCGGCGTGAAAGAAGAGTTCTTCGCCCCTCTGAAGAACCTCAAGCCAAAGGGCGCGCGCGTCTATCTCGGCGTCATCCACAACATGGACGGCTTCAACGAGCGCATCGCGATGGCGCGGAAGTATCTGCCGGAGTTCGGCCTCGCCGCCTATTGTGGCTTCGGCCGCATCCCGCCGGAAGAAATCCCGGCCGTGCTGAAAGAGCATCTGCAAGCGATCAAAGCGGCCGGTTAACGGCCGCCGCCAGGGAGGAGTAGATGACCCAACGAACGTTCGCCGCAGCCCTCGTACTCGGCGTCTCGACGGCGCTCGCCAGCGCTCAGGGATTCCCCGAGCGCGCGGTGAAGATCATTGTTCCGACCGCCCCCGGCGGTTCGATCGACACCACCGCGCGCGTCATCGCCGAACGCTTGCAGGCCAAGTGGGGCAAGCCCGTGGTGATCGAGAACCGCGCCGGCGCCGCTATGCGGATCGGCGCGGAGGCCGTGCAGAAGTCACCGGCGGACGGCTACACGCTACTGGTCGCCCACGACGGCACGATGGCGATCAATCCGCTGGTGTTCGCCGACCTGCCCTACGATCCGCAAAAGGACTTCGTACCGCTCGGCCTCGTCGTGTCGATCCCCGAGGCCCTGATGCTGAACAAGGACTTGCCGGCCAATTCAGTCGTCGAACTGATTGCGCTCGCCAAAAAAGAGCCGGGCAAGCTGACCCACGCCTCCGGCGGCTCGGCCACGCTGCTGGCGCTGGAGCTGTTCAAGGCGATGGCCGGCATCGACATCCGCAGCATCCCCTACCGCGGCGGCGCGCCCGCGGTGACCGCGACGATCTCGGGCGAGACCAGCATGATCATCGCCGACCTCACCACCGGAAGCGCGGGGCTGCAGTCCGACCGCATTCGCACCCTCGCCGTGACCAGCAAGGAGCGATCCAAGAAGTATCCGGACGTGCCGACGCTCGATGAGGCCGGAGTCAAAGGCTACGAGGTGAACACCTGGATCGGCTTCTTCGCCCCGGCCGGCACGCCGAAGGAGGCCGCAGCAACGATCGAAGCCGCTATCAAGGAAGCGGTGGCCCAGCCCGAAGTTCGCGCCCGCTTCGAGAGCACCGGCGCTGTAGTGCGGAGCGGCGGCGCGGACGAGATGCGTCAACTTCTCGCCGCCGACGTCGCCAAATGGGCAAAGCTGGTTAAAGAAAAGAACATCGCGCTCACGCCGTAACGTGCGGCCCTGACTTCGGCGCCCATCCGGCCCGCAGCGCCTCCAATCCGACGATGCCTAGGCGGATTCGCCGTGTCATTTGACACATCGGCATGCGCAATGCGCCGAGTTCCATACGGCGCCTTGGTTATATCCGCCCATTACCGGCCACGGATTCGTCGTGGCTGGCGTGGATGGACGAAATCAATGGACTCGCACGCACGATTTGCCAAAGTCAGGCCAACCCGAAGCACGCGCAGCGAGACCGTTTTGACCCGAGATGCACAACCAGCGAGTTCCAACCGGTCACGGCGGTTCCTGAAACTCGCGTCCGGTTTCTGGCGTGGCGAGACACGCCTGCGCGCATGGCTCCTGACTGTCGCCATCCTGGTCTTTCTGGTCGCCAACCTCGGCGCGGCACTTGCGCTGAACCGCTGGAACAAGTTTTTCTTCGATGCCCTCGAGCAGAAGAACACCGCGGCCGTCATGACCGGGCTCGGTCTCGTTCTGGTGCTGGCGGTTTTGTCGGCGAGCTTTTCCGTCGGGCTGCTGCATTCCCGGATGCGCCTGCAGCTTCGCTGGCGCCAGTGGCTGACGCGCGCATTGGTCGACCGCTGGCTCGCGGACCGGCATTTCTATCAACTCACCGTCGTCCACACCGACGCCGACAATCCCGAGGCGCGCATCGCTGAGGACGGCCGGATCGCGATCGAACTGCTGGTCGATTTTTCTCTGGGCGTTCTGAACGCCGTGCTCGCCGCGGTCTCATTCATCGGCGTACTCTGGGTCGTCGGCGGCGCCTTGACCGTCGCCGGGGTTTCCATCCCCGGCTATATGGTGTTCGCCTGCATCATCTATTCCACGATCACCACGCTCGGCATGTTCCTGCTCGGGCGCCCGCTGGTGCGCAACGTCGAAGCCAAGGCCGCCGGCGAAGCACAGTTCCGCTACGAACTCACGCGCGTGAAGGACAACGCCGAGACCATCGCGATGATCGGCGGCGATCAGGACGAACGCGGACGCCTCGACTTGACCTATTCCGAGTTGGTTAAGCGCTGGCTCGGCGTGATTGCCTGGCAAGGGCGCATGATGTGGCTCAACGGCGCAAACCAGGTGCTGGCGCCTGTGGTGCCGCTGCTGCTCGGCGCACCGAAATATCTCGCGGGCGAGATGACGCTCGGCTCGCTGATGCAGGCCGCCGCCGCGTTCGCGCAGGTGCAGGTGGCGCTCAACTGGCTGGCCGACAACGCGCTCCGTCTGGCCGACTGGTTCGCGTCGTCCCACCGCGTGACGCAATTGTCCGACGCCATAGACCGCCTGGAAGCAAGTCTCGGCCCTGTCGGCCAGGGCGAAACGCTGACGCTCGGGCCAAGCCCCGACAAGAGCGTGCATCTGCGCGGGCTCAGCGTCGCGTTGCACGACGGCAAACTGATGATCGACGGCGCGGAGGCCGTCATCGCGCCGGGCGAAAAGGTTCTGCTCAAGGGCGATTCAGGCACCGGCAAGAGCACGCTGATCCGGGCGATGGCCGGGTTGTGGCCGTGGGGCAGCGGCGAAATCCTGCGCCCGGAGGGCGCCGACATCGCCTTCATGCCGCAACGCCCGTATATCCCGCTCGGCCCGCTGCGCGCCGGCCTGCTTTATCCACACCCCGAACAGGTCGTCACCGACGACAAGATTCATGAGTGCCTGACGCGTTGCGGCCTTGAGCACCTCATTTCGCGGATCGACGAGACCGAACAATGGAGTTCGGTTCTATCCGGCGGCGAACAGCAGCGCCTCGCATTCGCCCGCGTGCTGATCCATCCGCCCGACATCCTGATCATGGATGAGCCCACGTCGGCTCTCGACGAGTTCAGCCAGTTCCGGATGATGGAATACATGCGCGATCTGTTGCCCGATGCAACGGTGATCCATTCCGGACACCGGCCGGGCCTCGAACAATTCCACGATCGCGAAATAAAGCTGGAGCGCGAAACGCGCGACTGCCCCGCCACTACTCAGGAGCGTACATACTTTTCGCTTGAATTCGTATCGCGCGCCGTCGGGCGGCTCTGGCGCGGACGCGCACCGTGACAAGAGCACCAGCTCCACGCAAAGGAAAAGGCCGGTGCGATCGAACGATCGCACCGGCCTTTGTTTATTATGCGACTTGAAGCTGCGTGCGCCTCAGGGGCACGGATGCCGAAGTCCGTCGTAACCGAGGAACGTGCCTGAGCGCGGATCGTAAGACCGATAGCGCTGCGCGCAGTATCCGGCGCCGCCGCCGTTCGGAGCCATAGCGACGTAGTCGTCATCGGCATCGTCCTCGACGTAGCCCGGCTGATAGCCGTAACCATAGGCCGGCGCAGGCGCGTAGCCATAGCTGTAACCAGGACGGCTTCCAACGATCGCGCCGCCGATGATTGCCCCGGCAACGATTCCCGCGCCGATTCCGGCGCCGCGGCCACCGCGCCAATAACCGCCGCCGCCGCGACACCGAACGTTCTCGGTCGTCGGCTCCGCGTGGTCCTGCACGCCTGCCAACGATCCGATCGGCACAGCTCCGGCTGGCGCAACCATCCACGGCCCGGCCGTCGACATCAGCGCGACAGCGAGCAACTTGGAACAGGCGTTCATAAATCTTCTCCGCTCGATTGATGAAAAAAAGCCGCCACGGGGGTCATGGCGGCGTGGTTCGTATTGGCAAGCCCGCGGCGCGCGCTTCGTTCCAGCAGGCTTTGGATAGTTTGCATGGGAGCGGTAGCTGGCGCTCGTCTTGCGCCTTTTTCGCGGCGCCGCCGGGACCGCCGCAGGGCGATCTGTGCCCTAGTCTCGCCTCACTCGTTTGACTTCAAGTTATTTCCGGGTCCGGCGACATGGACCGCAGATAGTGCTCGGCGTGCTGGTAGTAGTTTTCCGCGCTGACGATATCGCCGGCGACGATCTCGGCCTGGGCCAGCGCCATGTAGCGCTCATAGCTGCGCTGGGCGTTCTGGTTGTTCTGCGGACGCGGGCGGGAGCCGTTGCCGCCACCGTTGGAATCCCAGCGCCGGCCGCGCCCTTGCTGGCGCGAATTCGAGTTCGATCTTGGGCCATTTTGCATGGCTCACTCCTTGGGTAATGGCATTCGAAAAATGGCTTTAGCGGCGGCCAATCCGCCCCGCGACCTTGCATTGGGAAGAGGAACGCGCCCCTCGGGAACGACTAACAAGTCCGACAATGGGATTTGGGCTGTTCTGTTGGTTCGTCGCGCTGCATGTCGACTAAGCGATTCATATGGACGATGTGAGCGCCAACATCAAGGGCGTTCGCTCCGCCGCACCCACCGATCGCTCCGTTGGTTACCGCCCGGGCGGCGGCGCGACCGGCGGATCGGCCGGCACGACGCCGCTGCGCAACGGCCGCTCTTCCATCAGGACCAAGCACAGCAGGCTCACCGCCAGGAACGCGAAGGCCGCGAGGAAGACCCACCGGAACACCAGCGCCACGCCCGACCCGGCGGCGCTGACCGACGAGATCACCGAGATGGCGTGACCGCCCCGCTCCGGCGCTACGCCGAGACCGGCAAGCAGAATCGCGCCCAAGACCGCCACGATGAAAGCCGCCGCCAGCGATCGAAAGAAGTTCAGCGCCCCCATCGCAATACCGACCTGATGATGTGGCACCGCGTTCTGGATCGACACGGTGGTGACCGGATAGACGAGGCCGACCGCGGTGCCGACCACCGAGAGCAGCACGATGACATAGGCGAGCCGCATGTCCGGCCGCCAGATCAGGCACACCAGCGCGACCAGCGCGCAGGCGAGCCCGAACATCGGCGCCCGCTTGTAGTGCTTCCAGTACATCATCGCCTGCCCGGACAGGAGCGAACCCGGCGTGGTCAGCGCGATCGGAATGAGCGCGATGCCGGACTCGGTCGCGCTCAGATGAAACGCAACCTCGAAATACATCGGCACCACGATGGTGAGGCCGATCTGCACGCCCATCGACAGCGACGCCGACGCGGTGCCCATCCGCATCACCGGATTGTTGAGCACGGTGAGCGGCAGGAACGGCTCCGCCGCGCGATTGAGCCGCCAGCCGAACAACAGCGACAGCACGAACGAGGCGGCGATCAGCAGCAGGATCGGCGGCGACAGCCACGGCAGCCGCGTGCCGCCCCAGGTCAGCGCCAGCAACAGCGGGATCGCCGAGCCCATCATCAGCGCGGCGCCGAGCACGTCGAGCTTGTGGCGGCGATCGTGCCGCGGAATGTTCTTCAGATAGATGTTGGTGAGCACAGCCGCGCCCAATCCGAGCGGCACATTGACCCAGAAGATCAGCGACCAGTGGAAGTGCTCCGCCAGCATGCCGCCGAACACCGGACCGGCGACGCCGGAGGTCACCCACACCACGCCCATGTAGGCCTGATAGCGGCCGCGCTCGCGCGGCGCGACCACGTCGGCGATCACCGATTGGCAGAGCGGCAGGATGCCGCCGCCGCCGATGCCCTGCAGGCCGCGCCCGAGAATGAGCCAGGTCATGTCCGGCGCGGCGGCGGCCATCGCCGAGCCCGCGACGAACAGGCCGATGGCGGCCAGGATCATCGCCCGCCGGCCCCAGATATCCGAGAGCTTGCCGTAGAGCGGCGCCACCGCCGTCGAGGTCAGCAGATAGGCGGTGACGATCCAGGAGAGATTTTCGAAGTCGCCGAAATAGCGCCCGATGGTCGGCAGCGCGGTGGCGATGATGGTCTGGTTCAGCGCAGCCAGGAACGCCGCCAGCATCAGGCCGAAGAAGATCTTGCGGACCTCGGCGTGGCTCATCGGCGTCGCCGGCCCGCGGGTGGAACTTTCCACGACGGCCGCCTTCGCCGGCGCGATACGTGCGCCGAGCCCGCGCCGGCCCCGGACGCTCAATCGGACACGGGCCCGCGCCCGCGCTGCCGCTCGGGAAAAATTCATGCCTTCAAACAATCCTCAGACGCTCTCGAAATGATCCGCAAATGTTCCGCGAAATAATACACGGCCGACGATTCGGCGGGCTCATGCTGCACGGCAACATCGGCCCCGCATCCGCGGATTTCAACGGTCTTGCGTGCGGATCAGCTATGAATCCCCGTCACGCCCGCGCATCGGTTGCTCCTCGATCGCCAGCACCGCCACAAGCCCCGCCAGCAGGAACACCGCGCCCGCCGCGAACAGCCAGCGGAACACGCCGGCGAAATCCCCGCCGGCGCCGTGCGCGCCGCCACGCAGCATGTCGAGCGTCAGGCCGCGCCCGCCGGTGTCGATGCCGCCCAGGACAATGGCGGCGAACGCCGCGACAATCATCGCGCCGCCGAGCTGGCGGGCGAAGTTGAGCGCGCCGGTCGCGATGCCGAGCTGGTGCGGCGCGACGGCGTTCTGCACGATGGTGGTGGTAACCGGATACATCACGCCGAGCCCCGCCCCGCCGATGGCGAGCAGCGCGCACACTTCGATCAGCGACAGCCCGGCGGGCTTCCACGCGAACACCGCCATCATGACGATGCCGAGCAGCAGGCCGCCCGCCGGCAGCAGCTTGTAGTGCGTCAGCCGGACCATCATGCGGCCGGCGAAGAACGAGCCCGCCGTCGCCGCCGCCAGGAACGCGATCAGCGCGGTGCCCGAGCCGCTCGGCGAGAATCCCAGCACCAGTTCGAAATACACCGGCATAAAAATGATCAGCCCGATGATGACACCGACGCTGAAGAACCCCGCCGCGGTGGTCGCCGCGAGGATCGGCATGCGCAGGATGGTCAGCGGGATGAACGGCTCCGGCGCGGTCGCCACGCGCAGCACGAACAGCAGCCACAGAGCCGCCGCTCCCACGAGCAGGCCCAGGATCGGCGCCGAGCCCCAAGCGTAGCGCTGCCCGCCGTACGTCATCGCCAGCATCAGCGCCAGCGCCGCGCACACCATTAGCAGCGCGCCGAGCACGTCGAGCTTATGCGGCCGTTCGTAGCGCGGCAGCTTGTTCAGTGCGCGGTCGGTCATCCACAGCGCCAGCAGGCCCATCGGCAGGTTGATCCAGAAGATCATGGTCCAGTGCACGTAGTCGGTTACCACGCCGCCGACCACCGGACCGGTGATGCTCGCCGTCATGAACATCACCGACGTGTAGCTCTGGTAACGCGGCCGTTCGCGCGGCGACACCATATCGCCGAGGATGGTGTGGGCGATCGGCAGGATGCCGCCGCCGCCGAGGCCCTGCAGCGCGCGCGCCGCGATCAGCGCCGGCATGTTGGGCGCGAGCGCGCAAGCCACGGAGCCAACCACGAACACCGCGATGGCGATCATCATCATGCGCTTGCGGCCGTGGATGTCGGAGAGCTTGCCGAACAGCGGCGTCGCCACCACGCTCGCCAGCAGATACGCCGTCACCACCCACGACAGGTTTTCCACGTCGCCCAAGCTGCGCCCGATGGTCGGCAGCGCCGGCGCAACGATGGTCTGCTCCAGCGCCGAGAGGAACATCGCCAGCAGGATGCCCATCATGATCGCGCGGATCGCCGCATGATCGAGCGGAGCTTGTTCCGGCGGCGCGGGTGTTTCCTGGATGTTCGGCGGGTTCATTTGCGCGCACCATGACGAAGCGCGCGGAAATTACAACCGCGCGCGAGAATGCTCAGCGCTGCCCCTCGCGATAGCGTGCCTGCTGACGCGCAGCTTTCGCCGGATCACGCGTCACCGGAACCACGCCGGCCTCGTACATCGCCCGCGCCTCATGGGTGAGCGGCTTCAGCGAAACCTCGCCAGGCAACGGCTCGCGCGCATACGGCGCGCGGCCCGGCGCGTCGTTTAGCGCCGCGTCGTCGTGCGCTAAGGCATTGAAGCGCCGCTGCGCACCAGCCAGCGCCGAGCGGCCGCGACGCAGCGATGACGCGCGACGCGGGCGCGCGCCGAGGCGCGCCGTGGGGAGGCGTGTCATGGGATATGCGAAGTTGCGGAGGGTGCGGAAAATGTAGCGGAGGAGCGCGCGGGGTTCGAGGATTGTATTCCTTTAACCTGCGCCGCTTTCAGCCTCTCCAGTTCGGTCTCGAACTCAAACCGCGATTACGCGCCCTCGTCCTTTGGCAAACAGTCGGCAATCTGCGGAAAGATGGTTGTGGAAGAGCGAAAAATGGTCAAGCGGGTGGCGTGAAGGAATTATCATGGCTGTGAACGCGCTGTCGAAGCAGCGCGCCTACTGCAGCGGCAGTCCGCTCGCCTTCACCTGGTCGGCCCAGGTTTTCATTTCCGACACCATGAAGTCGCGCTGGAACGCCGCCGAGCGGCGATTGGCAGCGACTGGCTCGATGCCCGCCCTGCGCAATTGCTCCACGGTCGCGGGGCGGCTGAGCGTTTGATTGCCGGCATCGGAAAGCCGCTGAACAATGGCGTCCGGCGTATCCTTCGGGAACAGGAAAGCCGACCAGAAATACGAATCGACGCCGGCCACCCCTTGCTCCTTGGAGGTCGTCAGATCGGGAAACAGCGGCGACCGATCCGCCGTGAGCAGCGCAACGGCCCTGGCTTTGCCGCTTTCGATCGGCGGACGGGCGGTGGCGCCCAGCGCGCAGAGATAGTCGAGACGTCCGCCGATCAGATCCTGCGCCGCCAGCCCCGAACTGCGATAGGGCACATGGACCGTGTCGATCCCGAGCGCCG
>JAPLPD010000101.1:0-18277 GCA_026400395.1 Alphaproteobacteria bacterium | reverse complement strand
GCCGAACTGCATCTTCGCCTGGTTGGCTTTGGCGTAGGTGGTGAATTCGGCCAGCGTCTTCGCCGGGAGATCGTCGCGCACGATCAGAACGATCGGCTGCTCGACCACCATGCCGGCCGGCGCGAAGTCCTTGATGCTGTCGTACTGCAGTTGCTTCTGCAGAGCCGGCGCGATCGCCAGCGTGTCCACCGTCCCGAACAGCAGTTGGTAGCCATCCGGCGCCGCCCGCGCGACCCGGAGCGTGCCCGTCATGCCGGCGGCGCCGCCGACATTCTCGACCACTAGCTGCTGCCCGAGCGCCTCCGACATGCCGACCGCGAGAATTCGCGCCGCGGTGTCGGTCGAGCTGCCCGCCGCGAACGGCACGACCACGGTTACCGGCCGCGTCGGCCAGTTCTGCGCCGAGGCCGAACCGGCCGTGGCCATCGCCGCAAGTGCTCCGAGCGCGAGGCATGCAAGACGAAATGGAATCCTCACGGTGTTCTCCTTAAAAGTGCGCCCGGCCGATGGTGGCGGCGGCAGCAAAGAACATCGCCCAACCGGTTGGCGATTTCCAGAGCGAAAGACAGGCAGCCTGTGCGAAGGAAGGCCGCATGTGGCTGCATCATGTTGAAAGTCTGGGTACACTCGAAGGCGCGCAGCGGATTGGGCGTTGAAAGAGCATTCCATGATGGGTGAAACTCCATATATCGGCCGCCGCCATCCGCGCGCCGAAGATCCGGCGCTGCTGCGCGGCGCCGGGCGCTTCGTGGACGATCTGCGCCCAACTGGGCTGCTTGAAGCAGCGTTCCTGCGAAGCCCCACCGCGCACGGACTGATCCGCTCGATCGACACCACGGCGGCGCGCGCGCTGCCCGGCGTGCATGCGGTCTATACGCTGGCCGATCTGCGCCCGGTTCTCACCGCCGACCGTCTGCCGCTGCAATTCCCCAGCAACGTGCTGCCGCCCGATATTTCCCCATTCATTCTAGCCAACAAGGAGGTTTCTTACGTCGGCGAGGCCATCGCGCTGGTAGTGGCGGACCGCCGCTACATCGCCGAGGATGCCGTTTCACTCATCCAAGCGGACATTCGCGAACTGCCGGCCGCTTCGGATTGCCGCGATGCGCTGTCGGACGGCGCGCCCGATGTGCATGTCCACCGCAAGGGTAATCTGCTGATCGACTTCGTCCAGAGCTATGGCGATGCGGATGCCGCGGTCGCGGCGGCGCCGCGCCGGCTGACTGTGAGTTTGAAGCAGCATCGCGGCGGCGCCCACCCGATCGAGACACGCGGGCTGATCGCGAGTTTCGACGCCACAAGCGAGCTGCTGACCGTTTGGAGTTCGACGCAGCTTGCCCACGAAGCCCGCTATTTCATCATGAAGCTGCTCGGGCTCGACGAAAACCGCATCCGTATCGTTACGCCGGAGGTTGGCGGCGGATTTGGCGCCAAATTCATTTGCTATCCGGAAGAAGTGGCGATCTCGGCGGCGAGCATGCTGCTGCGCCGCCCGGTCAAATGGATCGAGGACCGGCGCGAGCATTTCATGGCGTCGATCCAGGAGCGGGAACAGTATTGGGACGTCGAGGTCGGGTTCGACGACGACGGCCGCCTGCGCGGCGCCCGCGGCACCATGATCAGCGACGCCGGTGCGTTCACGTATCAAGGCATCAATCTGCACTACAACGCATCGACGAACTTCCCCGGCCCCTACGTCCTGCCGCACTACAAGCTGCATGTGTCGGTGGTCGAAACCAACAAGGTGCCGACGGCGCCGGTGCGGGGCGCCGGCTACCCGGAGGGATGCTTCGCGATGGAGCGCGTGATCGACGCCATCGCGCGCGACCTTCGCCTCGATCGCGTCGAGGTGCGACGGCGCAATCTCGTTCCAGCCAGCGCCATTCCCTATACGACGCCGATGCACGCGCGTTCGACCAGCGCCATCGTTTATGAGAGCGGCGACTTTCCCGCGTGCCTCGATCTGGCCCTGGCCAGCGCCGACGCCGCCGGTTTCCCGGCGCGCCGCGAGAAGGCGCGGTCCGAGGGACGGCTGCTGGGGTTTGGCGTCTCAACCGGACTGAAGGGCACCGGCCGCGGCCCGTTCGAGTCCGCCATCGTCCGGGTCGGACGCTCGGGACGGGTCTCGATCTTCACCGGCGCCATGGCGATGGGACAGGGCTTGAAGACGGTGCTTGCGCAGATCGCAGCCGATCAGATCGGCGTGCGCCCGGAGGACATCACGGTGGTCAGTGGCGACACCTCCACCATCCAACTGGGGCTCGGCGGATTCGCCAGCCGCCAGACCGTGACCGCCGGCAACTCGGTCCACATGGCCGCGCGCGCCGTGCGCGAGAAGGCGATCGCGGCCGCGGCGCTGATCCTCGACGTGCCGGAGAAGAATCTCGATATTCACGACGGTATCGTCATGGAGATCGGCAAGAACCTCTCGATCTCGCTGCGCGATATCGCCGACACATTGGCCGGCGCGCCGGGCTACAAGATGCCGTCAGGGTTGGCGCCGGGCCTCGAATTCGCAGTGAATTTCGAAACGTCAGCGCTGACCTACGGCCTCGGCGCGCACGCCGTCGAACTGGAGGTTGATCCGCTCACCGGCGCCGTCAGTCTTTTGAACTATGTCGTGGTCAACGACTGCGGTTGCGTGATCAATCCGATGACGGCGGAAGGACAGATTCATGGCGGCGTCGTTCACGGCATCGGTAACGCGCTTTTCGAGTGGATGGGCTTCGACACCAACGGCCAGCCCCTGACCACAAATTTCGCGGACTACCTGCTGCCGACAGCCACCGAAATTCCGCCCATGCAGGTTCACCTCGTCGAATATCCCAGCACGAAAAATCCGCTCGGCGTGAAGGGCATAGGCGAGTCGGGCACCGTCCCGGCGGCGGGCGCGATCATTTCAGGGATCGAGGATGCGCTGCGCGATTACGGGGTTCGCATCGATGAAACGCCGATCAGTCCGGCGCGCCTGTTTGAGCTGATGCGAGAGTCAAAGCCAGATCCGTCCAAGGGATTTCCAGCAACCGGAAATCGATAGCCGGGCCCGCGGGCTCGCCCTCACCTCACCTGAAACACCAGCTTGCCGCGGAAATGCCTTCCCTGGCTGATGCGGTGCGTTTCCGCCGCATCGCACAGCTTGAACAGCTTCACCTCCGGCGGCTTCACGGCGCCGGACACCGCAAGCTGCCCGATCCGCTCCATCGCGGCGCGCGTGCGCGGCACCGGCGGGCGCAGGCCCTGCACATCGGTGCGCGTGGACGGCGGCGCCTTGGGACCGGAGGCAATGAACGCCGCGCGGCCGCCAGGCTTGAGCACGTCGTACGATTTCGCGGCGACATCGCCGCCCACTGTTTCGAACACCGCGTCGCAGATCTGGCCGAGCTTGGTGAAATCCTCTTTGCTGTAGTCGATCACCCGGTCGGCGCCGAGCGAGCGCACGTATTCGACGTTGGCCGCGCTCGCCGTGGAGATCACGGTGGCGCCGATGGACTTCGCGAACTGAATGGCGAAACCCGCGACGCCGCCGGCGCCGCCTTGAATGAGGATCGTCTCGCCGCGCTTGAGCTTCAGCGTGTCGTCGACCGCATTGATCGCGGTGAGGCCAGTGAGTGCCAACGCCGCGGCGTTCACATGCGAAAGGCCCGCGGGCTTCTTCGCCACCACGTCGGCTTTGATCGCGATCTTCTCGGCGTAGGTGCCCTCCTGCCCCGGAGGCAGCACTGCGAACACCTCGTCGCCGATCTTGAAATCGGACACACCTTCGCCAATCGCCGAGACCGTGCCGGAAAAGTCGCGGCCGAGCACATAGGGAAACTTCAACGTCGTGCCGTAGCCGCCGTCGCGCACCCGCCAGTCAGCACCATTGACGGTCGCGGCGACGATATCGACCACGATCTCGCCCGCGCCCGCCTTCGGGTCCGGCAGTTCGCCGTATTTTAAGACTTCGGGGCCGCCCTGCTGCTCGATATGCGACGCTTTCATCATGCGCTCGGGAGTGTCGCAACATCAGCCGCGGAATGCACCCCCGTCCGCCGATTTTGCCGCATCAGGCCCATCGCCCTTGACGGCACCGCACCGACCCGGCTATTGGTGAGAATGAACGTTCATTCTCTTTTTGGTTGCATCGCGATAAAGCCATGAATCAACTCAATATTCAGCGGCAGGCAGACCGCCGGGACGAAATCCTCAGCGCGGCCCAGCGCTGTTTCGTCCGGTCCGGCTTCCACCAGACCTCCATGCAGGCCATCTGCGCCGAGGCTGGCATGAGCGCCGGCAATCTGTACCGCTACTTCCCGTCCAAGGAGGCGATCATCGCCGGCATCGCCGAGCGGGACCGCGCCGAAGTAGCCCAGGAGTTCGCGCAGGCCGACCTGTCGAAGGGCCTGTTCGCGGTGCTCGAAGGCATGGCGCACCACCACTTCACCATCCGCTCGATCGAACAGGTGAAGCTCTGCACCGAGGTGATGTCGGAGGCGCGGCGCAATCCGGAGATCGCCCGCATCTCGGCGGCGTTCGACGCCGACGTCCGCAAGTGGCTCACCGGCCTGTTCAATGCCGCCGCCGAACGCGGCGACATCGCCAGCGATGCCGATATCGAAGGCGCGGTCGACATGCTGATGGTCATCGCCGACGGCGTCTGGTGGCGCCGCGCGCTCGATCCGAACTTTCGGGCGGACGCGATGATTCCGGTTTTCATGAGTGTCGCCCGGCATCTGCTGCGGGGCCGCGCGCCGCTTGGCGTCGTGCAAGAAGGGAAGCTGTCATGAAGGCAAGCCGTATCACAGCGGTCGGTCTGGTCGCGGCGGCCGGCTTGTGGATCTTGTCCGGCCATCTCATTCCGCACGAGTCGGGAGAGAGCAAAGCCGCGCTCCGGATCGGCGAGACCAAGGCCGAGAAGCGCTTCCGCGTGGCGATGATCGAGACCAATGTGGTCTCGCACAGCCGCAAGCTCATGCTGTCCGGCCGCACCGAGGCCGACCGCAAGGTCGTCGTCTTCGCGCGCACCAACGGCATGCTGCAGGAGTTGCGGGTTCGCCGCGGCGCGCACGTCAAGAAGGGCGACATCATCGCCATCCTGTCGGACGACGCGCGCGAGGCCCAGGTGATGCAGGCCAAGGCCCTGTTCGAACAGCGCACCGCCGAGCTGGAGGCCAAGCGCCGCCTGCTCGCAACGTTCGCCATCGCCAAGCTGGAGCTGAACGTGCTGGAAGCCCAGCACAAGGCCGCGGAGGCAGCCCTCGCCACCGCCGAGGCCGAGCGCGAACGCGGCATCATCACCGCGCCGTGGGACGGCGTCATCACCGAGGTTTCCGAGGTCGGCACGTCGGCGTTCGCCTTCGCCGGCAAGGAGATCGCCCAGATCGTCGGCCTCGACCCCATGCTGGCGGTGGTCGAAGTGTCCGAACGCAAGGTCGCCAACGTCAAGGTCGGCGACATGGCCGAGGTGAAGCTGGTGTCCGGACCGGTCCGCTCGGGCCGCATCCGCTACGTGTCCAAATCGGCGGTGCCTGCCACCCGCACCTACCGCGTCGAGGTCGAACTGCCCAACGCCGACAACGTCATTCCCGACGGCATCACGGCGGAGGTCATCATTCCGCTGCAACCGCTGCCGGCCACGCGGGTGCCGCGCTCGGCGCTGGTGGTGTCGTCGTCGGGCGATATCGGCGTCCGCACCGTCGACGCGGAGTCGAAAGTCGGCTTCGTCTCCGCGACCATCGTCGAGGACGATCAGAAATTTATGTGGCTCACCGGCCTGCCCGACGGCGCGCGCGTCATCGTGCAAGGCCAGGACTTCGTCCGCGAGGGCAACCTGGTCGAGCCGGTCGCGGCGCCTGTCGCCGCCGAACAAGCGCAGCGCTGACGGACATCGGGGCTTAAGCTCATGGCGAAACTCATCGACTACGCGATCAGCCACGCCCGGCTGACCATCGTCACGCTGATGTTCCTGCTGCTTGCCGGGTTGGTGGCCTATGTCACGATCCCGAAGGAAGCCGAGCCGGACATCCGCATCCCGATCGTCTACGTGCAGCTCACCCAGCGCGGCATCAGCCCCGAGGATTCCGAGCGCCTGCTGCTGCGGCCGGTCGAAACCCAACTCAAATCGATCGGCAACGTCAAGGAAATGCGCTCCACCGCCTTCGAGGGCGGCGGATCGGTGCTGCTCGAATTCCAGGCCGGCTTCGATTCCAAGTCGGCGCTCGCCGACGTGCGCGCCAAGGTCGACCAGGCCAAGCGCGACCTGCCGAAGGACGCCGACGAGCCGAACGTGCAGGAGGTCAACCTTTCGCTGTATCCGGTTCTGGTCGTGGCGCTGTCCGGCCAGGTGCCGGAGCGGACCATGCTGCAGATCGCCCGCTCCACCAAGAACGCCGTCGAGCAGGTGACCGGCGTGCTCTCGGCGGAGCTGCGCGGCTCCCGGGACGAGGCGGTGGAGATCATCGTCGATCCGACCTTGCTGAAAAGCTACAACCTGTCGCTCGACCAACTTATCGTCGGCTTCAACGCCTCCAACAGCCTGATCGCCGCCGGCGCGCTCGAAGGATCGAGCGGACGCTTCGCGGTGAAGGTGCCGAGCCTGATCGAGCGGCCGCAGGACGTCCTGAAAATTCCGATGGCCGCATCAAACGGCGCCGCGGTCACCGTCGGCGATGTCGTGACCATTCGGCCGACCTTCAAGGACGCGACGTCGGTTACGCGCGTCAACGGCATGCCGGCGATGACCATCGAGGTGTCCAAGCGCACCGGCTCCAACCTGATCGAAACCGTCGATGGCGTGAAGCAGGTGATCGAGCGGCTGCGGCCGACATGGCCGGAGGGCGTCCAGGTGACGTTCACCCAGGACAAGTCGAAGGTGATCCGGCAGATGCTGTCGGATCTGCAGAACTCGGTCATCACCGGCGTGCTGCTGGTCGCGGTGATCATCCTGTTCGCTCTCGGATTCCGCGCATCGCTGTTTATCGGCATCGCGATCCCCGCCTCGTTCCTGGCCGGCGTGCTCGGCCTGCAGCTCGCCGGGCTGACGGTCAACATCGTCGTGCTGTTCTCGCTGATCCTCGCCGTCGGCATGCTGGTCGACGACGCCATCATCGTCTCGGAGTTCGCCGAGCGGCGCATGGCCGAAGGCATGCCGCCGAAGGAAGCCTACGCGCTCGCAGCCAAGCGCATGGCCGGACCGGTGATCGCTGCGACCGCCACCCGCGTCGCCGCGTTCTCTCCGCTGTTGTTCTGGCCGGGCGTGGTCGGCGAGTTCATGAAATATCTGCCGATCACGCTGATCGCGACGCTGTCGGCGTCGCTCGTGGTGGCGCTGTTCTTCACGCCGACGCTCGGCGCGCTGCTCGGCAAAGCCGCCGCCAATCCGCACGACGAGCGGGCCCGCCCGGACGGTCTCTACATGCGGGGCGTGCGGCTGGTGCTGCGCCGTCCCGGCGCAACGCTGGGGTTCGCCGCGCTGCTGCTGGTGGTGGTGCAGATCGGCTATGGCAAGTTCGGCAGCGGCGTCGAGTTCTTCCCGGCGGTGGAGCCCGACTACGGTCAGGTCATCGTCCACGCCCGCGGCAATCTCGCGCTCGACGAAAAGAACCGCTTCCTCGCCGAAGCAGAAAAGAAAGTGTTGGAGGCCAAGGGTCTCAAGACGGTCTACACCCGCGTCGGCGAACAGCCCAAGGGATCGAATGAGCTGAGCGAAGACACCATCGGCGTCATCCAGTTCGAGTTCGCCGATTGGCGCACGCGCCCGCCGGCGCACGAGATCATGGACGGCATCCGCAACGCGACCGCCGACATCCCCGGCATCCTGGTCGAGGTGACCGCGCCGCGCGCCGGCCCGCCGACCGGAAAGCCGATCCAGGTGCAACTCGGCGCGATTGACCCGGCGCTGCTGCCGGCCGCCGCCAAAAAGGTCGCCGCCATGCTGGCGCTGCGCGCGGACGTGCAGGATCTGGACGACGGCCTGCCCCTGCCCGGGATCGACTGGAAGGTCCATGTCGATCAGGCGGAGGCCGCCAAGTTCGCAGCCAACCCCTCGACCGTCGGCACCGCGCTCCAACTCGTCACCAACGGCATAAAGGCCACAGAATTCCGGCCGGCCGGCAGCGACAAGGCCGTGGATATTTTGGTGCGCTTTCCGGAGGACCGCCGCAGCCTCGACCAGATGGAAGAATTGCGCGTGCAGACGCCGTCGGGCTCCGTGCCGATCAGCAACTTCGTCGAGCGGGTGGCGTCGCCGCGCGTCGGCTTCATCAACCGCGTCGCCGCCAACCGCATCATGACGGTCTCCGCCAACGTAACGCAGGGCGTGCAGACCGCCAAGGTCCAGGAGGAGATCGCCAAGGAACTCGCCGCCGCCGACCTCGGCACCGGCGTCACCTGGCGTCTCAAGGGCGAAGACGAAGAGCGCGAGAAGGCCGGCGCCTTCCTGACGAAGGCATTCGGCACGGCCCTCTTCATGATCTTCGCGATCCTGCTGGCGCAGTTCAACCGGCTCACATCGGTCGCGCTGGTGCTGTCCGCGGTCATCCTCTCCACCATCGGCGTCCTGCTCGGACTGCTGGTGATGGGCCAACCGTTCGGCGTGGTGATGACCGGCATCGGCGTGATCGCCAACGCCGGCGTGATCGTCAACAACAACATCGTGCTGATCGACACCTACGACCGCCTGCGTCGCGAAGGCTGGGAGGCGTACGATGCCATCGTCGAGACCTGCCGCGAGCGCGCCCGCCCGGTCGTGCTGACGGCGGTGACCGCCGTGCTCGGCGTGCTGCCGATCGCGTTCGGCGTCAACATCGAGTTCCTTACCCGCGAGATTTCGGTCGGCGCGCCGGCCACCCAATGGTGGATCAGCCTTTCGACTGCCATCGTGTTCGGCCTGGGATTCGCAACGGTGCTGACGTTGTTCGTCACACCGGCCGCGCTGATGGCGATCGAGATGGGCAAGCAGCGCCGTCAAAGTTGGGCAGCGGCATGGCGGGCGCGTTTCGGGCGTACCGCGGAGCCGCAGACCCAGCCCTGACCCGAGGCGCGGTGGCGTGACGTGCCGCCATGCTTTACGCTCCCGCCGAAAACAAGCGGGAGGATGCGTTGCTGTCTCAATTAAAGCCGCCGTTCCGGGCCGAGCACATCGGCAGCCTGCTGCGTCCCAAGGCGCTGCTCGACCAGCGAGCGAAATTCACCCGCGGCGAGATCGACCAGGCCGCGCTGACGGCCGCCGAAGACCAAGCTATCAAGGACGCGCTGGCGCTGCAGGAGCGCGTCGGCCTGAAGTTCGCCACCGACGGCGAGTTCCGCCGCCGCTCCTATCACAGCTTCTTCTACCGCGAGCTCGGCGATCTCAACATCGACACCGTCGGCGGCGAGGACGCCAAGGGCGGCACCGAAACGGGCTCTGCCGGCAAGCGAGGGTCGCAGCCGGTCGCCATGATCAAGAGCCGGGTGCAATGGAGCCATCCGATCAACGTGCCGGATTTCGCCTACATCCGCGCCCACACCGGGCTCATTCCGAAAATCACCATCCCCGGCCCGTGCGCCCTGCACTTTCGCGGCGGCGACGCCGCCGTGCTGGCCAGCGCCTACTCCGATCTCGACCAGTTCTGGGACGATACGGTCACCGCGTTCGGCAAGGAACTGCGCGCACTCGCAGACGCCGGCTGCCGCTACGTGCAGATCGACGAGACGGCGTTCGCCAAGTTCGGCGACCCGGAGGTGCAGACGCAACTGAAGGCGCGCGGCGACGACTGGAGCGCGCTGATCGACAAGTACGTCGCCGTCACCAATCGCGTACTGAAAGATGCGCCGGAGGGCATGCGGATCGGCATGCACCTGTGCCGGGGCAACCGCGGCGGCCAGTGGCACGCTGAAGGCAGCTACGACGATGTCGCCGACCGGCTGTTCAACGCGCTCAACATCCCGTTCTATTTTCTCGAATACGATTCGCCCCGCGCCGGCACCTTCACGCCGCTGCGCCTCTTACCGCGCCACAAGATCGTCGTGCTCGGCATCGTCTCGACCAAGACACCGGCGATGGAAAACAAGGACGAACTGAAGAAGCGCGTTGAGGATGCCGCGCGTCAGCTCGATCTCGATTGTCTGGCCGTCAGCCCGCAGTGCGGCTTCGCCAGCATCGACACCGGCAATCCGATCACGCCGGAGGTGCAGGAGCAGAAGCTCCGGCTGGTGGTCGATCTGGCGCGCGACATCTGGGGCACTGCGTAATGGACGGCACCAACCTGAAGGCGACGAGTATGCGGTTCAACATTCTGGCGCTCGCACTGGCCCTTGCCCTGCCCTGCTCCGCCCATGCACAAGACGACGCTTGGCCGACGCAGACCGTGCGGCTGATCGCGGCCTCGGGTCCCGGCGGCAATCCGGACGTGCTGGCGCGGCTGCTCGCCGAAAAGTTCAGCAACAAGTTCGGCAAGCCGTTCATCGTCGAGAACGTGCCCGGCGCCGGCGGCATCGTCGCGGCCAACCTGCTGGCCAAGGCGACGCCGGATGGACACGTTCTGATGTTCGGCGATTCCGGCGCGATGGCGATCAACCCGGCGCTCAATCCGAGCCTCGGCTACGACCCCAACAAGGATTTTTCGCCGGTGACCGCGCTGGTCAGCCTGCCGACGATCCTTTCGGCGAACCCGGGCGTCGCGGCCGAGACGCTGGCCGATTTCATCGCGCTGGCCAAGAAGGAACCGGGCAAGCTGAGCTACGGCTCGGCCGGCGCGGGATCGATCCATCATCTCACCATGGCGATCTTCGCCGACCGCAGCGGGATCGAACTGCTGCATGTGCCCTATCGCGGCGGCTCGGCGATGGTGAACGGCCTGCTCACCGGCGAGATCCAGGTCGGGTGGTCCGGCATCCCGAATGTGCTGTCGCTGATCGAAAGCGGCAAGCTGCGCGGTTATTGCGTTAGCGTTCTGCAGCGCTCGCCATCGACGCCGGCGGTCCCGACGTGCGACGAACTCGGCCACAAGGGATTCGACGTAGCGACCGTGATGGGTCTGCATGCGCCGGCCGGCACGCCGGCCAAGGTGATCGCGCGGCTACAGGCGGAGGCCGCGACCGCCATGCGTGAGCCCGCGATGGCGACGCGCATGAAGCAACTCGGCATGGTGATCGAGGAGAACGGTACAGCGAACTACGTAAAGTACATGCAGGACGACATGGACCGCTATGCGCGCGCGGTGGCCAAGCTCAATCTGCAGATCAAGTAAGCAAAACAGCGGGCGCGCCGAGACGCCCTTCTAGTTGAGCTCGATCTTCGCCGCCGCCACCGCGCGTTTCATGCGCGCCAGTTCGCGGGCGATCTCGGCACGAAACGCATCCGGCGAATTTCCCACCACGTCAGCCTGTTGCGCCGCGAGCTTGTCGCGAATGTCCGGCATCGCCAGCACCTGCACCAACGCCTCGTTCAGCCGCTTCACGACCGGCGCCGGCGTATCCTTCGGTGCGATCAGCCCGAAGAACGCCATCCAGTTGATGTCGGCGAGGCCAAGTTCGCCGAAGGTCGGCACCGACGGCAATGCCGCGACGCGCCGCTCGCCGGACACGCCGAGCGCGCGGAGCTTGTCCGACTTCACCAGTTCCAGCGAGGTTGGCAGATTGTCATAGATCACCTGCACCTGGCCGCCGATGGCGTCGTTCAGCGCCAGCCCCATGCCGCGGTAGGGCACATGCAGCAGGTCGGTGCCGGTCGCCAGCTTGAACTGTTCGCCGAGCAGATGCCCAACCGAGCCGTGGCCCGGCGAGGCATAGGCCAGCCGGCCGGGCTGCGATTTCGCCAGCGCAATGAACGCCGCCATATCGGCGGCCGGCACACCGGGATTGATCGACATGATATTCGGCACCGCCGCGATGTTGCCGATCGGCGCGAGATCGGCCAGCACGTCGAACGGCAGGCTTTTGTAGGTCGCCGGGTTGATCGCCAGCGTCGAGGCGGTGCCCATGCCGATGGTGTAGCCATCGGGCGGCGCCTTCGCGATCGCCGCCGTGCCGAGCGAGCCGCCGGCGCCGGCACGGTTATCGACGACGACCGGCTGGCCGAGCACCGTGCGCAGCCCCTCCGCCAGCAGCCTCCCGATCACGTCGGTGGAACCGCCCGCCGCGAACGGCACGATCATGGTGATGGTTTTGCTCGGATAGGCGTCCTGCGCACAAGCGGGCGCGCACAGGAGCAGCAATGCCGCGAGCGCGACGACGACCCGGATGGGGCCGGCTTGCCTCATTTCGGCGCGGCCT
This sequence comes from Alphaproteobacteria bacterium, assembly GCA_026400395.1. GTDB lineage: Bacteria > Pseudomonadota > Alphaproteobacteria > Rhizobiales > Xanthobacteraceae > Z2-YC6860. Next base: position 6,046 of record JAPLPD010000101.1, on the reverse strand, counting down.
TGAAGGTCGCGATCTGCTCGATCACCGGTTTCCACAGCGTCTGCTCGGTGCGGATGTAATCCTTCAATTCGGCCGGCGACATCGGATTGATGTAACTCGCAATGTCCTCGAACCGCTTCTTCATCGCCGGCTCGTTCAACACGATGCGCAGATCGTCGCTGGCCTTCTTCGCAATCGCATCGGGCGTGCCGGGCGGCCCCATCAACGCGAACCAGCCGAGCGCGCGGACGATTTGCGGCAAGGTCTCGGCAATGGTCGGCGTCTCCGGGCCATTCGGCAATCGCTTGGCGGAGCCGACCGCGAGCAACTTGAGTTGGCCGCCGTTGATCGCGCCGGCGAGACTTGGCAGACCGTCCATGATCACCTGGACCCGGCCGCCCATCACGTCGGACAGGCCGGCTGGCGTGCCGGGATAGTTGATCGTCGTCCAGTCGAGGCCGGCCGCCATCTTGATCCATTCGGACGTCAGGTGCGGGATGCCGCCCCGGCTCAACGCCGCGACGTTGATCTGGCCGGGCCGCTTCTTGGCGTAATCGATCAACTCACCGAGCGTGTTGATGCCGAGCGAGGTCGGCACGGCGACCGCCATCGGCTGCTCGCAGACGAATCCAATGGAAACGAAGTCGCGAACGAGATCGTAGGGATAGTCCTTGGTGATCTCCGGCAGCGCGACGAAGCTCGACGACAGCGCGAACAGCAAGGTGGTGCCGTCCGGCGGCGAGGTGCCCGCAACTTTCATGCCGATCGAGCCGGCCGCGCCCGGATGATTGGCCACGAACACCTGCTGGCCCCACTGCCGCGACAGTCCCTCGGCGACGATGCGCGCGATCACGTCCGGCGCGCCGCCGGCGCCCGTGGTGACGATCAGCTTGACCGGCGCGGTGGGATAGTTCTGCGCGGGCGCGGCAATGGTTGCCGCGGCCAGCAGTAGCAAACCCAAAAGCAGTCGCATGCCGCCTCCCTCAATTTATTTTTTTGGCAGTTTCCGCGATCACCGGTCGCCAGATTTGTTGCTGCTCGACAATGAACGCGGTCAGTTCTTCTGGTGTCGTCGGGCGAATGTATGTGCCGAGATCCTCGAAACGCTTCTGCACTTCGGCGCGAGCCAGCACGGTGCGCAGGTCCGCGCTGATCTTCGCCGCCAGCGGCGCGGGCGTGCCCGGCGGCGCCATCAGCGCAAACCAGCCCATCGCCTCGAAGCCCGGCAGCGTGTCGGCCACGATCGGCAGGTCGGGGAAGTTATACAACCGCTTCTTGGTCGCGACCGCGAGCGGCTTGATCTTACCGCTGTCGATGGCGCCCCGCATGCTGGTGATCGCATCGATCATGATGTGGACGCGGCCTCCCAGCACGTCGGCGATGGCCTGCGAGGCGGCGGGGTAGTGCAGCAGTGTCGCGTCGATGCCACCGGCGATGCGCAGCCACTCGGCTGTCAGGTGCAGAATGCTGCCGCGGTTACCGGCGGCGATGTTGAGTTCGCCCTTGCGCTTCTTGGCGAGCGCCAGCAATTCCGGCAGCGTGTTGACACCGAGGTCGGTGCTCGCCGCGATCACCATCGGATGCTCGCCGACGTAGCCGATCGGCACATAGTCGCGCACCACATCGACGGGGAAGTTCGCCTGCAACTCCGGCAACGCGATGAAGTTCGACGCCAGCGCCATATAAAGCGAAAGGCCGTCCGGCGGCATCGCCGCGACTGCGCGGATCGCCACCGCCCCCGCCCCACCGGGCTGGTTGATAACCACCGCCTGCTGACCCCACAGCCGCGACAGATGCTCGGCCACCACGCGCAGGATGACGTCGGGACTGGACCCAGGCCCGACGGCAACCGCGATTTTCACCGGTCCGGATGGAAAGCTCTGCCCATTCGCGGCGCCGGCTGCGAGGGTCAGCGCCGCGGCGCCCGCCAGCAGCGATCGCCGCGTCAGGCTGTTCGCATCGGACATCGGACGTTCCTTTAAGTGAGCTTCATCTGCTCCAGCACCGCCGCCCCGAGCAGGCTCAGCGGGTTGCCGATCGCTTCCGCGATCTCGAAGTGATTGTAGCCCTCGGCGACCAGCAGCGTGACGGGTTTGCCGGCCTGCTTCACCGCTTCCGCGAACTCGCGGCTCTGCCGCTGGAATTCCGGCGTCTCATAGGTGCCGTAGGCGACGATCACCGGGCAGTTGAGCCTGTCGAGCCGGCGCTGCGAGGAAAGCTTCTCCTCGACCTCGTCGGTAAAGGCGACATACTGCGAGCGCTTCGAAAGCCGCACCGGCTTCAGGTCAAACATGCCCGAGCAGAGCAGCGCGCCCTTCACGATATCATTGGACACGCCGTAGTCCTTCCAGTCGGTGGTGACGACGCAACCCGACAGATGCGCGCCGGACGACTGGCCGGACACATAGATGCGGTTCGGATCGCCGCCGAAGCTGCTGGCATTCTTGTAGACCCAGGCGACCGCGCGCCGCACCTGATCGGCCATCGGCAGCAGATTGCCTTCGGTGCCTTCAACGCCATCGAAGTCGAGCCCGATCCAGTGCGCGCCGGAGCGAACGATCATCTCGGCCAGGAACGCATAATCCTTCACCGTACGCGCCCGCCAGGCGCCACCGTGGATGAAAATGCTGATCGGCGCGTTCGGCTTGTCGGTGGCGAACAGATCGAGCGCCTCGACCGGCTTGGTGCCGTAGGCGAGACGCTTCGGCGCGCCCAGCCGGGCGCGGACGCGATCGCTGTTGAACACGTTGCGCTTGTGCACCTGATCACGGTTCGGCGCATAGACCATCTGGTCATAGGCGTCGTCGAGCGCCTTCTGGTCCATGTCGAGCCAGACGAGCGGACCCTTGGCGTCCTGAACTTTGGCGGCCTGGTTCATGGTGTTCTCCCTATTTCACAAGTTGCATCTGCTTGAGCATCGCGCGGCCGGTGAGACCATACGGGTTGGCGAGCGTCTCAAGCAATTCGAAATGGTTGTAGCCCGTGCCGACGATCAGTTCCGCCGGTTTGCCCGCGGCCTTGACCGCGGCAACGAAGTCGCGCGACTGGCGCTGGAATTCCGGGGTCTCGCAGGTGCCGATGGCCAGCACGAGCGGCGTATGCAGCCCGGCGAGATAACGCCCGCCGCTCAACTGCTGCACCATCGCATCGGTGAACTTCACGTAGGACGAGCGCTTGGACAGCGCGACCGGGGCCAGATCGTACATGCCGCTGAGCAACACCGCGCCCTTGCAGAAATCCGGAGGCAGGCCCTCCTCCTGACAGCCGCGCGTCACGGCCACGCCCGCCAGATGCGAGCCTGACGAATGGGCCGAGACGTAGAGCCGGTCGCGGTCGCCGCCGAAGCTCGCGGCGTTGCGATGGACCCAGGCCAGCGCCCGCCGCACCTGCTCGTACATGGGAAACAGGTCGCCGCCCGCCTGATCGACATTGATGAAGTCGATGACGACGCAATGCGCGCCGGCACGAACCAGCGGCTCGGCCTGCAGCGCGTAATCCGCCGCGACGTTCCGGCGCCACGCGCCGCCGTGGACGAACACGTTGACCGGGGCGCCCGCTATTCCGCAGTCGAAGATGTCGAGCCCCTCATGCTCGCCGGAGCCGTAGGCCGCACGCTTTGGCGGCCCCAAGACGGCGCGCGCCTGCTCGCTCGCGGCCTTCCTGCGTTCGACGATCAGCGCCCGGTTCGGCGCCCATATCTCCTGGTCGTAGGCCTCGTCCAGCGCCTGCTGGTCCATATCGAGGAAAACCAGCGGTCCTTTCGCCCGAGAGTCCGGAGCAATGGCGGTTTGAAGCACGTCCATTCCCCCAATTTACCGGACCGCACACCGGGTGTCACATCGTCGCGGAACTTTTTTGGGATCCGTTCGTTCTCCGGGGTCTTCGTGACACCCCCTTCGCCTGCGGTAGAGGTCAGCCTGCATCACTTGGTGGGATTGGCGTGGATACCTACGAACGCCTGCAACTAGCCCTCGCCGCCGCAAACAGCATCGGCACATGGGACTGGGACGTGGTGCCGGGTCTCGTGGTTGCCGACGCTAACGTCTGCCGGTTCTACGGCGTCGACCCCGCGCTCGGGGCGGCGGGCGCCACCACCACCGAGTTCGAGCGGCGCATTAACCCCGACGACCTCCAACTTTACCGGGAGACCATCGGCGGCGCCGTCCGCTCGGGCAACGCCTTCACGGCGGAGTATCGCGTCCTGCAGCCCGACGGTTCGGTGCGATGGGTCAGCGCCCAAGCCCGTGCGATGGCCGGACCGGACGGCCGGACGCAGCGGTTCATCGGCGTCGCCCTCGACGTCACCGAGAGCAAGGCGACCGAGGCGGCACTGCGCGAGAGCGAGGAACGGTTTCGCCTGGTGGCGGAAAGCGCGCCGGTCATGCTGTGGATGGGCGACCACAACGGCAAGTGCGTCTATCTCAACCGGGCGCAGCGTGAATTCTGGGGCGTCGCCGAGACCGGTGTCGCGACGTTCGAATGGGCCAGCACCGTCCACCCGGACGACCGGGATGCGCTGTTCAGCCCGTTCAGCGAGGCGATGCAGACCCACGCGAACTTCACGGTCGAGGCGCGCTATCGGCGGGCTTCGGACGGCATTTATCGCACTCTACGCACGCAGGCCCAGCCGCGGTTCAACGCGCGCGGCGACTTTCTCGGCATGATCGGGGTGAACGTCGATATAACGGAAACCAGCAAAGCGGATGCCCGCCGCAATGCCTATCTGGAACTCGCCGACCGGACACGCGACCTGACCGACGCCGACGCGATCGCGCATGTCACGTCGGAGATTCTCGGGCGCACGCTTCAAGTCAGCCGCGCCGGATACGGCACCATCGACCTCTCCGCCGAGACGATCACGATCGAGCGGGACTGGAATGCGCCCGGCATCGAAAGCCTAGCGGGCGTGCTCCATTTCCGCGACTACGGCAGCTACATCGACGACCTCAAGCGCGGTGAGACAGTGATTTTCGCCGATGCCGAAAAGGATCCGCGCACCGCATCGAACGCGGCGGCGCTGAAGGCGATCAGCGCCCAGTCGGTCGTCAACATGCCGGTGACCGAACAGGGCGACTTCGTCGCACTGCTCTACCTCAACAACGCGACCCCGCGCGAATGGGGGGCCGAAGAGTTGATCTTCATCAGCGAGGTGGCGGAACGAACCCGCGCAACCGTCGAGCGGCGGCGCGCGGAAGCCGCGCTGCGAACCTTGAATGCCAGCCTGGAGGCCCAGGTCACCGACCGCACCGCTGAGCTTCGCGCCAACATCAACCGGCTGCGCACCACATTCGAGACAAGCTACATCTACCAGGGATACATGACGCGCGACGGCATGCTGCTCGACGCCAACACCGCGTCGCTCGCCGGCATCCAGGCCAAGCTGGAGGATGTGGTCGGCAAGCCGTTCTGGGACACGCCGTGGTTCTCCGCGACGCCGGGCATGCCGGAGCAGGTTCGCCGGGCGGTCGAACTCGCGGCGGCCGGTGAGACCTTCCAGACCTCCATGGTGATCAAGCTGCCAACCGGCGAACGCGCCTTCGATTTCGCCCTGCGGCCCGTGAAGAACGACCGCGGCGAGGTCATTGCGATAGTCCCAGAGGCGGTGGAAACCACCGGCCGCATCAAAGTCGAGGAGGCGCTTCGCCAGGCGCAGAAGATGGAGGCGATCGGGCAACTGACCGGCGGCATCGCCAATGACTTCAACAACATGATGGCGGTGGTGATCGGCGCCATGAACCTGCTCCAGCGCCGGCTGGCGCAAGGCAACACCGACGTGACCCGATACGTCGACGCAGCCCTCGATGGCGCGACCCGTGCGGCCTCGCTGACGCAGCGGCTACTCGCCTTCTCGCGGCAGCAGTCGCTGTCGCCGGAGGCGATCGACGCCAACCGGATGGTTGCCGACATGAGCGAACTGCTGCGCCGCACGCTAGAGCGTTTTCCATTTGATTTGGGTCATCACCGGTATCCGGCATGTCGAAAGTAGTTTGCGCACTGCTCGGGCGCAAACGTCTTGAGGAGTTTGCCGATGAGCTTCATCAGAGCGGTGACGGTGCGAGCCGCGCCC
>JAPLPD010000353.1 GCA_026400395.1 Alphaproteobacteria bacterium | reverse complement strand
CGCGGAAAAGCTGATCGCCGACGGTGCACAATTGCTGGTGGGCGCCTTCGATTCCGGTCAGAGCAGCGCGATCGCACAGGTTGCCGAACAGAAGGGCATCCCCTTCATCATCAACATCGCGGCCGCCCCGCCGATCACCGAGCAAGGCTACAAGTTCGTGTTCCGAAACTTCCCGACCGCCGGGACGATCCTGAGCGACGCCTTCGCCAATCAGAAAGAAATCTTCGCTGAGACCGGCGTTTCGCCAAAGTCGGTTGTGTTCCTGCACGTCAACGACACGTTCGGAACGGCCATGAAGAACGGGATCGGCGCCATCATGCCGAAGTTCAACATGCCCTACGAGATCAAGGAGACGATCTCCTACGATGCGACCGCACGCGACCTTTCGGTCGAGATTTCCAAGGCGAAGGCGACCGGTGCCGACGCTTTGCTGGTCGTGAGCCGGCTCAATGACGCGATCCTGCTGACGCGCGAACTCGTCAAGCAGCGCTGGTCGCCGATGGGAATCCTCAGCATGGGCCCGGGCTGGTACGAAGATCAGTACCTCAAGACGCTGGACAAGCTCGGCGACGGTCCGCTCAGCTTCGTGCCGTGGTACGACCCGAACAAGAAGCTCAGCAAACAGCTCGACGCGGCGCTCGCCAACAAATTCCCGGGCGTCAATATGAACACCAACCACGTCTACACGTTCGAGGCGCTGTTGGTCGCCGCAGATGCCTACAAGCGCGCCAAGTCGGCCGATCCTAAGGCTCTGGCCGATGCCATCCGCGCCACCAACATCACCGAGAATGTCAGCACCGGCCCCGGCATTTCGTTCGACGAAAAGGGCCAGAACTCCAAGCTGAAGAACGCCGCCATTCACGCCGAAGGGAGCGACCAACGCCAAAGCCGAGTGGCCGATGGCGGCCTACGACAAGCGCCGCTAAGCTCTTTCGGTGCCAGCGGACATCTATCTCAACGTCGCCGTCAGCGGACTGTTGACCGGCTTGGTTTACGGGCTGATGGCGCTCGGGCTGTCGGTCATCTTCGGCGTTGTGCGGGTGGTCAATTTCGCCCACGGCGAAATGATGACCGTAGCCATGTATCTGGCGGTCGTGCTGTTCGCCCGTTTTCACCTTGACCCACTGCTGATGATGCTGCCGATCGCCGGGCTGCTTTTCATCATCGGTTACGTCATGCAACTCGTGGTGATCAATCCGTTCATTGCGCGGCCGGAGCACAGCCAGTTCATGCTGATGGTCGCGGTGGCGATCATCATCGTCAACAGCCTGCTGATCATATTCGGTCCCGACGCACAGGCCGTGCAGGCATCGTATTCCTTCGACAGCTTCGCGCTCGGTCCGCTGATCGTCGACGCCACCAAGCTCTACGCCGGCCTCGCCGCGATCCTGGTGGCGTCGGCGCTGTTCGCGTTCTTCCGGTTTGCGCCTCTCGGCAAGGCGATTCGCGCCTGCGCCGACAACTACACCGGCGCGCTGGTGATCGGCCTGGACGTGAAGAAGCTCTACGCGCTGTCGTTCGGGCTCGGCGCGGCCTGCGTCGGCGCAGCCGGCGCGATCATCGTGTTGATCGTCGATGTCACGCCGCCGCTCGGGCCGGCCTACACGTTGCTTGCCTTCGTCATCGTCATCACCGGCGGGCTGGGCTCGATGCCCGGCGCATTGCTGGGCGGCGTCCTGATCGGATTGACCGAGGCGATGGCGGGTCTGTTCTTCACGCCCTCGGCCAAGAGCATGTTCGCCTTTGCCATCCTGGTTCTGGTGCTGCTGTTTCGTCCGCAGGGGATCATGGGCAGGAAGCTGTCATGATCGCCCGCCTGCTGCACGGCGTGCCGCGTCATGCCTTCGCCCTGTTGGCGGCGGTTCTGGCGGTCCTCGTCGCCGCGCCGGTGTTCGCCAACGACTACGTGCTGACCATCCTCATTCTCATTCTGTATTCCGCGTACGCCGGGCAGGCGTGGAACATCCTGATGGGGTTCGCCGGACAACTGTCCCTCGGTCATGCCCTGTATGTCGGGCTCGGCGCCTACGTCACCGCCGCGCTTTACGTGCATTTCGGCATCGGCCCCTGGGTGGGCATGCCGTTGGCGATCCTGATCTCGGTCGCCTGCGGCGCGATCATTGGGTTCCTCGCGTTCCGATTTGGCGTGGGCGGGGTGTATTTCGCCATCCTCACCATTGCTTTCTCGGAATTCACCCGCATCGGCTTCGACCACATCGACTGGGTCGGCGGCTCGTCCGGGCTGTTCCTGCCGGTCGCCAACTACACCCGCAACGACATCCTGCTGCTGCGTGGCCAGCCGGTGATGTTCTACTACGTAATCCTGGCGCTCACCGCGGTGGCCTTCGTGATCTGCCACGGCCTGCTGCGAAGCCGCGTTGGCTACTACTGGCAGGCGATCCGCGAGGACGAACCGGCGGCGCGGGCGCTCGGCATCAACACCTTCCGCTACAAGATGATCGCCATCGTCATTTCGGCCGGCATGACGGCGCCGGCCGGCGTCTTTTATGCCTTCTATTACAACAATTTGTTCCCAGAGCAGACGTTCTTCATCCTGCGCTCCATCGAGATCATGCTGGGGCCGGTGATCGGCGGCGTCGGCACGCTGTTCGGCCCGGTGATCGGCGCCTTCCTGCTGACCGGCCTGTCGGAGGCGTTGCAGGAGTTGCTCACCCACGTCGGGCTGGAAACGCCGGGCGCCAAACGGGTGTTCTACGGCGTCTGTCTCCTGCTCGTGGTGATGATCCTGCCGAACGGCATCTGGCCGCCGATCGCGCGGTTGCTGCGTCTCGAACGCCGCGACCCGGAGACCTGAGATGCCAGCGTTGCTCGAAGTCACCGGCATCTCGAAGAACTTCAGCGGGCTGCGAGCCGTGGCCGACGTCAGTTTCACGGTGCCCGAGAGCGCCATCTTCGCGGTGATCGGCCCGAACGGCGCCGGCAAGACCACCTTGTTCAACCTGATCGCCGGCGTGTTCGCGCCGAACACCGGCGCCATCACGTTTTGCGGCGACCGGATCGACGGGCTGCGGCCCGACGAGGTCTGCCGCCGCGGCGTTGGGCGGACCTTCCAGATCGTGCGACCGTTTCCAGGGCTTAGCGTGGAGGACAACGTGACGGTCGGCGCGTTGCTTCGCCATCCGGACCCCGCGGCGGCGATGCGGCGCGCCCACGATATCCTCGGACGGCTCGACCTGTTCGACAAGCGCCGCCATCTCGCCGGTGCGCTCACCTTGCCCGATCGCAAGCGGCTTGAGGTGGCGCGCGCGCTCGCAACCGAGCCGAAACTGCTGCTGCTGGATGAAGTGATGGCCGGATTGCGGCCGACCGAGACCGACCGGATGGTCGAGATCATCCGCAAGCTCAACACGGAAGCCGGCCTGACGATTCTGCTGATCGAGCATGTGATGCGAGCGGTGATGTCGGTCGCGACCCGCGTGCTGGTGCTGCATCACGGCGCGGCGATCGCCGAAGGCGCGCCCGAGGCGGTGGTGCGCGAGCCCGCGGTGATCGAGTCCTATCTCGGCGTGGAGGCGGTGTGATGCTCGCCGTCGAGAACCTCGAAGTGTCCTACGGCGACGTCCGCGCCCTGGATGGGGTGTCGCTCGAAGTGCCGGAGGGCGCGATCGTCGCGATCGTCGGCGCCAACGGCGCGGGCAAGACTACGCTGATCCGCACCATCGCCGGCATGCTGCGTCCCGAGGGAGGCCGCATCATGCTGCGCGGCGACAACATCGCGGGCCTGCCGTCGCACCGGATCTGCAATCTCGGGATCGGCCAGGTGGCCGAGGGGCGGCAGATATTCCCGACGCTCTCGGTGCTGGAAAATCTGGAGATGGGGGCCATGCTGCCCCGCGCGCGCGGCGAGCAGGCGAAGAACCTCGAGCGGATGCTGGCGATGTTTCCGCGGCTCGACGAGCGCAAGGACCAGGCGGCCGGCACGCTGTCCGGCGGCGAGCAGCAGATGCTGGCGATCGGCCGCTGCCTGATGAGCAAGCCAAATCTCGTGATGTTTGACGAGCCGTCACTCGGTCTGGCGCCGGCCATCGTGCAGCATGTGCTGCAGACCATCCGCGACCTCAACCGCGAGGGGCTGACCTGCGTGCTGGTGGAGCAGAACGTGGCGGTGTCGCTCAAGCTCGCGAGCCGCGCTTACGTTTTGGAAAACGGCCGGGTGACGCTGTCAGGCACCGGGGCGGCACTGCTGGCCGACGACCGGGTGCGGCAGGCTTATCTCGGTATGTGATTGAGTGCCGTGCGGGCTGAAGCGCGGGCCCCGGTAGGATTCTGAAAGTCGCAGCGATTTAAGCCCTATCAACATGCTCGTTTCAGCCGATACGATGCCGCCAGCTGGACCAAGGGGCGGGCATGAGGCGACGGGAGTTTATTGCGTTGGCGGCCGGGGCGGCCGTGTGGTCCGTTGGGGCGCGCGCACAAGATCGTAGAATGCGCATTGGCGTCCTTTCTGGGGTGGCTAGCACTGACCCGCAGATGCAGGCGCGCCTCGCCGCCTTTCAGCAGGGGATCCGTCAACTGGGTTGGGACGACGGCCGCAACGTACAGATCGACTATCGTTTCGCTCTTGGCCGCGCCGAGCAGGCTGAGTTGGCCGCCCAGGAATTGGCGGCGCTCAAGCCCGACGTTATCGTCGCGCATTCAACGCCGAACGTTGTCGCTATGAGGAATGTTGCGCCGGCGGTGCAAGTGATCTTCGTTATGGTCAGCGAACCGGTTTCGCAGGGCTTCGTTAAGAGTCTCGCAAGTCCAGGAGGCAACCTCACAGGCTTCAGCAACTCAGAACCGACCATGGGGCCGAAATGGCTTGAGTTGCTGAAGGAGATGGCGCCTCGGACGACACAAGCCTGCGTCATGTTCAATCCGGATACCGCGCCCTACGTGGTCCCGTTGGTGGAACGCATCAAGGCGGTTGCGGAGCGGTTCGCCGTGCAGGTCATATCAGCGGAAGTCCGCGAGGCATCGCGCATCGAACCTGCGATTGCTGCATTGGCGCCGACGGCGGGACTGATCGTGCCGGCGGATATTTTCATCGGCGCACATCGTCAAAGGGTTCTGGATTCGGCAAGCCTGCACCGGATACCGGCGATCTACGGGTTCAACTTCATCCCTTCCGAAGGCGGCCTCATGTCTTATGGGCCGGACTTCATCGATCAGTTCCGCAAGGCGGCGGAATACACGGATCGCATCCTGCGCGGCGCCAAGGCGGCCGATTTGCCGGTACAGCAGCCGACCAAATTCGAGATGGTCATCAATCTCAAAACCGCCAAGGCACTTGGTCTGAATGTTTCGCTGGCGCTGCAAACCGCGGCGGACCAGGTCATCGAATGAAGCGACGGGAATTTATTTGTTTTTTGACAAGGTGATCGAATGAGGCGGCGAGAATTTATTGCGACTGCTGCAAGTGCCGCGATTGCGTGGCCGCTGGTAGCGCATGCTCAGCAGACGCAAATGCGTCTTGTCGGTGCGCTGATCCTGGGAAATGCCGATGCCGAGTCCTTCCAAAATGTAATGCGGGAGGGATTGGCGAAAGCCGGATATATCGAAGGACGAGACATTCGATTCGACGTTCGTTCGGCGCAGGGAAGGCTCGATCTCCTTCCGAAGCTGGCGGCTGAGCTCGTGGCGGCAAAGGTCGATGTCCTCGTGGCGTTGTACACCCCCTGCGCGCGCGCCGCGCAGCAAGCGACGCGCGATATTCCCATTGTTGCAATTGTCGCCAATCCTGTTGAAACGGGGATCATCGCAAGCTTGGCGCGTCCTGGCGGAAACATCACGGGCGTGTCGCTGATGGCGGCGGAGGCGCATGGAAAATGCGTCGAGGTGTTCGGCGATATGTTGCCGTCGGTGCGAAAAATCGCCGCGCTTGGCAACGCAAGCAATCCTTTCATGCCGTTATTCCTGGAAAAGATGCACCTCTCCGCCAAGGCAGCAGGGGTGGAAATTGTACAGGCGACAGTCCGCAGTGCCGACGAAATCGAGACGGCCGTCGCGAGCGTTGTAAAAAGCGGCGCGGGCGCTCTGGTCATGCAAGGCAGCTTGCCCAGTCGATCCGTGGCCGACCTTGCATTGAAGCATCGCCTGCCGGCTGGGAGTTTCACACGCTCGTTCCCAGAAATCGGCGGGCTCATGTCATATGGTCCGAACGCCATCGATTCGTTCCAGCGGGGCGTCTATTTCGTGATCAAGATATTGCAGGGAGGCAAGCCCGCTGAAATTCCGGCCGAGCAACCCACGAAATTTGAACTCGTCGTCAATCTCAAGACTGCTAAAGCGCTCGGAATCACCATGCCGCCCACACTGCTCGCCCGTGCTGACGAGGTGATCGAATGAGGCGGCGACAATTCCTCACAATGCTCGGCGCTGGAATGGCAGTGAGGCCGGGTGGAGCGGGGGCGCAGCAGGCCGGAAAGCTGCCGACCATCGGCTTCCTCGGTGCGAACACAGCCTCATCCCCACAGACCGACGCCTTTGTTCAACGGTTGCGTGAACTCGGCTGGATCGACGGCAGCACCGTTACGATCGAGTATCGATGGGCGGAAGGGCGCTTCGACCGCGCGCCTGTGCTTGTCGCCGAACTCATCCAACTGAAGGCTGACGTTCTAGTCACCCACTCAAGCCCGAACGTTGTAGCGGCCAAACAAGCGACCTCGGTCATTCCGATCGTATTCGCTGCGGTAGGAGATCCGGTCGGAAGTGGCTTGGTGGAAAGTTTGTCGCGGCCGGGTGGCAACGTCACGGGGCTTTCGATCCAGGCAAATGACCTTGTCGGCAAGCGCATCCAGCTTATGCGCGAGTTCATTCCGAACGTGGGCCGGGTCGCTTTCCTGGCCGGAAGCAACACCAACCAAACGGCAATGGAAGTGGCCGAGTTTCGGGCCGCCGCCCAAACCCTCGGACTTGAGATCATCCGGACCGACATATTCCGACCTGACGATATCGCCCCCGTCATTGAGTCACTCAGGGGGCGCGCCGATGCGATTTATGTTCAGACCCATCCTATGATGTTCACCAACCGGGTTCGCATCAACACGCTGGCACTGGGCGCACGATTACCAACGTTTGCGGGTTCGCGGGAGTTTGCCGAAGCAAGCGGCCTGATGTCCTATGGACCAAATTTTTCGGATCTTTTCCGGCGCGCCGGTGAACTTGTTGACAAGATTTTGCGCGGAACGAAGCCAGCCGATTTGGCGGTCGAGCAACCCACTAAATTTGATCTCGTGGTCAACCTCGCCACGGCCAAAGCCCTCGGCCTCGAAGTGCCGTCGAAGCTTTTGTTCACCGCCGACGAGGTTATCGAATAGGCGACTCGACGATTGGGGGCCGCGGATTAGCGCCGGCGCAGCGCCTCGAGCGCCCGCACGCGCACCGAGAGCGGAGAATCGGGGAATTCGCGGCGGAGCTGCTGAAGCAGTTCGGCGGTGGAGCGGCGTTCGGCGGCCGCCAGGCGTTCGACTGCCTGGGTCATGGCCACTTCGGGGTGCGTGCCGCCTGGCAGAACCAGGGTGGCCTCGTCGGGACTCGGAACGGGGGCAAGGGCGTTCATGCGAATCATCCTCAGCAACGCTAGCGCACGAGTCCGGAGGAGTGAATCGGCTTTTCCGAAAAGCTCTGCGCAAACAAAAGGCTGGTGCCTATTTTCGATTCAAACATTCGCTCCCGGCGTGGCATCCAACGCGTCAAGCGTGCCACGGTTCCGTTAAGAGCCCGTCGATAGCGTCTCGCGGGCGGCTTGCCGGCAAACAAAAAGCCCGCCGGTGGACCCGGCGGGCTTTCAGTCTGCCAATCAAAACGGCTGTTATTTGAGCGGCTGGCCGATCGTGACGGTCAGCTTCGGCAAGCCTTCGACCTCGCATTCGAGCTTGTCGCCCGCGACGGTCGCCGCCACGCCTGACGGTGTGCCGGTCATGATGATGTCGCCGGCTTCAAGCGCAACCATCTCCGACAGCTTGGAGATGGTCTCCGGGACGTTCCAGATCATCTGCGCAAGGTCGCCGTGCTGGCGGATCTTGCCGTTGCACTTCAGCACGATCTTGCCTTTGCTCGGATGGCCGATGCGGCTCACCGGCACCAGCGGGCCGCATGGCGCCGACGCGTCGAACGCCTTGCCGACCTCCCACGGGCGCTTGATTTCGCGCGAGGCGATCTGCAGGTCGCGGCGGGTCAGGTCGATGCCGACGCCGTAGCCCCACACGCAGTCGAGCGCCTTGTCGACCGGGATATAACGGCCGCCGCTTTTCAGCGCGACCACCATCTCGACCTCGTGGTGCATGTCCTTGGTCAGCGAGGGATAGGGCGCCACGCCGCCGTCAGGCACCAGCGCGTCCGCGGGCTTGGCGAAAAAGAACGGCGGCTCGCGCTCGTCCTGGCCCATCTCCTTGATGTGCTCCAGATAGTTACGGCCGACGCACCAGATGCGGCGAACCGGAAACAGATCGCTGGACCCGGCCACCGCTAGGGCGGCCTGGGGTGCGGGCGGGATGACGTATTGCTTGCCGTTGCTCATGCTGGCTTTTCGGTTGGAGATGACGGAAATGGGGCGAAATCGGTTCCAGATAACACATCGATTTTGAAGGTCCAAGGCGATCGCCGGGGCATCCCCGCGCGCCTCAGGCGCTGGCGATCGCGGCCGGAGCTGTGGGCTCTGCCTGGATCTGCAGCCGGTAGAACGCCGCGTAGCGGCCGCCCTGGCGCAGCAGTTCGTCATGGCGGCCGGACTCGACGATCGAGCCGCTCTCGACCACCACGATGCGGTCGGCGTGGATGATGGTGTGCAGCCGGTGGGCGATGGCGATGGTGGTGCGCCCCTCGCAGAGCCGGCTCATGGCATCCTGCACCAGACGCTCGGATTCTGAATCCAGCGATGCGGTCGCTTCGTCGAGCAGGATGATCTGCGCGTCTTTGACGAGCGCCCGTGCGATCGCGATGCGCTGACGCTCGCCGCCCGAGAGTTGCGCGCCGCGCTCGCCGACCGGCGTGTCGTAGCCCGCCGGAAACCGGCTGACGAACTCGTGGGCATGCGCGGCCTTGGCGGCGGCAACGATTTCTTCCTCGCTCGCGCCCGGCTTGCCGATGGCGATGTTCTCGCGGACCGAGCCGTGGAACAGGAATACGTCCTGGCCGACGTAAGCCACCTGCCCGCGCAGCGAGCGGCGCGAGACCTCGGCGATGTTCTGGCCGTCGATGCTGATCGATCCCGCCTGCGTGTCGTAGAACCGCAGGATCAGGTTGAGCACGGTGGACTTGCCGCCGCCGGACGGCCCGACCAGCGCGGTCATCCGGCCGGGTTCGGCCAAGAAACTCATGCCGCGGATGATGACCTCGTCCGCACGATAGCCGAACCGCACATCGTTGAATTCGACCTTGGCCGCACCGATCTTCAGCGCGGGCTTGGCGTCGTCATTGGGTTCGGTCGGCGGTGTGTCGACGATTTCGAACAGGATGCGCACGCCGACCAGCGCCGAACTCAGTTCGAGGTTGAGCCGCGCGAGCCGCTTTGCCGGCTCGTAGGCGAGCATGAACGCCGCGAGGAAAGAGAAGAACTGCCCCGGCGTCGCCCCGGTCTGGATCACGCGGTAGCCGCCGTAGATCAGCGCGCCGGCGATGGCCATGCCGCCGAGCGCTTCCATCAGCGGGCTCGCGCGATTGGCCACTCGCGCGAATTTGTTGGAATCGTTCTCCAGCGCGACGACGTTGGCATCGAGCCGCTGCTTCATGACGTCTTCGAGCGTGAACGCCTTGACGATGCGGATGCCTTGCACCGTCTCCTGCATGGTCTCCAGGATGCGCGTATTGCCGGTGAACTGGTTGCGGGCGATGGCGTAGATGCGGCGGATCATCTTGCGCAACGCGAGGAACGCGGGCGGCGCCACGACGAAGCTGAAAAGCGACATCAGCGGGTCTTGCACCACCATCACGACGAGCAGTGCGATCAACGACAGCAGATCGCGGCCGATCGCGGTGATCATCAGATTGATGACCTGGCTCGCGGCGGCTGCGCCGGTGGTCAGCCGGGCGGCGAATTCGGACGAGTGGCGCTCCGAAAAGAATGCGATGTTCTGGTTGATCAGCGAATGGAACATCTGCCGTTGGTTCATGGCGACGATGTGATTGCCGATCTGCGACAGCAGCACGCTATGGCCATAGGTGGCGAGCGCCTTGATCAGGAAGATACCGGCGGTGATCAAAGACAGCACGACAATGGCCGTCAGATTGCGGTCGACGTAGGCGGCGTTGATGACATCGCCGACCAGATAGGCGCTGAGCGCCGTCGCGCCGGCGGCAACCGCCATCAGCACGAACGCCACCGCGTAGCGCCGCCACTGGCCGAACGCCTGCTCGGTCAGCAGGCGGTGGATGACCGCCAGCGTGCCGTTTCGGTCGGCCAGAGGCGCATTGAACTTGGATCGAAACATCCGGGGTCCGGTCTGCCTAGCGGGCGGGGTCTGCGAATGGCCACGCCGCCGGCTGACGGGCCACAAGGAGCGTCACAAGGGACGTTCCTTGCCCGTCGTGGGGGGCTTTTTCAAGTTAAATCACCGGGGCAAAAAGCCCCGCAATATCAAGCGGAAATCGAACTGCGGACCCAGGGGGCGGGATGCGCCATGAGGCGCCTTTTCCAGGCCAACGCGTGGCCGACGATGGCATCGAGATCGTCGGCGGCCACCGACACCACGATGTCGCCCTCCCGGCGCGGGCTGAAGTTCACCGGAAACGCGTGGCCGACCGAGCGGCGGACGGCGTCGAGCACCTCGCGCACCGAGTAGCCGCGGCCGTAGCCGCAGTTGAGCGTGGTGCTGCCGCCGCCCACGCGTAGATAATTCAGCGCCGCGAGATGCGCGCGCGCCAGATCGCTGACGTGAATGAAATCGCGGATGCAGGTGCCGTCGGGCGTCGCATAGTCGGTGCCATAGACGTCGATCTTCGGCCGCCGGCCAAGCGCCGCCTCGGTGGCGACCTTGATGAGATGCGTCGCGCCGGGCGTCGACAGTCCGGTTCGCAGCGGCGGATCGGCGCCGGCGACGTTGAAGTAGCGCAGCGCCACATGGTTGATGCCGTGCGCGGCGGTGGCGTCGCGCAACATCACCTCGGTCATCAGCTTCGACCAGCCGTACGGCGAGGTCGGCACGGTGGGATCGGTTTCGGCGATCGGCATGCGGGCCGGATTGCCATAGACCGCGGCGGTGGAGGAGAAGATGAAATGCCGGACGCCGCTTTTCACCGCGGCCTCGAGCAGGGCACGGGAGTTCGCGGTGTTGTTCTCGTAATAGCGCAACGGATCGCGCATCGATTCCGGCACCAGCGTGGAACCGGCCATGTGGATGATGGCCTCGACCTTGTGATCCCCGATCAATTCGGCGACCAGCCGCTTGTCGCCGACGTCGCCCACGATCGGCAGCATCGGCACAGGCAACGCGCTGGCAAAGCCGTTGGACAGGTTGTCGAGCACGACGACCTGTTCGCCGGCATCGACCAGAGCGTGAACGGTGTGGCTGCCGATGTAGCCCGCGCCGCCGGTGACCAGTACGGTCATGGTCCTTGTTCCTTGCTTGCCGCACAGCCATACCGTCCGGCGGTATAGAGGCGGTTATCGGCGGGGCGGGCCGCCGGACAAGTGGCCGGTTTCCTTAATGCCGCGTATACGGATCGCGGACGATTTGAACGAGCCCGGGTCAGAGCCGGAACGACTGAAAGCGAGTATGGCTGACGTGCTTTTCATCAAGACCTCCTCGCTCGGCGATGTGATCCATCACATGCCGGCGGTGACCGAGGCGCATGCGCGGCGGCCGGACGCGCGCATCGCCTGGGTGGTGGAGGAGGCGTTCGCGCCGTTGGTCGCGCTGCATCCGGCGGTGGCTGAGGTCATTCCGGTGGCGGCGCGAAGCTGGCGGCGCGCGCCGTGGCAGGGATCGACGTGGCGCGCGGTCGCGGGATTTGTTCGGGCGCTTCGGGCGCGGGCCTACGACGCTGTCATCGACACCCAGGGGCTGGTGTTCAAATCGGCGCTGATCGCTCGCGCCGCGCGAGGCAAGCGCCACGGCTACGATCCCAATAGCGTCAAGGAGGCGTTCTCCTGCGCGTTCTACGACGTGCGCCACCGCGTGGAGTGGAAGCAGCATGCGATCGCCAGGAACCGCGCGCTGACGGGTCTTGCGCTGGGCTATGCGCCGGAGGGGCCGCCGGACTTCGGGCTCGACCGCGCGGCTTTGGCGGGAACCGGCGCGCCGTACGGGGTGCTGCTGCACGCGACGGCGCGCGCCGACAAGGAGTGGCTAGAGACCAACTGGCGGATGCTGGCGGCGCTGCTCGGCACCAGCATCGACCTGATCGTTCCGTTCGGTAACGACAAGGAGCGCGAGCGCGCCATGCGCATTGTCGCGGCGACGCCGCGGGCGCGGGTGCCGGATCGCGCGCCGATCGATGAGGTGGCGCGGCTTATCGCAGGCGCCAAGTTCGTGGTCGGCGTCGATACCGGATTGCTGCATCTGGCTGCGGCGCTGGGCGTACCGCTGGTCGCGATCTTCTGCGCGAGCGAGCCGGGCCTGACCGGGCCGATGGGCGCGGGCTCGATCCGCGTGCTGGGGAGCAAAGGCGCGCCGCCGTCGGTCGGCGAAGTGGCCGAGGCGGTCGGGCGGATCCAGCCGCTGTCCTAGCCGCTGGCGCCGACTTCCTCGCGGAGAATTTCCAGCTCGAGCCAGCGGCCCTCGGCCTCGTCGAGCTTTTCCTGCACCTCGCCGAGCGACTTCAGCACCTGCTCGAAGCCCGGGCGGTCCTGCTCGTAGAGGTTCGGATCGTCGAGCCGCTTCTGCAGCACCACCGCATCGGCGTGCAAATCGGCGATAACCTTCGGCAAGGTTGCCAGCAGATGTTTTTCATTGAAGCCGAGCTTGCGTTTACGCGCGGCGGCGGGCGCGCCGGACTTTGCGTCCTTGCTCTCTTTCGCCGGCGCCGATTTGCGCTGCTCGCGCGCCAGATCGGCGCCGCGCTGGGCCAGCATGTCGGTGTAGCCGCCGGCATATTCGACCCAATGGCCGCCGCCCTCGGGCACGATCACGCTGCCGACCAGCCGGTCGAGGAAGTCGCGGTCGTGGCTGATCAGAAGAACGGTGCCCGCATAGTCGCCGACCATGGTTTCCAGGACGTCCAGCGTTTCGAGATCGAGATCGTTGGTCGGCTCGTCGAGCACCAGCACGTTCGATGGCCGCGCCAGCACCTGCGCCAGCATCAGACGGCCGCGCTCGCCGCCGGACAGCTTGCCGAGCGGCGTGCGGGCCTGTTCGGGCATGAACAGGAAGTCCTTCATATAGCCGATCACATGCCGGGCCTGACCGCCGACCATGACGGTCTCGCCGCTGCCGCCGGTCAGCGCGTTGGCAACCGTGGTGGTGGGATCGAGGCTGTCGCGATGCTGGTCGAGTGCTGCCATCTGCAGATTGGCGCCGAGCTTGACCGTGCCGGTGTCCGGCTCCAGCCCGCCGGTAATCATCTGAATCAAAGTGGTCTTGCCGCTGCCATTCGGTCCGACGATGCCGATACGGTCGCCGCGCATGATGCGGGTCGAGAAATTTTCGATGATGGGACGGCCCTCGTAAGCCTTGCCGATGGCTTTGGCTTCGATCACCAGCGCGCCGGACTTTTCGGCTTCGCTTGCCTCGATGTTGGCGCTGCCGGCCGGACCGCGATGGGTGCGCCGGGCCTCGCGCAAGGCATGCAGGTCGCCCAGACGCTTGACGTTGCGCTTGCGCCGCCCCGACACGCCGTAGCGAAGCCAATGCTCTTCGGCCACGATCTTGCGGTCGAGCTTGTGCTGGTTGCGCTCTTCTTCGGCGAGCACCTCGTCGCGCCAGTCCTCGAAGTCGGCGAAGCCACGCTCGACGCGGCGCGTTGTGCCGCGATCGAGCCACACCGTGGTGCGCGACAGGTTCGACAGGAACCGCCGGTCATGGCTGATTATGATCAGCGCGGCGCGCCGGCCATCGAGTTCCCGCTCCAGCCATTCGATGGTGGTGAGGTCGAGATGGTTGGTCGGCTCGTCGAGTAGGAGAATGTCCGGCTGCGGGGCCAGCGCGCGTGCCAGCGCCGCGCGGCGCGCCTCGCCGCCCGACAGCCGGGAGGGATCCTCGGTGCCGTCGAGGCCAAGCTGCTCCAGCAACTGCCGCGCCAGGTGCGGCCCATCGTTGGGACCGAGCCCGGCCTCCACATAGGCCAGCACCGTCGGCGTGTCGCCGAAATCCGGTTCCTGGGCCAGATAGCGCAGCACGGCGCCCGGCTGCACAAAAACTGAGCCGCGGTCGGGACTGACGGCGCCGGCCGCGATCCGCAGCAGGGTCGATTTTCCGGAGCCGTTACGGCCGACCAGGCAGACGCGCTCGCCGGTCGACACCGACAGCTCCGCACCGCTCAAGAGCGGTGTGCCGCCGAACGTCAGGGAAATGTCTTTGAGTTGAAGGAGAGGAGGGGGCATTGGCGGGTTAGTAACCCAATCGCGGGCGTGTCGCCAGAAGAACGGTGCATGGCACACAAATTCGTCACGCCACTGTTCAGGATGCGTCACAATTGTCCGCTTGCACGAGTTCGGCACTGGGATGAACGACAATGTCCAACAACGACGACGCCCCACCACCCGCGGTCGGGGTCTATTGGATCGACGAGGCGGACTATCCGGCCCTGCTGGAGATTTTCGCCGACGGCCCAAAGCTACCGCGCGCGTGGAGCTAAGCCGGAATCTGGGTGACGACGTTTGATTGAAGGCGGCGTATCGAGGCGGGTGTCGAAGCCTGCCAGAACCTCCCCGAAAGGAGCGATACGCCATGTCGAGAGATACCACTGTCATCGCCTTCCGTCAGCCTG
>JAPLPD010000283.1 GCA_026400395.1 Alphaproteobacteria bacterium | reverse complement strand
TGCTCATCGCCATTCCAGACCCCGGGCGGGATTATCCCGTTCCGGTGGGCGGCATCATCTCGTAATGGTGGGCGACATCATTCCGTTACGGCGGGCGACATCATCTCGTAACGGTGGGCGGCTTGGACAGGAATCAGCATCAGGTGTCTCTCAAATATCGATGACCCAAAAAACTGGGAAGGTAAAAAAGTCGCGCGGATACTTTTGGGATACTTTCGTGAGTTGCTCGACGCTTGCAGCCCCGCGGCAGAATCGCGATTATTCAAGCGAATCAAACGGGTCGGGAAATCCGCAGGCCATGCAAGTCCGGTTCTGGGGCACTCGCGGATCGATAGCCACCCCTGGTTTGGGTACCGCCCGCTACGGCGGCAACACCTCGTGCGTGGAGGTGCGCTCGGCGCGCGGCACGCTGGTCATCATCGATGCCGGAACCGGAGCTTACCCGCTCGGCCGGACCCTGATGTCGTCCGGAACAAAGAACCTGCGCGGCCACATCCTGATCAGCCACACCCACTGGGATCACATCCAGGGCATCCCGTTCTTTGCGCCGTTGTTCGCGCCGGGAAACGTATGGGACATTTACGGACCGAAGGGCCTCGACCATTCCCTGCGCGAGACGCTCGCCGGACAAATGCAACACACCTACTTTCCACTGACGGCCGATCAATTCGGCGCCACGGTGCGATATCACGATCTGCTGGAAGGCAGCTTCGATATCGACGACATCAAGGTATCGACCCATTACTTGAATCACCCTGCTTTGACGCTGGGGTACCGGTTGGAAGCCGACGGCGCGGTGGTCGCGTATTGCTGCGACCACGAGCCGCATTCCAGCGCCCTCGCCAGCGGCCAGCAGGATTTCGTGGGGCAGGATTTGCAGCATGCCGAGTTCGTCCAGGATGCTGACCTGGTCATTCACGATGCGCAGTACACCGCCGCCGAATACGCGACGAAGATCGGCTGGGGACACAGCCCAACCGAGTACGCGGTGAAGGTCGCACAATGGGCCGATGTCAGAAGTTTGGCGCTGACCCATCACGATCCGCTCAGGGATGACGATGCGCTCGACCGCGTTGTAGACGGGATCAAAAGCAACCTGCGCGCCACGGGATCTGGGCTGAACGTTTTCGCCGCCGCGGAAGGGCAAACCATCGAGGTCACCCCGGCCCGCGCCCGCCCTGCTCAACGCGCGGATGCCGATTTCCAGGCCACCACCAACCTGGAGCCCGCGGCCACTCAACGTTCCGTGTTGCTGAGCATCTCCGATTCCAGCATCGCTGTTGCGCTGTCGGAGGCGATCGGCGCAGAGGGCATCCGAGCCGATATCGTTCCAGGCATCGATGAAGCCCGAAAACTCATTGCCAAGGATCGGCCTTCGCTTGTCCTGCTTGAAAACAACAGCACCCGCGCCGACGGAATGGCCATGTGCCGGGCGCTCCGCCAAACCGAAGGCGATGAACTGCCCATCGTGATGGTGGCAGACCGGGAAGATATCGCTGCCGGAACCGCCGCCGGCGTGACTGACTGGCTCATAAAACCCTTCATCGCCAGCTATGCCCGAACCAAGATTCGAGCGTGGGTGCTACGGACCGCCTGCAACTGGATCAGGGCGAGCATTCCCGAAGACGAGAAGCGCCGCCTTGCTTCGCTGCGCAGTCTGAAAATCCTGGATACCGAACCCGAGGAACGTTTCGACCGGGTGACCCGCCTCGCCACGGCTCTCTTCGATGTTCCGATCGCGCGTATCAGTCTCGTCGATGAGAACCGGCAGTGGTTCAAGTCGTGCGTCGGCCTCGATGCGAAGGAAACCTCACGTGACGAAGCCATGTGCGCGCACGTGGTCTACAAACGTGAGTTGATGGTCGTGCCGGACACTTTCCTCGACGCCCGATTTGCCGACAATCCCATGGTGATCGACGAGCCCCGCATTCGCTTCTATGCGGGCTATCCGCTCATCCTCGATGACGGAAGCTGCATCGGCACACTGTGTCTGCTCGATACACGCCCGCGTAGCATCGACAGCCGTGACCTGGAGCGATTGCACGATCTGGCCGATATCACGATCAAGGAACTACGCAGTTTGGCGCAGCCTTCGTCGCCTAAAACCGTCCCAGTCTGATTACACTGCAATAAGGATTAGTAATTGCCGCTTGCCGGTCATTGGAGTTTCACCGGCCGGTCTCGTTGTCGCCACAGACAGCGGCCAGGGTCTGTGCTCGAGAGCAACTGACGCGATTCAAAATCGAGGAGGACGAGCATGTCGCACTTGAATGCTGCGCCCGCAGTTTTCGCGTTCGCCCGCTATTTCGCGCGCCCGCTGTGCCCTTCGTGCAACCATGAGCAATTCGTTCCGGAACGCTCAGCCTTTATCGATGACGGCAGAATCCGCCACGGCTGGCTCTGTGAATCCTGCGGTCACTGCTTTTGCACCACGGTCGAGATCGGTCGGCTTTCCTCCTGAACGTCTGTCGATCCCCCAACGGCGTCGGACCGCCCGTCGGCGGCCCGGCTCCGTTCCTGACGGAGCGTTGCCGATCTAGGCCAGCGCCGCCTTCACGCGGGCAGCGTCCATCGGCAGGTCGCGCAGGCGCTTTCCGGTCGCATGCGCGACGGCATTGGCGATCACCGCCACAGTCGGTCCCTGCGAGCCCTCGCCCGCCCCAAGCGGTCGCTCGGCCGGGCGGTTGATCAGTTCGATCGTGACCTTCGGCACGTCCGGCATGGTCATGATCGGATAGCTCGCCCAATCGAGCGACTGGATGCCGCGCTTGTCGAAACGCACCTGCTCATAGAGCGTCCAACTGGCCGACTGGACGATGCCGCCTTCGATCTGATTCTTCAGGCCATCGGGATTGATGATCAGCCCGGAGTCCACGGCAGCCCACACATGGGTCGCACGCGCCTTGCCGCTCGCCCGGTCGATCTCGACATCGGCGATACACGCCACATAGCAGGCGAGATTCTTGTATTTGGAAAAGCCGATGCCGCGGCCACGCGCCAGACTGCCCGCCTGGCCCGGCTTCCAGCCCGCCATCTCCGCCGCTTTCTCGATCACCGCTTTGGCGCGGGGGTCTTTCAGATGGGCAAGCCGGAACGCCACCGGATCGGCCTTGGCCAGCGCCGCCATCTCATCCATGAAACTTTCGATGGCGAATACATTGGCGTAGGCGCCGAGCGTGCGCAGCGCCGACACCCTGATCGGCATGTCCGGAATGAAATGATGCACGACCTTCTGGTTCGGAAAATCATAGAGCGGGATCGAGTTGCGATCACCGCCGCCGGCCGGCTGCGGAATGCCCTTCGGCGCACCGTGCGGCTGCGGCTCGGCCATATACCAGGCCGCCAACACATTGGTGCCATCAGTGCTCTCCGGCCGCATCGAGTGGGTGTTGCTCCACAATTCGTATTGCCAGTCGGCGATTTTATTGTCGGCATCGAGCGAAGCTTTGATGCTCATCGACATCGCCGCGCCATAAGGCTCCCAACCGAACTCATCGTCGCGCATCCATTGCAGCCGCACCGGCTTGTCGGGCACGGCGCGAGCGAGCAAGGCCGCATCGAGCGCCACATCGTCGGCGCCGTTCTGCCCATAACAGCCAGAACCTTCGACGTGCATGCAGCGCACGTCTTTGGCCGGAATTTTGAGCGCTTTCACCAGTTCGTTGCGCAGCGGATAGACGCCCTGGGAATGGGTCCAGACCAGCATCCGGCCACCGAGGAACGTCGCCACCGCGCAGGACGGACCGATCGAGCCGTGCGCCAGATACGGCTTGGTGTAGGTCGCTTCCAAAGTCCGTCCGCCCGATGCCATGGACGCCTGCTTGACGCCGAGCACGTCATCTTTTCGAGGCAGCGATTTCAGGTGCGTATGGATGGTCGCCGGGTCCGGCAATTCGGGACCGAGTTTCCACTTCGCCGCCTTCGCCAGCGCTTCGCGCGCCTTGACGGCCTGCTCTTCGCGTTCGGCGACGACTCCGAAGAACGAGCCGTCGCGCACCACCTTGATGACGCCGGGCATCTTGCTGACCGCTGCGTCATCGACACTTTCCAAGGTTGATCCGTAGCGCGGCGGCCGCACCACCCGGCCATGCACCATGCCCGCCTCGAAAATATCCTGCACGTAGGCGATGCGGCCTGTAACTTTGCCGGGAATGTCGTGGCGGGGCACCGACTGACCGACGAACTTGTGAGTTGAAACCGGCTTTGGCGGAACCTTGCCCGTGGCCTCGCGATTGAGATCGAGATCGGCCACCGCTTCCGCGTAAGTTACCTTGAGGCGATCCGCCGTCATGATCACGCCATCGGTGACGGTGAGCGTTTCCGCTGGCACGGCCAGCCTCTTGGCCGCGATATCGACCAGCATGCCGCGCACCTCGGCGCAGGCCAACCGGAGCGCGGTGCCACTGTTCTCAATCGATTGGCTGCCCGCCGTCTGGCCCTCGTCAGGCGAGAGCGCCGTGTCCGCTGAATAGATGCGCACCCGCGCGGGTGCCAGATCCAATTCCTCGACCGCGATCTGCCAGAGCGCGGTCAGCACGCCCTGGCCGAGTTCGACCTTGCCGGTATGGACGGTGGCGTTGCCATCGCCACCGATCCGCACCCAGGCTTGCAGCGATCGGTTGTTGTTCAGGCTGCCCGGCAGCCGCGTAGGAGCGCCGGGAGCCGGGGCCTGCGCCAGCAGTTCAGCCGGGTCGAGCGAGAAAGAGAGCACCAGGCCGCCCAGTCCCTTGGTGAAGTTCCGCCGCGAGAGGATCGGAGCGTTCATGATCAGGTCCTCCCCATCTGCTTGCTCGCCCGCAGGACCGCGGCGACAATTCGATTGTGGGTTCCGCACAGGCAAAGGTGACCCGCCAATGCCTCCCGCACATCCGCTTCGGTCGGTTGCGGCTTACGGTCCAGAAGTTCCTTCGCCTTCATGACCATGCCGTTGATGCAGTATCCGCATTGAACGGCCTGTTCGTCGATGAATGCCTTTTGCAGCGGGTGGGGATTTTCGGCCGTCCCCAGTCCCTCAATGGTTGTGATCTCGGCTTTGCCAAGGGAGCCGAACGGCGTCACGCACGAGCGGATGGCCTTGCCGTCCACCAGAACGGGTGCAGGCGCCGCATTGCGCGAGCCCACAACCAAACTTCGCCCCGACCAGAAAAAGATCGTTCCGCAGCACGTAGAGCAGCGGCGTATCGGGCTCAGCGGGCGTCGTGCGGCTGCTTCCATTGACTTTCAGGCTGATCGCCATGGTTACGGCCTCCCTAGGCTGCGTTTTGCGCTTCGAATGCGCCTTATTCCTGTTGAGATCGATTCCATTCTGCCCCCGCACGGGGCGCCGGTCGAGGCCCCCAAAAACGATCCCTGGGGACTCGCGGTCAGCCTTGTGTTTCAGTAATATGAATGTCTGATCCAACCGCGGGGGCGGCCATGAAGTCGATGTTTGCGCTGGTTGTCCTTGCCGTTCTCGGAACGGCCGGCATCTCGCTCGGCGTAACATTGTGGACCGGCCCCACCGGCCATCAAGACTCCGCCCTGCGCGCGATTCACTACGACACCCAGTACGACCTCAGCGCTCAACGCCGCGCCCCGGTGCGCTAGGTAAGTGGCGGCAGATCGCCTCTAGCCCAATCCTCGCGGGTCCGTTCGCGAAACTCGGCAAAGCCGCCGCACTCGATTGCCGCGCGCATCCCCGCCATCAGTTCCTGGTAATAGGCAAGGTTGATTGCCGACAGCAGCGTCGCGCCGAGCATTTCGTTGACCCGAATGAGGTGGTGCAGATAGGCGCGCGAATAGGTCCGCGTCGTCTCGTAGGGGCTCTGCTCGTCGATCGGACGCGGATCGTCGCGGTGCCTCGCGTTGTCGAGGTTGATCTGTCCCCGTCGGGTGAACACTCCGCCATGGCGGCCGTTGCGGGTCGGCATCACGCAATCGAACATGTCAATGCCGCGCGCCACGCCCTCCAGCAGATCGTCGGGCGTGCCGACCCCCATCAGATAACGCGGACGGTCGGCTGGAAGTTCGCGCGCGGTCTCCTCGGCGACCTTGAGCATGACCTCCTGCGGCTCACCGACCGCCAGTCCGCCGATGGCGTAGCCTTGAAAGCCAATGCTGGTGAGCGCGCGGGCGCTTTGCATCCGCAAAGCCGAATCGTCGCCACCTTGCACTATGCCGAATAGTGCGCGGCCGGACGGCGCGGATTCGAAGGCGCGCTTGCAGCGCTCCGCCCAGGCCAGCGACAGCCGCATCGCGCGCTCGATCTCGGCCGTCGTATTCGGCAACTTGATACACTCGTCGAGTTGCATGACGATGTCCGAACCAAGCAGCGTCTGGATTTCGACCGCGCGTTCGGGCGACAGTTCGACGGTGGCGCCGTCGATATGCGAGCGGAAAGTGACACCCTTGGCTTCGTCGATGGTGCGCAGTTGCGAAAGCGACATCACCTGGAATCCGCCGGAGTCGGTGAGGATCGGCCTTGGCCAGTTCATGAATTTATGAAGGCCGCCCAGCGCGGCGATCCGCTCGGCGCCAGGCCGCAGCATCAGGTGGTAAGTGTTCCCAAGCAGAATTTCGGCGCCAGTGTTACGGACCTCCTGGGGCGTGAGACCCTTCACGGTCGCCTGAGTGCCGACCGGCATGAAAGCCGGCGTCTGCACCGCGCCGTGCGGCGTGACGAACTCACCACGGCGGGCAACAGCGTTGGTGCCGATCAGGCGGAATGCAAAGGGCTCGGTCATGGTGCGCGAAACAACAGGCTGGCATCGCCGTAGGAATAGAAACGATAACCCGAGGAAATCGCATGCGCATAAGCGCGTTGCATCACGTCGAGCCCGCAGAGGGCCGATACCAGCATGAACAAGGTCGAACGCGGCAAGTGGAAGTTGGTCATCATCGCGTCAACTGCCTTGAAGCGATAGCCCGGCGTGATGAAGAGCACGGTATCGCCGGCGAACGGCTTGACCGTGCCGCCGCCATCCGCCGCGGTCTCGATGGTTCGCAGCGCGGTCGATCCGACCGCCACGACCTTGCCGCCCCGGGCATGAGCGGCGTTCAGCGCATCGGCCGTTTCGGCGGACAGTACCGCGTGCTCGGCGTGCATTCGATGTTCCTCGGTGTCGTCGGCATGGACCGGCAGGAACGTGCCGGGCCCGACTTGCAGTGTCACCCTTTGAACCGCGACGCCGCGCGTTGCGAGCTTCGCTATGAGTTCGTCGGTGAAATGCAGTCCCGCGGTCGGCGCGGCGACCGAGCCTTCGTTCATCGCGAACAGCGTCTGATAGTCCGCGCGGTCCTGCGCGTCCGGCTTGCGCTTGCCTGCGATATAGGGCGGTAGCGGCATGTCGCCCCGCTCGGCAATGGCTTGATCCAGCACCGGCCCGTGGAAAGCAAACGACAGCGTCACCTCCCCGCCCTCGCCCTTGGCTTCGACGGTGGCATCAAGCTGGCCAAGAAAGCACACCTTGCCCGCCTCGCCGAAGCGGATGACATCGCCCGGCGCGAGCTTCTTCGCCGGCCGCACGAAGGCGCGCCAGCGCGACCCGTCGAGCCGCTCCGTCAGTGTCGCTTCGCCCACCAGCCGCGCCGGGATCACCTTGGTGTCGTTGACCACCAGCACATCGCCGGGGGACAGCAATTCAGGAAGATCCCGCACGCCGCGATCGTCGAGCGCCCCGCCGGCCCGGACCACCAGCAGCCGCGCCGCGTCACGCGGCACCGCGGGCCGCAACGCGATCCGCTCGGGAGGAAGTTCGAAGTCGAACAGGTCGGTGCGCATACGGCCTCTTCATTGCCGGGCGCAGCCGGCCGAAGGACGGCGTCGCTCCGCTCGCCGTTGACCCGGCAATCCATCCCTATCGTGAGTGAATGGATGCCGTTTCAAGGTCAGGCAAGATAGCCGCGAACAACTCGGCTTACTTCGCGTCGGCGGCCATCGACGCCTTGACGATCTTGTCGGGATCGCGAACCGGCTCGCCACGCTTGATCTTATCGACGTTTTCCATGCCCTCGATGACATTGCCCCAGGCGGTGTACTGGTTGTCGAGGAAGGTCGCGTCGCCGAAGCAGATGAAGAACTGGCTGTCGCCGGAGTTCGGATCCTGCGCGCGCGCCATCGAGACGGTACCGCGCACGTGCGGCTCCTTGTTGAACTCCGCCTTGAGCTTCTTGCCGGAGCCGCCGGTGCCCGAACCGTGCGGGCAACCGGTCTGCGCCATGAAGCCGTCAATCACGCGATGGAACACGATGCCGTCGTAAAAGCCTTCGCGAACCAGTTCCTTGATGCGGGCGACGTGACCCGGCGCGAGGTCCGGACGCATGGCAATCACAACTTTGCCCTTGGTGGTGTCGAGGATCATCGTATCTTCGGGAGTAGCCATCAGAACTATGCCTTTCGTTGCTGTCGTGTGTCGTGGAAGCGGAAGTGAAATGGCCTGCCCGCGATCGCATGTCCGAGGCTTTCGGACAACGGCAGCGGCGAGCAGAGTTTGAGAGCTTCGAGCAGAACGCCATGATAAAGCGCGCGTTCGTCGTCGGCCACGTCCTTGCTCTGATGGGTGATGCGGGCGCCGAGGATTTCACCGTTGCGTTTAAAACTCACGCGGACGGTCAGATCCATGCCGGCTTTGGTCTCGTTCAGTGCTGGCCATTTCCAACAGCCGCGAAGCGCGTCACGCACATCGAGCAGTGTGTTCAGCGGCCCCTTCGGCGCACTCCCGTGGGCCAACCCGGTCGTGGGAACAGCCACCAGCAGGATCGCGCCGAGGGACCGAGCAAGGTGTTTCATCGAAGCGAGCTACTTCTCAATGGTCGCGCGGTTGACGTAGTCGAGCTTGCCGAAGTCCTTCATCAGGTAGGCGTTGCCTTCGGTCTGGACCCGGCCCTGATCCGGACCGCGACCGCGCGGCGCGCCCTCGCCGTATTCGGCGTTGAGCTTGTCGACGATTTCCATGCCCTGGACCACGCGGCCGAACGGCGAGAACCCCTGGCTGTCGAGATTCGAATTGTCGCCGAAGTTGATGAACACCTGAGAGGTGCGCGTGTTCGGGCCCGCCATCGCGTAGGTGATGTAGCCGCGCTTGTTGCTCTGCAGAACCGGATCGTCCTTCAGTTTCGCTTCGCGCCATGGCGCCGAAATCCTGGGATCGCCATTGACGCCGAACTGCACCATGAAACCGGTGATCACCCGGAAGAAGCGGACGTTGTCGTAGAAGCCGTTCTTCACCAGATTGTAGAAGCGGTCGGCGCCGTTCGGCGCCCAGTTGCGCTGGATGTCGAGCACGAAAATACCCTTGCTCGTATCGAACTTCGCCTTGAACTGCGCCGGAGCCTGCTCGCGCAACGCGGCGGGATTGGCAAGATTGGCCGATTGGCTGAGGGCCGGAGAGACGGCCGCCGTGAGCAGCAACGCGGACGCGAGCGTAACGAGCGAACGACGCATGATCATGAATCTCCTCGGATGGGTTAGATACCGGGCGTGCCGGCAAATCGCTTTTTTAGGCGGGCGGTAACCGGCGCGGGCACGAAACCCGAAACATCGCCACCCATGCCTGCGATCTGGCGCACCAAAGTGGCGGTGATCGGGCGGGACGCCGGCGAGGCCGGCAGGAACACGGTCTGCACGTCCGGCGCCATGGCGCCGTTCATGCCGGCCATCTGCATCTCGTAATCGAAATCGCTGCCGTCGCGCAGTCCCCGGATCAGGACCGTCGCGCCGCTCTTTCGCGCCGCATCGACGACCAGCCCGTCGAAGGTCGCGAATTGCAGCGTACAGCCAGCCTCCTTGGCCAGCGGCGCACAGATTTCCTCGAGCATCGCGCGGCGCTCGGCTGCCGGAAACAATGGCGTCTTGCCGGGATGAATGCCAATCGCCAGGACCAGTTTGTCGGCAAGCCGCGCGGCCTGCCGGACCACATCGATGTGGCCGTTGGTGACCGGGTCGAAAGAACCGGCGTAGAGCGCAATCCGAGGCATCTTCGCGGTCTAACCCGCCGTTTCACCCGGAGCAAGGCACTTTCCGCTGAACAGCAAAAAGGCGAGTAGTTTCAACGCCTAATGTGGCCTTGTTGAACGTAGCGCGGCCGCAAGCCGATCGCATAAAATTTAATGACCGACACTGAACCTATCGGCCGCCGGGGCGACTTATGGAGGGAAGAGACTGAACGCATTGCGACAGGGGCGTCCCATGACAAAGCGAGTTCCGTTCACGGCTATCGCGCTTGCAGTTTTGATCGCAAGCGGCATGACCGTTCTGCCGAACTTCAGCAACGAAGTGGTCGCAAAGGCCCCTATGCACAGCGGCAAGGGCGATCGGCTCGACATCCGGCCGCTCGGCGCCCAGTGCTCGGAACAGGCATGGCCCTACTTCGAAGCCAAATGCCTGCGCGACATTCGGACCGGTATCGGCAACGTCAAGGAAACCGCCCGGATCGTGACCGCTGACCGCGCCGCCGCCCGCTAGACGAAGCGACGCACCGCCAGCACAGCATTCAGCCCGCCGAACGCGAACGAATTCGATAGGGCGGCATCGATCCGCATCGGCCGCGCCTCGTTCGGGACGCAATCGAGATCGCAGGCCGGATCGGCCCCCAAATAATTCATCGTCGGCGGCGCCAGCTTGTCCCGGATCGACATCAGGGTCGAAACCAGTTCCAACGCACCGGCGGCGCCGAGTGCGTGCCCGGTCATCGACTTGTTCGATGAAATTGCCAGCGACGCAGCGTGCGCCCCGAATGCGAGCTTGAGCGCCGCCGTCTCGGTCTGATCGTTCGCCGCCGTCCCGGTGCCGTGAGCGTTGACGTACTGGACGTCCGCCGGTTCGAGCTCGCCATCCTTCATCGCAAGATTGATCGCCCGGCTCATCCCACCGGCGTCGGGACTGAGCAGATCGCCGGCGTCCGCGCTCATGCCGAACCCGACAATTTCGCCGAAGATGATTGCCCCGCGCTGTTTCGCGTGCTCGAGGCTTTCGATCACCACGATCGCGGCCCCCTCGCCGATCACCAAACCCTTCCGGTCGCGCGAAAACGGCCGGCACGTGTCCGGCGCCAGCACGCGCAACGCCTCCCAGCATTTAATCGGCCCAAGCGCAATACAGGCCTCCGCGCCGCCGGTCACCGCGACCGGTGCCCCCCCTGAGCGGACCATCTGGAAAGCCAGTCCGATGGCGTGCGTCGCCGAGGCGCAGGCGCTGGCCAACACGAACGCCGGCCCGCGCAATCCACAGGCGATGGAAATCTGGCTCGCGGGCGCATTCACCATCAAGCGCGGGATCGTCAGCGGATGCAGCCGCCTAGCGTCCTCACGATAGAGCTTTCGGTAGTTCTCATCCTGGGTCAGCGCGCCACCGACGGCGCAGCCAATAATGGTGGCCGTCCGCTCCGACAGGCCGTCGCCGAACGTCAGCCCCGATTGCTTTATGGCCTCGCGCGCCGCGATCACGCCGAACTGCGACACCCGATCGAGAGGCCCCAGTTCGCGCTCGCTGAAATACCCTAGCGGCTCGTAATTCTTGACCTCGCCCACCACCGTCTGGGCCATCTGATCGGCAGGAATGCTGACCGCGGGCGCGATCCCGCCGGCGCCGCGGGAGAGAGACGACCAGTGCTGTTCTGCCGTGTGTCCGATCGGCGAAAGCACGCCCCATCCGGTGACCACGACACGATGCGTCACTGGGGGATCACTTGCGCTTCCGGGAGGCTGCGAACGGGCGCAGATATTCGCGGCCGCGCATGGCGGGATAGCCGAGCCATTTTTCGCCGGCCGGAACATCCGAGATCACGCCGCTCTTGGCCGCGACCATCGCGCCCTCGCCGATGGTGACATGATCGGCGACGCCAACCTGCCCACCGAGGACCGCGTAATCACCGAGGGTCACACTTCCGGATATCCCGCATTGCGACACGATGATGCAATGTCGGCCAATGGTGCAGTTGTGTCCGATCTGTACGAGGTTATCGATCTTGGTGCCCTCGCCCACCACGGTGTCGCCGCTGCCGCCCCTGTCGATCGTGGTGTTGACGCCGATCTCGACGTTGTCCTGCACGATGACCCGACCCAATTGCGGCACCTTGGTGTGGCCGCGCGGCCCCGGCTGGTAGCGGAAGCCGTCGTGGCCGATCTGGCTGCCGGCGTGGATGATGACGCCATCGCCGATCAGCGAATGCACGATCGACGCGGTGGGCCCGATCGTGCAGTTGCGGCCGATCTTCACGTCGGGGCCGATCACCGCGTTTGCGCCGATTACCGAGCCGGCCCCGATGCCAGCACGCGGGCCGATCACCGCGCCGGGATCGATCGTCACGTCATCTTCGATTTCGGCGGACGGATGCACTGAGGCGGCGTCGGCGACGCCCGCGATGTCGAACAGCGACGATGGCCGAAGCGAGTCCGGGTGCAGATGCCGCGCCACGGCGATAAACGCCCGCATCGGATCCCTGACCCGGAGCACGATCATACCGGCCGGCGCACGAGCCTCGAAAGTCTCAGCCATCAGACAGGCGCCCGCCCGGCTTTTGCCAAGCGCATCGAGCAGTATGCTGCTATCGAGGAAAGTCAGATCGGATGGCCGCGCCCGGTCGAGCGAGGCGATGTCGGCAATAAGTCGGTCGAGCGGCGCGCCGCCCTTCAACTCCGCGCCGGTCATCGCCACGATCTCACCGATCGTTATTCCGGCCGGCTGTTTGAAAAACGACAACCGCAATCCAGGCCCCTCGATGGCGCGGCCGGACCAGTTTCCCGCCGCGAACTTCAGGCCTGGACCATATTCGATCGCACCTGTCCGGTGAAGGCGAAAACGCGACTCAGATCAGCACGCCGGTGGCGTCGTAGGTGAACAGCCACTCGTAGCGCGCTTTGACCTTCTCCTCCTGCCATTCGCGGGTCACGTAGGCTTCAGCGCCGGCGGCGTGGGCGAGATCGGGGTTGTGGAAGCGCTTTGCGTTTTCAGCCGAGCCCGACACGGCCCGGTTGGCCCGCTCGCGCCGTGCCGCCTCGTAAGCATGCAATGCCTCAGGCTCGACGCCATACTTCTTAACGCAACGCCCCAACACATAGCCGTCCTCCAGCGCCATCACCGCGCCCTGCGCCAGCATCGGCAGCATCGAATGGCAGGCGTCGCCCAGCAGGGTGATGCGTCCCTTCGTCCAGGTCGGCATCGGCGGACGCGCAAACAGCGCCCATTTGTAGGGCGTGTCGCCGCTGTGGATCGTCGCGTGGATGTCCGGATGCCAATTGCGGAAGTCGTTGGCGAACTCATCCTTGCTGCCCTGAACGGTCCAGCTCTCCACCCGCCAGTCATCGCGCTCCAGGAGACCGACGAAGTTAAGCAAATCCCCGCCTCGCACCGGGTAATGCACCACATGACCGCCCGGCCCGACCCAATTGGTGCCGACGTTCAGCCTGATGCCGGCCGGGACGCGCTCGCGTGGCACCAGCACCCGCCAGGCAACGATGCCGGTGAACTCCGGCCGGTCGGCGCCGAACGCGGCAAAGCGCACGCGCGACTGCACGCCATCGGCGCCGATGACGAGCGGCGCCGTGACCGGCTCGCCGCGCTCGAATTCGATGGTGGCGCAATCTCCGTTCTGCCTGATGCCGACGCATTTGCGATCGAGGTGGATCGCGTCGGGCCGCTCGCTGCGGATCGCGTCCAGCAGCACCGTATGCAGATCGCCACGATGAAACATCATGTAAGGAAAGCCATAACGCTCGACCGAAACCGCGCCCAGATCGAACAGCTTCCAGGTCTGCCCGGTGCTCCAGAGCCGGATTTCCTTGCCGGCGACGACCACCCCGAGCCGCTCCGCCGCCTCGCCCAGGCCCAATGCGTAGAGCACGCGGGTGCCGTTCGAACTGATCTGCACGCCCGCGCCCAATTCCTTGAGCTCCGGCGCCTGCTCATAGACATCAACGTCGATGCCCTGCCGGATCAGCGCCAGCGCCGCGGTCAGCCCGCCGATGCCGGCTCCGATGATTGCGACGTTACCGTTCATGCAAAGGCCAACTCCATCCCGACCGGGCTTGTGCCGGCCATCCACGTGTTATTACAACCTCAAGACAAAGACGTGCGTGGCCGGGACAATGCCCGGCCACAACGAACATAATAGCCGCGCTTCGACAGGGAGGCGACTCATGACCGGCACGCGGGTGACCGTCGCGGCGCTTC
>JAPLPD010000320.1 GCA_026400395.1 Alphaproteobacteria bacterium | reverse complement strand
TTCGCCGCTTTGATCCGCGATAAGGTGTGCACCAGCCCGGGGGGCCCACCATCGAATCCCTCTCCACCCTGACGATCATCTATTGCAGCGTCGTGATGGCGATCGCCTATTCGGCGCGCGGCGCGTCCGGCTTCGGCGCGGCGGCGGCGATGCCGCTGCTTGGCCTCGTGCTGCCGTTAAAGGTGCTGGTGCCGGCGTGGACGCTGATCGGCATTGCCGCGGGCACCGCCCTGATCGGCAGCGACCGCAAAATGGTGGCGTGGGGCGAGATCATCAAACTGCTGCCCGGCACTTTCCTCGGCATCGCCGTCGGTCTCTACGTGTTCACGCTGCTGTCGTCCGACACCCTGGCAAAATGGCTGGGTGGATTCGTCGTGGCCTACGGGCTGTATTCCATGTGGGGGACGTTTGGCGCGGCCAACAAGCCGCGTCTGCCACCGCGCCTCGCCGCCCTGCTGGGCGGGCTCGGCGGCGGCATGACCGGCACCGTCGTCGGCACCATGGGCAGCGTATTCTTCGCCATGTACTTCGACGCCATCGCGCTCGGCAAGGACAGCTACCGCGCCACCATGACGGCGATCCTGCTGACCCTGACGGTCACTCGCGGCGCCGGCTATTTCATGGTCGGCGAGTTCAGTCGAGACGTATTCGTCGTCGCGGCCATCCTGTTTCCCTCGATGATGCTCGGCATCTTCGTCGGCAACCGCTTCCATCACGGCATGAGCGAACTCACATTCCGCCGCACCGTTGCCTGCGCCCTCACAGTCAGCGGCCTCGCCCTGCTCCTCAAATAGCCGGGAACACGCCTGCCCTCGCTGGCAGCAGCGGTCGCCTTCATCCGGTTCCGTCTGTTGCGCACACGCCCCCAAAACCCATCTTAGGGTCTATGGTGTCGAAGGCTGGTCGCATACGAATCGGAAGCAACCCATGTTCATCCTCTGGTTCGCGCTCCCCCTGGCCGTGCAGTTGATCGCCGCCGCCGACGGCGTGCCGAAGCTCGACGTAACGCCGAGCTGCCGCGGCGCGGCCAAGTCCGGCTATATCTCGTCGGCGGAGGACCGGCTGAAAAGCTGCATCGAGAGCGAACTGCGCACCCGCGACCAGCTCGACAAGCAATGGGTGGAGTTTCCCGTCGCCGACCGCACGGACTGCTTCGCGGCGATCAAGGGCTTCCAGCCGACCTACAGCGAGCTCGCCACCTGCCTTGAGATGAAGCGCGACCTGCGGAAGTTGCGGTCCGACGGACCCGCGGGGGCTGCGTCACCGACACCCGCACGCACTCGGTAAGCCGCGCGCTAACCGAGATTCAGTTCCTTGAAGAAGTCGTTGCCCTTGTCGTCGACGACGATGAACGCCGGGAAATCGACCACCTCGATCCGCCATATCGCCTCCATGCCGAGTTCGGGATATTCCACGACCTCGACCTTCTTGATGGAGTGCTCGGCGAGGTTCGCCGCCGTGCCGCCGATCGAGGCGAGATAGAAGCCGCCGTTGGCCTTGCAAGCCGCCGTCACCGCCGACGACCGGTTGCCCTTCGCCAGCATCACCATCGAGCCGCCGGCCTTCTGGAAATCGGCCACGAAAGAATCCATCCGTCCTGCCGTGGTCGGACCGAACGCACCCGACGCATAGCCCGCCGGTGTCTTTGCCGGACCGGCGTAATACACTGGATGGTTCTTGAAATAATCGGGCAGCCCCTTGCCCGCCTCCAGCCGCTCGCGAAGTTTCGCATGCGCGGAATCGCGCGCCACGATCATCGGCCCCGACAGCGACAGCCGCGTCTTGATCGGATACTTCGTGAGCTGCGCCAGGATTTCCTGCATCGGCAGATTGAGGTCGATCTTCACCACCTCGCCGCCGAGCTTGGAGGTATCCACCTCCGGCAGATACTTCGCCGGATTGTGCTCCAGCTCCTCAAGAAAAATTCCATCCTTGGTGATCTTGCCCATCGCCTGGCGATCGGCCGAGCACGACACGCCAAGTCCGATCGGCAACGACGCGCCGTGCCGGGGCAGCCGGATCACCCGCACGTCGTGGCAGAAATACTTGCCGCCGAACTGCGCGCCGACGCCGAGCGACTGCGTCATCTTCAGCACCTCCTGCTCCATGGCGAGGTCGCGGAAAGCATGACCATCCTCGCCGCCGGTGGTCGGCAGGCTGTCGAGATATTTGGTCGAGGCGAGCTTTACGGTCTTCATGGTCAATTCGGCGGACGTGCCGCCGATGACGATGGCCAGATGATACGGCGGGCACGCGGCGGTGCCGAGCGTCAGCACCTTCTCCTTGAGAAACGCCACCATGCGGTCGTGCGTCAGGATCGACGGCGTCGCCTGGAACAGGAACGCCTTGTTGGCCGAGCCGCCGCCCTTGGCGACGAACAGGAATTTGTAGGCATCCTCGCCCTCGGCGTAGATCTCGACCTGCGCCGGCATATTGTTGGCGGTGTTCTTCTCCTCGAACATGGTGAGCGGCGCGACCTGCGAATAGCGCAGGTTCTTCTTCAGATATGCGTCGCGAGCGCCCTCCGACAGCGCGCCCTCGTCGCTGTCGGACGTCTCGCCATCGGTGAGCACCAGCCGTCCCTTCTTGCCCATGATGATGGCGGTGCCGGTGTCCTGGCACATCGGCAGCACGCCGCCGGCGGCGATGTTGGCGTTCTTGAGGAAGTCGAACGCCACGAACTTGTCGTTGTCGCTCGCCTCCGGGTCTTCGACGATGGATTTGAGCGAGGCCAGATGCGCCGGGCGCAGCAGATGGTTGATGTCCATGAAGGCGGCTTCCGAGAGCAGCCGCAGCGCCTCGCGCGAGACGATCAGCATCTCGCGGCCCATGATCTTTTCCACCCGCACGCCCTCGGATGAGATTTTCCGATAGGCCGTCGTGTCCTTGCCGAGCGGAAACAGCGGCGTGTGCTTGTAGGGGGGGATCGGGTTGGGTACGGGGGCGTTCATGGGGAGCCTCTGATGCATACGAGGAGCGCGGTCGCCATCGCTCGCTTCGGCAAGCAATAAACTGCCCCGGCAAGCGCGTCGAGGCCATGCCGCGATGACTTTTGCGGGCCGGTGCCTTGACCAGGAGACCGCGTAGCGTGCGCCTGCAAAACCCGGCACACTGCGCCACCGTACTCGTCGCTCCGGATCGCCCATGCTGCGCAAGTTGACTGTCGCCGCGACCCTTGCCGTGCTGTCGGCCGAGCCAGCAAAGGCGCAGGTCACCGGCCATATCCCCAACACCGGCTACGACACCGGCTATGGCTGGAATGCGATCCCGCTCGGCTACGGCTATTCGCCTTCGCCGGAGGATTCCGTGCGCGCCTACGAGATCGAGCAGAGATATCGCGAGACGCTCAGGACGAAAATTCCAGACCGCAAGCCGTCGAACGATCCGTGGAAAGCCATCCGCCCTGCGTCAAGTGCGTCGGTCGATCGACACTCCCAGCCGCAATAGGTGCGCGTCCCAGCTTCGCGGAAACGCGCCCTTCAACGAAGCAGGGACCTCGACAAGAATCAGCGGTCGCCATCCAGCGAGAGCGACGCCTTCCGCCTGCGCCGCGGCGTCGCCGACAGATGCGACCGCATCCAACAACTCCTCTTCCGTGCAACCCCATTCCTGGCAGCGGTATTCGACCTCGAGCCGCTCACGGACATTCACCAGGGTGGGATCGGCGGGAACCGGGATCGCAATAAGGGCCATTCTGTTCTCCTGTAACGCAGCAGGGAGAATGCCGGACCGCCCGGCATGTTCCGTCGGGTGTCACCTGATCGGTGCATTCCGACACTGGAACCCGTGCTAGGCTTGAGCCGATAAAAACGAAGGGAGGACCACTCGATGCTGCGGACGCTCTTGCTTGCGGTTTTCGCGCTCGTTTCCACCATCGCACATGCGCAGCAATATCCGGCCGCGCCGGTCCGCATCCTGGTCGGCTTCGCCGCGGGCTCCGGGCCGGACCTGCAGGCCCGCACCATCGCGCAGCAGCTTGCCACCGATCTAAAGCAATCGTTCTTCATCGAAAACCGCCTCGGCGCCAATGGCACCATCGCCGCCCGCGCGGTCGCGACGGCGGCGCCGGACGGGCTGACGCTGCTGTTCTCCAGTTCATCGATCGCGCCAACGCCGCACATCTACAAAAATCTCGGCTACGACACGATGACCGACCTCCGTGCGGTCGCCACCTCCGGCATTCTCGACGGCTTGCTGGTGCTGGTCGATGCGAAATCGCCGATCAAGAGCATCGCCGATCTGATCGCCGCCGCGAAATCCGGCCGGGTGCTCTACGGCTCGCCCGGCGTCGGCAATCTCCTGCATCTGGCGCCAGAGGTGTTCGCGCAGAAGGCCGGCATCACGCTGCAGCATGTGCCTTACAAGGGCTCGTCGGAGGTGGCCACCGCGCTGCTCGGCGGCAGCGTGCAGTTGATGTTCGTCACGCCGGTGTCGGTGGTCGGTCTGGTCAAGGAGGGCACGATGCGGGCGCTCGCCTTCACCGGGGCAAAGCCGTTTCCGGAATTCCCCAACGTGCCGCTGCTCAAGGATCTCGTGCCGGGCTACGAACCTATGGGTTCGTGGGGCATGTTCTATGCGCCCGACAAGACCCCGGACGCGATCGTCGATCGGCTGAACGGCGCCGTCCGCGAGGCGCTGAAGGTGCCCGCGGTGGCCGCCGTCACGCAGCGCGACGGCTATATCCCGGACAACCGCAACGCCGCCGACACCGCCGCCTTCTTCCGCAAGGAGGTCGATGCGATGGGCGCAGCGGTGAAGGCTGCCAAGATCGAGGCGAACTGAAAAACAAGCCTCGCAGCAGACACCACCTCATGGTGCGGAGCCCGCCGAAGGCGGTCGTCTCGCGGGCTACCAACCCGCGCCTATTCCTTCTCGACGCCGGCGTCCTTCACGATCCGCTCCCAGCGCGCGTATTCAGCCTTCACGAAGGCGGCGAACTCCGCCTGGCTCATCGGCGTGACGTCGAGACCGGCGCCGGCCATCGCCTTCTTTGCCGTCTCGTCCTTCATCATGCCCTGCGTCAGTTCATGAATGCGGGCGAGCATTGGCGCAGGCGTACCGGCAGGCGCGACGACGCCGATCCACACGCTCATGATGTAACCGGGCAGCCCCGCCTCGGCCGAGGTCGGCACATCCGGCAGGTACGGCAGCCGGTTCTTCGTCGCCGTCAGCAGCAGCCGCACCTTCCCCGCGTCCATCGCCGGGCGGAACTGGCCGATCGAACTCGACACCAGTTGGATGCGGCCCGCCATCAGATCGGTCATCGCCGGCGCGTTGCCGCGATACGGCACATGGATCATCTCGATGCCGGCCTGCCGTGCGAACTCCGCCGCGGAGAGATGCGGCAGCGAGCCCGGCCCGGCCGAGCCATAGGCAAACGTGCCGGGCTTGGCCTTCGCCAGCGCCTGGAATTCCTTGAAGGTCTTGGCCGCAACGTCGGTGCCGATCGCAATCATTTGCGGCGCGTCGCCAATCGCCGCGACCGGGATGAGGTCCTTCAGCGCATCGAACGGCATCGACTTCTGGATGAAAGGATTGATGACCAGGTTGCCGTTCAACGCGAGGCCGATGGTGGTGCCGTCCGGCGCGGCCTTGGCGACCGCGTCCATGCCGAGCGTGCCGGCCGCGCCGGTCCGGTTCTCGACCACCGCCTGCTGACCCGTTGTGCGGGTGATGTGCTCGGCCAGAAGCCGCGCGCCGAGGTCGCCGATGCCGCCAGCCGCGAACCCGGTGATGATGCGCACGGGCTTCGCCGGCCAGTCCGATCCTTGCGCCGACGCGGGGTTCGGCCCGAGGCAAGCCAGTGCGGCAACAAGCGCAGCCGTGATCGTCCGCAGCATTTTCAATCCTCCCGAGATAGCTCGTTGCGCGGAAACTACACCAAACCCGGCCATACGCCCGCCCAAAGTTCCTCACCGTCAAGTTTTCGGCTCGGCCGCATTGAGACGGGCCGGCTGGCGGCCTAATATAAGAGACCTCACCGGGATCAGAGCCATGTTGCGCAAAATCATCCAAGCCGGGGCCGTCGTTATTCTGTTCACGGCAGAAGCCCACGCCCAGCCGGGCAGCACCGGCAACACGTCGTCGGACGGCATGAACATGAACGTCATGCCGAACACGAATCGGCGCCTCACCTCCGAAGAGGCGATGCGCGAGCAGCAGATCGAAAGTCAGTATCGGGACACCGTCAACAACAAGATCCCCGACAAGAAGGCGTCAAACGACCCGTGGGGCAACGTGCGCCAGACCGCCCCGGCCAAGACAACATCGACGGCCAAGCCCAAGCAGCCGTAGCCGCGGCTAAAATCAAAAACGCCCGCCGGAGCCCGATGGCACCGGCGGGCGTTTTTGATTCAGAAGTCTCAGTTCTTCTTCGCTTTCTTGACCGACTTGGCCTTCGGCTTGTCTTCCGCCTTGGCCTCGTCGCGGGCCTCGCCCAGTTCGTCCGGAGCCGAAGCCTGCGCCGGGGAAGCCTGGGTGCTCTGTCCCGACTTCGGGCCGTACATCTGCGAATAGCACTGGTTGGTGTTCGCCTCGCAGGAGTTCGAGCAGGTTTCCTTCATCGAATCCGGGCGGGTGGAGCAGCGCTCCATGCACGAACCGTAGTTGTTGTGGCAGGCGTCGGAGTTGCCTTGCGCGAAAGCCCCCGATGCGGCGATGGCGAGCGAAGACGTGAGCAACAGAAATGCGATTTTCATTTGATCCACCTGAATTTCAGAACAGCCCCTGTTCCTCAACTTGCGTCGGCCCGCGGTGAAATGCATCTGATTCATGTTTCGATGGCTAAACCGGGAGGTTGTCCACGGTTCTTAATAAATGCGCTGGCGATCCGGCGAATCGCGGCCTAAATCCATGCTGTGCCAAATCGTAAATTCCGCATCGGCCGGGCCAGAACCGGCCTCGGCCTCTTCGCCACCGAGCCGTTCAAGAAACGCGAGTACATCGTCACTTACCGCGGACGGATGCTGCGCAATCCAGAGGCCGAGCGCCTCGAAGCACGCGGCTCCCGTTACATGTTCGAGGTCAACACGCGCTGGACCATCGACGGATCCAAGCGCTCGAACGTGGCCCGGTACGTCAACCATTCGTGCCGGCCCAACGCGGAGGCGATCGAGCGGCGCGGCCCCACCATCGTCTATTGCGCCCGCCGCCGGATCAAACCGGACGAAGAGATCACCGTCGATTACGGCAAGGACTATTTCGCCGCTTTCATCGGCAAGAGCCGCTGCCAATGCCCGAAATGCCGCGAGCGCCGCGCCGAACAGCAGGCGAAGCGCCGCGCCAAGGCCAAACGGGCCGCTCGCAAACGCCTCAAGCTGCGCCGTGAGCGCCGTATCGCAGCCAAGAGCAAGCGCTAGAGTTTCCTCCGGCGCTGCCTTGAGCGAAGCTTAACGCTTGGCGGGAGCGGCGGTCTGCGGAGCAGGTTCGGCGGCAACCGGTTCCGGAGCGGGAGCAGCCCGCTCGGCAGCAACGACCGGTTCCTTGGCCATCGCGTCCTTGGCCTGCGCTTTTGGCGCCGCGACGTTCGACGGCGCACCGTTGAACGGCCGCTTGCCGTACACGCGTTCGGCGCAAACGTTGTTCTGGCCTTCGCAGGACTGGAAGCAGCGGTCCTGCATGCTCTTGGCCGAGCGCGTGGCGCACGTATCCATGCACGCCTGATATTCCTTGCCGCACGCGCCCTGGCTAGAGGCTGCGGATATCTGCAGAGACAAGATGGCGGCCGTAGCCGCCAGGAATGCGATCGCTTTCATCGACGTGTCCTCGGTTGCCCCCTCAGGCGCCGCATCACGTCAGTGCTGAGCGCGAAACTATTGGGCGTCCGATGCGAATGCACCCGCTATCCGCCCGAATGGTTAAGGCCGGGCGCGTCGCCAAGCGATCGAATGCGATCAAATCGATTTGCAACTGTGGGAGATGTTAGCCATGCCGCCGGCGCTTTTGACCTTCAGCGCATAGACGTTGCGGGTGGTCTGCCCCTTGGGCGCCGCCGCGAGAACCACCGTGCCGTGCCCCTGCGCCTGCCCGCGCGCGCCGGTGACGAAGGCATCGACGGTGCATTTGAGCCTCTTGTCGCAGATGTTCTGCAATTCGATCTCGAAGGTCGTGGATTTTCCCTGCTCCCGCCACGCGGTGTTGCTGGTCACGCAGGTGACCTTTTCTTCCGACTTTTCCGCCGCCGGCTTCTGGTCACCGGAGTCGGCTGCGTCCTGCGCCCGCGATCCAGCACCGCCGCCGCTCACGACAAGAAGCATGGCAAGTCCAAGCGCGGTCGATGTCGATCTGAACGTCACAACGAAGTCCTCCACGGGCTAATGCGCCACCCTCCCTTCGTCGGCTCGCACCACGTTTCGGTTCACGGCCCTCCACGCCGGCAAAAGCAAAGCCCCGCACAAGGCCGGGCTTTGCCGAATATGGCTTTCTCGCAGAACCGGCACCAACAGGGGATGGGCCCCGGATTGCCGCTCAGGCGTCCAGTTCACGATAGGCCCGGAAGATGCCCCACTCGTTGAACGGGATTCGCCGATCCGATTGCAGATACGCCGCCATTCGCGGACGTTCGGCGACGGCGTCGTGCAGCTTGACCAGACGCGGCACCTTCTTCTCGAACCGTTTCATGCGCTTGGGGAAGGCGTAGCGCAGGCCCTGCACGATCTGAAACAGGCTGAGATCGACGTAGCTGACCTTGCGGCCGAACACATACGGACCGCGGGCTTTTTCGAGCACGCTCTCGAAATATCCGAGCAGCTTCGGCGCGCGAACACGCCAGAACTCCTTAGTATAGCGCTTCGCCGCCGCGCGCTGGTCCTCGTAATAGAGTCCCGACGAGATCGGGTGATGGGTGTCGTGGATCTCCTTCACCAGATCGGTGACGGTGAGCTGAAGCTGATGCGCCCACAGCCGGTCCGCCTCGCTGCGCGGCACGAGGCGGAGGCGAGGCCCGAGATAGTGTAGGATCAGCGCGCTCTGCGCGATGACGAGCTTGCCGGCTTTGAGAAACGGCGGCGCATAC
The DNA here is from genome assembly GCA_026400395.1 of Alphaproteobacteria bacterium. Lineage (GTDB taxonomy): Bacteria > Pseudomonadota > Alphaproteobacteria > Rhizobiales > Xanthobacteraceae > Z2-YC6860. The sequence goes on along the minus strand of JAPLPD010000320.1, from coordinate 5,160 downwards.
GGCGGGCGCGCGGCGCCCTCGCCACCGATGAACTTCATCATCGCAGCGACGCCGTAGCCGCGGCGGCGCGCCACATCGACGTAATCGGCGCCCGCCTCCTCCAGCGCCAGCCGCACGAACTCGCCGCGGCCCTGGATTTCCGGCCAATAGTAAAGCTCGTAGCGCATGGCATCGCCTCCGTCCGCCGGCACCGCCGAGCTTACAGGGTTCCCTTGCGCCGGTAGAAGTCCTGCGGCGATTTAACGCTTGGCGTTTGGCGCGCTGGCACGCGGGGAGCCGGCAAACTCCGCTCCGATTTCCGAACCCTTGCGCCATTTGACCCGGTAGCGCTGGCCCGGCGCGGCGTGGCGCGACAGCAGCAGGCGGAAGTTGTCGGCGACATCGCGGGGCGCATCGACCTGGATGCAGACACCCTTGCTGGACAGGTCGATCAACCGGCACGGTCGGACCGAAAAGCCGTCGTCAAAGTGGATCCAGGCCTTGGTGCCCGATTGGCTGCGAACCGCTGTTCTTAATTCTCTGGCCATTTGTCGTCTCTTAAGTCCTAGCGATTGTCCTCGATGGGTCTTTCTCTATCGACTAAAAATTGAAAAAAAGCGCCGCCGACTCAGAATTCCGGCCCCTCGCATTATGATCTGGCTAACCTCAATGGGGGCGGCGCAAGGCCCGAGCCGTCAGACCTCCATACCGTTGATATCCGCCTTTCGGGCTGCCGGGGCACGAGCCTTCGTGCTACGCCACAACCTCCCCAGCCAATGAACCCCATCCCGACGTGACCGGAAGCAGCACCGACGCCGAACGGAACAGCCCCCTACCGCCCGGGCGGCAGGAACGGATTCCGCTGGCGATCCTCTACATGGTCAGCGCCGGTGCGATCTTCTCGTTCTCCAGCGCCGCCTCGAAATGGCTGGTCGCCACCTATCCACCCGGCGAGGTGCTGTTCAGCCGCGTGTTCGTCTCTCTCGTGCTGTTCTCGGCCTTCGCCTTGCCGACCACCGGCCTGTCGGTGCTCCACACCCGGCGGCACGGCGCGCACATGTTGCGCAGCATGTCCCAATTCACCTCGCAGACGCTGCTGCTGATCGCCTTCAGCATGATGCCGCTGGCGAGCGCAACGGCGATCAACTTTCCGGCGCCGCTGTTCGCGGCGCTGGCCTCGTTAATATTCCTGAAGGAACCGATCAACGCGCCGCGCCTGTTCGCGCTGGTCGCCGGATTTTTCGGCGTGCTCATCGTGACCAATCCCGGCGGCGAAACCTTCCAGATCGGCGCGCTCTATGCGCTTGGCAATGCGCTCTTGTTCGGCACCGTAACGGCCGGCGTTCGCGGCATGACCATGACGGAGTCGGCCAAGACCCTGACGATGTATCAGCTGATCTGGCTCACGATCTTCTACGGGATGACGTTGCCATTCTTCTTCGTCACTCCTGCATGGTCGGACATGCCGCTCATCATCGCCAACGGCGTCACCAACATGCTCGGGCAATACTGGTGGACGCGATCGATTCACCTGGCGCCGACCGCGGCGGTGACGCCGTTCCAGTATCTCTCGCTGCTATGGGCGATGTTGTTCGGATTCGCCGTATGGGGCGACGTTCCGACTGTCGGATTGCTGCTGGGCTCGGTGATCGTGGTCGGCTCCGGCCTGTTCCTGCTGTGGCATGAATCGCGGCCGAAATTCCCGAAACTCGACCCGCCGCAATGAAAATGGCCGGGCGTTGCAGCCCNNTCCGTTGCGCTGTGACAGGCGAGACGTCAGTTCGCTGCGAAGCAGTACAGCAGGCCGTCACCGCCGGTGCTCTTCAGGTCATCCTGCGTGCACCCGCCGCCCGGCCCGCGCGACGGATGCGAAGCGTTCCACGACTTCGACGGGGCGTCGTCGCGAAGACCCTCGCGGTCGTGATGGCCGACCATCGCAGCGCCCTGGGTGCTGCTCGTCCAGTTCTTGCAGGTGCGGTCCTCTCCGGCCGGGAAGGCGCGGCCCTCGGCGGTCGAGCCGGTCAGCACGTCGTGCCGGTTTGGCTTCTCGCTGCGACCGTTGATGACCTCACCCTTCTCACTGAGATTGGTCTGCTTGGTGAGATTGTTGCTGTCGCCATGCAGGTCGTCGACGCTCTTGGCGACCACGGTCCCCTTGGCGTTCTGCCACGGGCCCTTGCCGATCCGGTCGCGCGCATTCACCGCGCCGTCGCCCTGGGTGCTGAGATAGGCGCGCCAGGTCTTTCCGGTGGTGCCGGCGGCCTGGGCGAGCTTGCCACAATGCGCATCCGCTCCGGCGAGCCCGCCGAGGTCGCCGCCCTTGCCCGGGCCTTCACTGGTCACAAAAAACGTCATGCCGGACTGCTGCGCCTGCGCCGGAGCGCCCGCGGCCAGCGCAAACAAGGCAACAGACGCCAGCATGGAAACACGCATCCTGGTGATCATCTCAAGTCCTCCCGTTGATCGGCTCCGAATGAATCGCCGAGCCCAATACGACTAGAAACATCTGACGGCGCGATGTCATCCCAACCGCGCTGACAATATTGTGATGGGCAGGCAAACGCCGGTATCGCGGGCTCCGGGTTCAACCGAAACAGGCGCAAAGACCGGCGTTTCCACCAAGCCGCCCGCGATCAGGCGCTTTTGAGCCGCGGGGCCAGCTTCAGCGCATTTTCGCGCTCGACCTTTTTGAGCTCGTCGCCCTTGAAGAACGCCGTGACACCCTTGGTGTGATCGGCCGCCGTCCGGTAAGGGAAGTCGGTGCCGTAGACGATCTGCGAGGCCGACACGAGCTGGTTGAGCGCGCCCAGCGTCACCGCGCCGGAAATCGCCGCGGTGTCGTAATAGAAGCGCTTCAGCTCGCCGTTCATCTGCTCGAGCGTGATCTTGCCCTTGTACGGCGTGGTATTCACAAGCTGCCACTGGAACCGCTCGGCGAACGCCGTCAGCGCACCGCCGCCGTGCGACCAGATCCAGTTGATGTCGGGATACTTCTGCGACGTCCCGCTGAGGATCAGGCTGGCGATGGTGCGGGTGGTGTCGGTGCCGAACTCGATGACGTAGTCGGGCACGCCCTGCACCAGATTGGCGCAGCAGTTTGCCGAGGTCGGGTGCGTATAAACCGTTGCTTTCCGGCGATTGAGCTCCTCCCAGATCGGCGCAAACATCGGATGGCCGAGCCACTTGTCGCCGTAGCTCGTCATCATGCCGATGCCATCGACCTTGAGCGTATCGAAGGCGAAGGCGATCTCCTTCAGGCTCTCGTCGATGTGCGGCAGCGGCAGCGTCGCCCACACGCCGAAGCGTCCGGGATGATCGGCCATCAGCTTCTTGGCGTATTCGTTCGACTCGCGCGCCACCTTGACGGCGGTGTCCTTGCCGAGCGGCGTGACCTGCGGCGTGGTCGGCGACGTCATCGACGTCGCAACGCCGCCCTTGTCCATGTCCTCGATCATCTTGGCGACCGACCAATTCTTCAGCGGGAAGTCGTCCCGGCCGATGACCTGCATCGCCGCGAACCATGCGGGCGGCACGATGTGGGCGTGTACGTCGATGCGATGTGGAGCCGCCTGGGCGAAGACCTTAGGCGCAACCGCGGCGGCAAGCCCGGTCGCGGCGGCGCCCGCGACGAACTGGCGGCGGCTGATCCCCGCCAGCGGCTCGATGCAGCATGCGCAGGTCGCCGCCAGCCGGCGGCCCTTCCACTTGAGCATGATCTCCTCCCATGAATGCCGGCTCTGCGGCCGAACCGTGAACACGGTCGCGCCCTTGGCCCATCCGGGTCAAGGGCGCACGTTAAACAGACAACAGCGCGAAATTGTCTCAGGCCGCCTTCAGCCTGGGGATCAACCGGGTCGCGTTGCCGTTCTCGATGGCCTGCACATCGCCCGCGGAAAGGCCGAGCTTCTGCAGGCTCTTGTTCTGGTCGAGCGGAAAATACGGATAGTCGGTGCCGTAGGTCACCTGTGACACCGGCACAAGCTTGAGCAACGCCGCCATCGCCGGAGCCGAGGTCGCGTTGGCGGTGTCGTAATGGAGCTTCGCAAGCTCCGCCATCACGCCGTCCGGCGCGTACTCCTTGGTCTTCGGATTGGCGTCGTAGAACGCCGCGATGCGGCCGGCCAGCATCGGGATCGTGCCGCCGGCATGCGAGAAGATCCACTTGATGTCGGGGAAGCGTTTGAACGAACCGGAGAGCAGAAGGCTCGTCACCGTGCGCGTGGTGTCATGCGGCACCTCGAGCACCGCGGGGAACGCGCCGACGCTCAGCCTTCCGCAGCATGCAGCGACCAGCGGATGCACATAGACCACGGCCTTCCGACGATTGAGTTCCGCCAGCACCGGCTGGTACATCGGATCGCCGAGCCACTTGTCGCCGTAGTTGGACTGCAGGTTGATGCCGTCGGTCTTGAGGGTGTCGAATGCGTATTCGATTTCCTTCAGGGTGACGTCCACATTCATCATCGACAGCGGTGCGAAGACGCCGAACCGTCCCGGAAAATCCTGCCGCATCTTGGCGACGAAATCCTGGCAGACGCGCACCGTCTTGGCGGCCTCATCGGCGCCGGCGTCGAACCACAGGCCCGGCGTGGAGGCGAGCGACATCACCGCTGTGCGGACGCGGTCCTTGTCCATCAGTTCGATCAGCCGGGCCGGCGTCCAATCGACCATCGGCTTGAACGGCGGGATGTTGCGCTTGCCCTCCCACTCCAGTTGCGCGGCGAGGTAGGACGGCGGATAGAAGTGACAGTGGGTGTCGATCAGCGTGCGCGCGCCGTGGGCGCGCACCGCGGGCGCGGGCAGCATCGCCGCGGCGCCGGCCGCCGCCAGGCCGGCCATGAACTGGCGGCGCGACGATCCGGTAGAATCGCAACTCGGGCAATTGTGGAACAGCATATCGTCCTCCCCGTGGGTCCGGCGGATCCGGATTTGGCCGCGATGATAGCCGCTCGTTCCCGGCTCCGCGACCGGGTTGACGGCGGCGCGGCCGCTTGGCCTATAGGATCGCCCAGACCAGCGGCCATTCCGAGAGCCATGCCGAAGATCACCTACATCGAACAGGACGGGACCGAACGGACGGTCGACGCCGAAGTCGGCGCCACCGTGATGGAAACCGCCTTAAACAACGACATTCCAGGCATCCTGGCCACCTGCGGCGGCTCCTGCTCCTGCGCCACCTGC
>JAPLPD010000278.1 GCA_026400395.1 Alphaproteobacteria bacterium | reverse complement strand
GCAACCTCCCCGTCGAGGTCCTGATCTATCTTCTGGGCAGCCGCTACTGCGACACCGATCGCCTGTCCGAGACGGCATGGTCGCTGTTCGGTCAAACACCGAAAGGCTGGCCGCTGGTGACGGCGATCTGCAACTACGTTCATAACCGCATCACCTTCGGCTACGAGTATGCAAGCCCGACCCGGACCGCGTGGGATGCACACAACGAGCGCCGCAGCGTGTGCCGCGATTTCGCCCATCTCGCGGTCACGCTCTGCCGGTGCATGAACGTGCCGGCGCGCTACTGCACGGGCTATCTTGGCGATATCGGCGTGCCGATCGATCCCGCGCCGATGGACTTCAGCGCCTGGTTCGAGGCCTATCTCGGCGGACGCTGGTACACGTTCGATGCCCGTCACAACCACCCGCGCATCGGCCGAATCCTAATGGCGCGCGGGCGAGACGCCACTGACGTCGCCATCCTCACCTCGTTCGGCCCATGCACGTTGGCGAGCTTCAAAGTAATTACCCAGGAGGTCGTTCCGAAGATTGCCCCTTAGATCGATCGCCGCCGGCCTGGCGTCACAGGCTCGCGACAGAGTGCAAAAAGAAACCGCCGGGGCTAACCCCGGCGGTTTTTTGGTTTGCGCGGGCTAGACCTTGACCAGCGGCACCTTCGGCACCGTGCCGCCGCGCGGCGGATCGCCGCCGCCGTCGTCCTTCGGGCCTTGCGGCTTCTTGCGCGCGCCGGGCTTGCGCGGCTTGCGCACGCGCTTCTCCGGAATCTTCTCGGGCTTCGGCGTGATCGGCCCTTCGACGAATTCGAAGCCGAGTTTGCTGTTGCCGAGTTCGTCCTTGATCAGCACGACGCGGACGTGGCCGCCGCCCTTGAGCTTGCCGAACAGAACCTCGTCGGCCAGCCCCTTCTTGATGTGCTCCTGGATCACCCGGGCCATCGGCCGGGCGCCCATCAGTTCGTCGTAGCCGTTGGCGATCAGCCAGCGGCTGGCGTCCTCCGACAGCTCGATGGTGACGTTGCGGTCGGCCAACTGCGCTTCGAGCTGGATGACGAACTTCTCCACCACCTTGGCAATGATCTCCTGGGAGAGATGATTGAACGTGACGATAGCGTCGAGCCGGTTGCGGAACTCCGGCGCGAACAGCCGGTTGATCGCCTCGTGGTCGTCTCCTTCGCGCTTCTGGCGGGTGAAGCCGAACGCGGCCTTCGCCATATCGGCGGCGCCCGCGTTGGTCGTCATGATCAAAATCACGTTCCGGAAATCGACCTGCTTGCCGTTGTGATCGGTAAGCTTGCCGTGATCCATGATTTGCAACAGCACGTTGAACAGATCCGGATGCGCCTTCTCGATCTCGTCAAGCAAGAGCACGCTATGCGGATGCTGATCGACCGCGTCGGTCAGCAGGCCACCCTGGTCGAAGCCGACATAGCCGGGCGGCGCGCCGATCAGACGCGACACGGTGTGCCGCTCCATGTACTCCGACATGTCGAACCGGGTGAGCTGCACGCCGAGGCTGACCGACAGCTGCTTGGCCACCTCTGTCTTGCCGACGCCGGTCGGTCCCGAGAACAGGTAGCAGCCGATCGGCTTCTCAGGCTCACGCAGGCCCGCGCGGGCGAGCTTGATCGACGCCGACAGTGCCTCGATCGCCTTGTCCTGGCCGTACACCGTGGTCTTCAGCGTCTGTTCGAGATGCTGCAGCACCGAGGCGTCGTCCTTCGACACCGTCTTCGGCGGGATGCGCGCCATCGTGGCGATGGTGGTCTCGATCTCCTTGATGCCGATGGTCTTCTTGCGACGGCTCTCCGGCAGCAGCATCTGCGCCGCGCCTGACTCGTCGATCACGTCGATCGCCTTGTCGGGCAGCTTGCGGTCGTGAATGTAGCGCGCCGAGAGTTCGACCGCGGCCTTCACCGCCTCGTTGGTGTATTTCAGCTTGTGGTAGGACTCAAAGTACGGCTTCAGCCCCTTCATGATCTCGATGGCGTCCGGGATCGACGGCTCGTTGACGTCGATCTTCTGGAAGCGCCGGACCAGCGCTCGATCCTTCTCGAAATACTGGCGATATTCCTTGTAGGTGGTCGAGCCGATGCAGCGGATGGTGCCGCCGGAGAGCGCCGGCTTCAGCAGGTTCGACGCATCCATCGCCCCGCCGGAGGTGGCGCCGGCGCCGATCACGGTGTGGATCTCGTCGATGAACATGATCGCGCCCGGATAGGCTTCGATCTCCTTGATGACCTGCTTCAGCCGCTCCTCGAAGTCGCCGCGATAGCGGGTACCCGCGAGCAGCGTGCCCATGTCGAGCGCGAACACCGTGGCGTTCTTCAGCACATCGGGCACTTCGCCGTGGATGATGCGGCGGGCGAGCCCTTCGGCGATCGCGGTCTTGCCGACGCCGGCTTCGCCGACGTACAGCGGATTGTTCTTCTGCCTCCGGCACAGCACCTGGATGGTGCGGTTGATCTCCATTTCGCGGCCGATCAGCGGATCGATCTTGCCGTCCTTGGCCTTCTTGTTGAGGTTGACGCAATAGGCTTCGAGCGCGTCGCCTTTCTTCTTGGGCTCGCCGTCGCCGCTGTTGCCGCCGCCGTTCTTGGCGTCGCCGTCCTCGTCATTGCCGCGCACGCTGCGCGTCTCCGACATGCCCGGACGCTTGGCGATGCCGTGGCTGATGTAGTTGACCGCGTCGTAGCGGGTCATGTCCTGCTCCTGCAGGAAATAGGCGGCGTGACTCTCGCGCTCGGCGAAGATCGCGACCAGGACGTTGGCCCCGGTGACCTCTTCGCGGCCGGACGACTGCACGTGGATCACCGCGCGCTGGATCACCCGCTGGAAGCCCGCGGTGGGCTTTGAGTCCTCGCCGCCGTCGGTGACCAGGTTATCGAGTTCGGATTCGAGGTAGCTCGAAAGATTGCGTTTGAGCTTCTCGGTGTCGACGTTGCACGCCCGCATCACCGCGGCGGCGTCCTGATCGTCGATCAGCGCGAGCAGCAAATGCTCGAGCGTCGCGTATTCGTGGTGGCGTTCGTTGGCGAGCGCCAGCGCCCGATGGAGAGACTGTTCGAGACTGCGAGAGAAGGTTGGCATTATCGACCTGTCTTCATTTTTGTATCGGGCGCCCTCCCCAGGGCATCTAGTCATTCTCGGCTTGGTTCCAACAGCCGTTCGTCTCTCTCGATTCCGGACTCACTTCTTTTCCATGACGCACTGCAAAGGATGCTGATGTTTTCGGGCAAAGTCCATGACCTGCGTCACCTTGGTCTCCGCCACTTCATAGGTAAAAACGCCGCATTCGCCGATGCCGTGATGGTGGACGTGCAGCATGATCCGGGTCGCCGCCTCCCGGTCCTTGTTGAAGAACCGCTCCAGCACATGCACCACGAACTCCATCGGGGTGTAGTCGTCGTTCAAGATCAGCACCCGGTATAAGTTCGGCCGCTTGGTCTGCGGCTTGGTCTCGGTAATGACCGAGGTTCCGGGATTGCGGTCGCCGGCGCGCTTTTTGTCGTCATCCCCCGCCGCCCGCACTGGTAACGCGTTCGGACCGCGCCTCTCCGGCGCTTCGGCGATATTGATCTTCAATCCTTGCATGACAGAACGGGCAAACTCTTTCCAACTTTGACGGCGCCAACCGGCCGTATCATAGGCACCTGTCCGCCGCCGGACCAGACGGCCTTCCACGCCCCATTCACAGGCAATTGAGGGTTGGTCCCAGCGGCAGACGATTGCTGTCACAGACATAGGATCGCCCGCCCGGAACACAATCGCCCGCAAATTGCGGCTGATTTTCCCGAAATATCGAACATTTCCCCCCATGCAATCTCAATGCCTGCCCCGGATGATCCAAAAAAATGCGTCGAAAACGCATTGAACGAGGCGGACCGCCCGCAGACGGCGCGCGGTTTTCACCGGGGGTACTTATGCCGGTTTCCAATGTGTTTGCCCGCTTTCTGCGTGATCGCAACGCCAGTGTTGCGCCGATGCTGCTGCGGTCGATTTCAGCCGCGCCGCATCGACCCGCACCGCAATGCAAGCCGCCCTCGATGCCTCGGCCCTGATGCTGTCCAAGGATGCCCCGACACTCGCGGCCAACGACCTCACCGCCAGGACCGGCGACGCCTTCAAGGCGATGTTCACCCGGCCCGAAGCCTACGACGTCGCCGTCACCCCCCAGTTCAGCAAGCCCGCCGACGGCAATTTCTCGCTCAAGCTGACCGCCAGCGCCAAGGTCAACACGATGTTCTCGCGGATGCTGGGCCAGTCGACCATCGACCTTTCGGCGACGTCTGAGGTTCTGTGGGGCATCAAGAAGTTGAACCTTGCGCTGGTGCTCGACAACACCGGCTCGATGGCGTCGAACGGCAAGATGACCAACCTGAAGCTCGCGGCCCACAACCTGCTCACCACCTTGCAGGCCGCCGCGAAATCGCCTGGCGACATCAAGATTGCGATCGTGCCGTTCGCCACCGACGTCAACGCCGGCACCACCAACGTCAACGCACCCTGGATCGACTGGACCGACTGGGAGGCCGCCAATGGAACCTGCAGCAACACCAGCTACACGTCCAAGAGCAACTGCCAGTCGCACGGCAAGGTTTGGACACCCAAACCGCACAGCGCGTGGAACGGCTGCGTCAACGACCGCGACCAGAACAACGACGTCACCAACACGCCCACCATGCCGGGCTCGCCGGCAACGCTGTTTCGCGCCGACCAGGCCGCCAATTGCCCGGCAGCGATGATGCCGCTCTCCGAGGATTGGGCCGCGCTCAACGCCAAGATCGACACCATGACCCCGGCCGGCAACACCAATGTCACCATCGGACTCGCCTGGGGCTTTCAGTTGATCTCTCCAATAGAACCGTTCAACGCGCCGACGCCAGCGCCCGATCTGGAAAAGGTCATCATCATCCTGACCGACGGCCTGAACACTCAGAACCGCTGGAGTTCGACCGCCTCTGTGATCGACGCGCGCACCCAAAAGGTCTGCGACAACGTCAAGGCGGCCAACATCAAGCTCTATACCGTGCGCGTCATCGACGGCGACGCCACGCTGCTGAGGGGATGCGCCACCAAGCCCGAGATGTACTACGACGTGCAGCAGGCGGTGCAGCTCAACAGCGCATTCGGCTCAATCGCGCAGAATCTCGCCAATTTGCGCATCACCAAATAGCGGCGCTTCGGCCGGAATAACGGCCGCCGCGACATGGTTGCCAATGCGCTAACGCGTTGTCGCGAATTCCACGAATTCGATTTTGCCACTGTTGACGACGTGCAACTGTTTCCGTCGCGCAAGCGCTCGCCCGCGGCATTTGCCCGAGTTTCGGCGTTCGACTTTACGCTGTTTTCACACCCCTCATTTACGTCTCGAAGTCTGAAACAGCGCCCAGAATCTCAAACCGGCAGGCTGCCATGGTCATGAATACGTCGTTGAAAGCAATGTTCGCTCGCTTGCACCGGACCGTGCGCGAATTGCGCGCGGCGAACGGCGCCAACGTCACCGTCACCTTCGCGCTCGCCACCATCCCGATGGTCGGCTTCGTCGGCGCGGCGGTCGACTACAGCCACGCCAACTCGGTGAAGGCCGCGATGCAGGCCGCGGCGGACTCGACCGCGCTGATGCTGTCGAAGGTGGCCTCCACGGAAAACACCGCTTCACTGCAGACCAAGGCCACCAGCTACTTCCAGGCTCTATTCAACCGGCCGGAAGCGACGGGCCTTCAGGTCGGCGCCACATACACCGCGAGCGGCGGCAGCAAGGTCGTCGTGACCGCCACGAGCAACGTGAAGGCCAACTTCATGGGACTGATGGGCGTCACCACCATGAAGGTTGGTGTTAACTCCCAGGCCGCTTGGGGCAACACCCGGCTGCGCGTCGCGCTGGCGCTCGACACCACCGGCTCAATGGCCGACGACGGCAAGATCGATGCTCTGCAGACCGCCACCAAAAGCCTGCTGAGCCAGCTCAAGGCCGCGGCCAGTCAGAATGGCGATGTGTATGTGTCGATCATCCCGTTCAGCCGCGACGTCAACTGGGGTGCCGCCAACTACCAGTCGACCGCGCTGCGCTGGGACCTCTGGGATGAAGTCAACGGCTCCTGCAGCAACAACAACTACGACACAAAGTCCGATTGCCAGAGCCACAACAAAACCTGGACCACGAAAAACCACAACACCTGGAACGGCTGCATCGCCGACCGCGACCAGAACTACGACACCACGAACAGTGCGCCTTCGACCAGCGTCAACGCCTCGCTGTTCCCGGCGGAGCAATACGGTTCCTGCCCGGCGCAGCTTATCGGCCTGACCTACGATTGGAACGCGCTCAACAGCAAGGTCGATGACCTTTATCCGTCCGGCAACACCAACCAGGGCATCGGCATCGCCTGGGCCTTCCAGTCGCTGACCGCCTCGCCGTTCACGATTCCCGCGAAGGACCCGAACTACACGTATAAGGACATCATCATCCTGATGTCGGACGGCTTAAACACGCAGAACCGGTTCAGCTCGAACCAAACCTCGATCGATACCCGTGAGTCGATCACCTGCACCAACGCCAAGAACGCCGGCATCACCGTCTACACGGTGCAGGTCAACACCGGCGGCGATCCGACCCAAAACGTGATGAAGAACTGCGCCAGTTCGGCCGACAAGTTCACCGAGATCAAGTCGGCGAACCAGTTGGTGGCCACCTTCAACTCGATCGGCACCGCCCTCTCCAACCTGCGCATCTCGCAGTAGGACACCGATCCAGGCTGCGAAAGCCCGGCCTCATGGCCGGGCTTTTTGCGTTCCAGCCGCATTGGGCGGCGCCCAGTCGGAACAGGACCGCGAGCGTTGCATGTGGAGCATCGACAAACGGCTCCGCCCAGCGCCGAAATAATCTATCCCCGCGGGGTTTCTCCGGACTCATACTGCGCGCAGGTCGGACCATCCGAGGGCGCTTCGCGAGGCGTCGTTAAGCGGGACCGGCTGGCGGTGGCCGCGCACGGGTGCAACACGCACACCCAACGCGCGGAGGTCCAAGCCGCACGGTCCCGGCGCGACGAGAGTTCG
>JAPLPD010000216.1 GCA_026400395.1 Alphaproteobacteria bacterium | reverse complement strand
GGCCAGTCCGAGGTATGGGTGATCGCGGCCTCGACCCGGTCCAGCACCCCGGTCAGGCCCCGCGCGGCGATCGCCGCGCGGAGCGCCGCGGGGTCCGCCGCGAGGCCATCGGTCGCCGCGTCCAGCACCACCCGCCGCAAATGGTCGGCGTCGGGATTGAGGAAATCCAGCCCGGCGAACTCCTCCGAATGCTGCTCCAGCAGCCAGGGATGGCACACCACCGCGACCAGGATCAGCGCCTCGCGCGGCGGCAGCGCGGTGCGGTACCCGCGCACGATCGGACTGGCGTTCAGCCGCGCGCTCGGCTGCGCCATCGGCTCGCGCACGTTGCCGCCGCGGCCGAATGGCGGCCGCCCGTCGCGGCTGCGGGAAAACTCGCGCACGTTGCCCGACTGCCCCGGATTGCGGAACGGGCTGAACGCGCCGTTCGAACGCGCGGCGCGCGATGGATCGGGCGCCGGCTGCATCAGCGTGCGCAACCGCGCGGTGAAATCCTGCCCGTAGTATTTCCGCACCGATTCATCGGCGATGCTGCGCACCACATCGCGCATGCGCTTCTCGAACGCCGAGCGACGCTCTGGCGTGTCGAACGACGCGGCCTCAGCCTCACGGCTCCACAGCACTTCGCCGAGCGGGCGCGCACTGGCCAGCACTTCGGCGATCGCCTCGCGTCCACCGGAGCGATAGAGGTCGTCCGGATCCTGGCCCTCCGGCAGCAGTGCAAAGCGCAGGCTCTTGCCCGGCAGCAGTCGCGGCAGCGCCATATCGACCGCGCGAAAGGCGGCGCGATGGCCCGCCTTGTCGCCGTCGAAGCACAGGATCGGCTCGTCGGCCATTTTCCAAAGCAGGCCCAACTGATCTTCGGTGAGCGCGGTGCCGAGCGGCGCCACCGCCGCCGGATAACCGGCGTTCACCATCGCAATCACATCGACGTAGCCCTCGACCACCACCAGGGCGGCGCCATCGTGCACGGCCTGCCGCGCCGCCGCGCCGTTGTAGAGGTTGGAGCCCTTGTGGAAGAGCGGCGTCTCCGGCGAGTTGAGATACTTGGCCGGCGCATCGGACGACAGCGCGCGGCCGCCGAACGCGATAATGCGGCCACGGAAATCGGTGATCGGAAACATCACGCGGTCGCGGAAACGGTCGTAGGGAACCGGAATGTCCTCGCCGCCGATCAGCAGGCCGGTCTCGACCATGTCCTCGACCGAAACGCCCTGCCCGCCGAGATGCTCTTTCAAGGCAAAGCGCTCGCCCGGCGCGTAGCCGAGCCGGAACTTCAATTGGGTCGCCGCGTCGAGCGCACGGTCGGCGAGATAGCCGCGCCCCTTGGCGCCGGTGCGCCTCGCCAGGGTTGCCTCGAAGAACTTCGCCGCCAGTTCCATCACGTCGTGCAGCGTCTTGCGCTTCTCGTCCCGCGCCTCTTCCTCTCTGGAGAATTTCGGCATCGGCACGCCAGCCATCTGCGCCAGCCGCTCGACCGCCTCCGGGAACGCCACGCCCTCGGTCTCCATGACGAAGCCGAAGATGTCGCCGTGCTTGCCCGAGGAAAAGTCGTGATAAAAGCCCTTCTGGTCGTTCACCGTGAACGAGGGCGTCTTTTCCTTGTTGAACGGCGACAGCCCGCTGAACTCGCGGCCGGTTTTCCGCAGCTTGACGCGCCGCCCCACCACCTCCGAAACCGGGAGGCGGGCGCGCAGCTCGTCAAGGAACTGTGGCGGAAAGCGCATTTTTCGACTTTTGGGTTGGTCCGAATCGGGTGCCCGATCCCGTCATCATAGACCTCAAATAGGTTGCGATCGGGGGACTGCTCGGGGTGCGGGAAATAGAGGCGGGAAAAGCACGCTTTTCCAAGTTTTCCACAGCCCTCCACCGCAGGCCTCCATGCGCGCTGCGGCTGGCTGAATGCCCCGAAAACTCTCCTTAACTAATTGCAGAGCTTGACGTGGGAATGTCCCGATCAATGTTGAAGTAGGAGAGCAGGCGTTGCCCGCCTTGAGCCGCTAGGCTCGGGGTGTCGAATCCGCGAGGAGAGCAACGCCATGAGGAATTCTACCACGACTTCATCGATGACACCGGTGCCCAGCCTTGAAGCGGCTTGGCAAGATGTGGACAGCTCATTCGAGCGGTTCTGTCTGACGGCCGGCATCGGGGCGATT
>JAPLPD010000293.1 GCA_026400395.1 Alphaproteobacteria bacterium | reverse complement strand
GTGGTCGCACCAAGCTAATCTGATATTTAGAGCGATTATATCCTGTGGATTCAGCCCCCCTGTCAACAACGGGCTCCGCGAAATCTGTTGAGTGAAAAATCAGTGCCGCACTTTTTTTGTCATCACGCTTGAGTAAACTGCATCGAAATCAGCGTGTATTTTGGGCAACTTGCGCGTTTATGGCGCTCCAAATTCTGCTCGGCGTGAATGGCATTTCGACACGATGAATTTTAAGCGGTTTGAGCGCATCGAGCACCGCGTTTGCCAGCGCGGGAATTGACCCCGTCGCGCCCGCTTCGCCGGCTCCTTTGGCGCCTAACGGATTCGCCGGTGACGGGACCGGCATGTCCTTCAGGGTGATTTTCGGAAGGTTCACCGCGCGCGGCATAAAGTAGTCCATGAACGTGCCGGAGAGCAGTTGGCCGGTGTCCGGGTCATAGACAATGTGCTCGCCAAGCACCTGGCCGATGCCCTGCATCAGGCCGCCCTGCAACTGCCCCTCCACCAGGGCGTGGTTGTAAACCTTGCCGCAATCATCCACGGCGACGTAGGTCAGTATCTCGACTGTTCCGGTCTCGGGGTCGATTTCGACCTCCGCGATATGCGCGCCGCTCGGAAAAGCCGTGGCCGTATCGATGGTTGCGCTGGTGTCGAGCGGGTGCTCGGCCGCGCCGGCGTGTTTCTGGATGATCGTCTTCAGGCTCATGGCGACATCGGTGCCCGGCACACGGAACTGGCCATCTTCGAAGGTTAGATCCTGTGCCCCGACCTCAAGCTCCTTGGCGGCCAAGTCTCTGGCCTTGCGGATGATTTCCTTGGCTCCGATGGTCAGCGCACCGCCATGGCTGATCAGCGAACGCGACCCGAAGCTGCCGGTCCCCGCGAGCCTCGGGGTGGCTGTCCGCCACCAGATCAGGAAACACAGTTTCATGGCCCTGCCCCGACGGACCGGCGTTGGAGAGCAGCACAAGCTTGCCCTCCCGCGTGATTTCGATCCGGATCTCCTCTTTTCCGGCACCGCCGGACGGTTCAAGGAACAGCGCGCAGCCGATACCGCGCAACCGTCCCTTTTTCTTTGCGCTCCGGCGACGGGCTTCGAATTCATCCCAGCCGGCCTCCTTCAAAGCGCAGTCCAGCAGCGTCGCGGGGTCGCCACTGTCGTAGGTCGATCCGGTCGGCGACTTGAAAGGGAATTGCGCCTTCTTGAGAAGGTTGCGCCGGCGCAGCCGGATGCTGTCGATGCCAAGGGCGCGCGCGGCCTCCTCGACCAGCCGCTCCCAAAGATACGCCACGTTGGGACGGCCGGCGCCGCGGTACGCGGTGGTCGGCGTCGTGTTGGTGAACACAAGCTTGTGGCTGCCGAATACGGCAGGGATGGCGTAGAGGCTCGCCGCCGACGAGGTCGGCGCCGCCACCGTGTTGATCAGCGGCCCCGCCCCCGAGCAATAGGCGCCGAGATTGACCATCCAGTTGACCCGCAGCGCCAGGAATTTTCCTTTGGCGTCGAGCGCCAGTTCGCCGGCCAACGCGGCGGCGCGGCCGTGATGATCGCCCGAGATTGTTTCGGAGCGCGTGCCGATCCATTTCACCGGACGTCCGAACTGCTTCGCCGCCCACATCACGGCGACGAACTCCGGATAGATTTCGTTGCGGACGCCGAAACCGCCGCCCACATCCATCGAACGGATGTTGAATTTCTCACGGTCCAGCCCGGTGATCTGCGCCAGCGCCGTCTTCAAATCCGAAATGCCCTGGGTCGGCATGAAAATCTCGAACGTCGCATCCGACGCGTCATAGCGCGCGAGGCAGGATTTCGGCTCCATCGGATTGCCGGCGATTCGCTGCGCGTTCACCTCGACGCGCACCACATGGGCAGCGCCTTCAAATCCGCGCTCAGCGGCGGCGCGATCGCCGTACTCGTATTCGAACGCCAGATTGTCGGGCAAACTGTCGTGCAGCAGCACGGCCTCTTTGGCGAGCGCGTCGCCCGCATCGACCACGACCGGCAAATCCTCGTATTCGATCTCGATCAACTCCGCCGCGTCTTGGGCGATCTCTTCGGTTTCGGCCACGACGAGAACCACCGGCTCGCCGACAAAGCGGACGCGTCCATGCGCCAGCGCTGAACGGAACGGGTCGCGCACCGACGATCCGTTGACACCCTTGAAGAAGTTGAGCGGCACAGGACTCTTCAGGCCGGCCGCGACGATGTCGTCGCCGGTCAGGACTCCGACGACGCCCTTGCAGGCACGCGCGGCGGCAACGCCGATCCGCACGATCTTCGCGTGCGCACGATCGGCCCGCAGAAAATGTCCCCGCGCCTCCCCCGCCACGGTGTGGTCGGCGGTGTAGCGGCCCTTACCCGTTACCAGGCGCTGATCTTCACGGCGGCCTTTGAAGCGATGCTCTGTCAAGGAACGATCCTCTGCGATGGGGACAGGGATGCTAGCACGGCGGCGGCGTCCGTTGATCGCTGTTTCGGAGGACGCGCTAACCGCAGCGGGCGACCATGCCACCGTCCACGACGATTTCGGTTCCCGTCACAAAGCGCGCCTCGTCCGAGGCAAGGAAGAGCGCCGCGTTCGCGGTGTCGCGTCCGTCGCCCATGAATCCCACCGGAATGCGCGCGACCCGCGTCTTGAGGAGCTTTTCCACGTCGCCCCCAGCGCGCTGGCCGGCAAGCCGCGCCTCGACCATCGGGGTGTGCAACTGCCCCGGCACCACCGTGTTCACGCGGATGCCCTTGCTCGCATATTGCACGGCGACGACGCGGGAGAGTTGCATCACGCCGGCCTTCGACGCCGCGTAGCCAACCTGCGGCGCGCCGGTCCAGCGCAGGCCCGAGGTCGATGCGAGATTGACGATGGCGCCGCCACCCTGGCGTTCCATGACCGGCAGAACGTGCTTGCAGCCGAGAAACACGCTTTTCAGATTATAATTCATCTGGCCGTCCCAGGCATCTTCCGACAATTCGACCGGACCACCGGCGGCCGAGCCGCCGACGTTGTTGACCAGGATGTCGATGCGGCCGAATGCGGCGAGGCATGCGTCGACCATGGCTTTGACGTCTGCGCTCTTCGTCACGTCGCATATGTGAGCCCTGATCGTGCCGCCGAATTCGGCAACGTGTTCGAGCGTCTCCTTCATGGAAGCACCGTCGCAGTCGACGGCGAAGACCTTTGCGCCCTCCTGCGCAAAACGCACGGCAGTGGCGCGGCCACTGCCCCAACCGGGACCGATGCAGCCCGCGCCGGTGACCAGCGCCACTTTGTCCTGCAGCCGTCCGGGCATAGTTTATTGCGAGCCCTTCAACCCGAGCTTCTCAACCAGGGAGCCCCACTTCACCCGCTCGGATTTCATGTAGTCGTTCATGCCATCGACGGTTGGCGTATCGAACGGGATCAACCCGATGTTGGACACCTTCTCCTTCATGTCCGGCTCGGCCATGATCTTCTTCATCTCGGCGTGCAGCCGATCGATGATTTCCTTCGGCGTCTTCGCCGGAGCGAGCAGGATGTGCCAGGACACCGCCTCAAAGTCCGGAGCCCTTGCGGCTTCGGAAAACGGCGGCACATCCGGCAGCAGTGGCAAACGCTGCGAGGCCGACACCGCGAGAGCGCGAAGACGCCCTTCCTTGATCAGCGGGATCGACGCGCCGGCCTCGACAAAGCCAACGTCAACGTGCCCGGCGGCAAGGTCGGTTACCGACTGTCCGGTCTGCCGGTACGGCACGTGGACCGCATCGAATTTGAATCGCTGCTTGGCGAACTCCATCGAAAGGTGCTGCAACGCGCCCGCGCCCACGCTCGCGTATTTGAGCGGTGGATCGGCTTGCGTCGCGTGCTTGATGAACTCAGGCACCGTCTTGAACGGCATATTCGGATTGGCGACCAGGATGAACGGTGATTTCACATAGAGCGAAATCGGCACGAAATCGCTTTCGGGGCTGTAGTTCATCTGTTTGTAGAGCGACTGGTTGATTGCCATCGCCGAACTGGTCAGCACCACCAGGGTGTGACCGTCGGGCGGCGAGGTTGCGACCTGCGCCGCTGCCAGCATGGTCGCGGCGCCGGGCTTGTTCTCTACGACAACCGGCTTGCCGAGCGCCGTCTGGAGCTTGTCGGCGTAGAGCCGCGCCAACACGTCCATGCCGGTGCCGGCGCCGAGCGACACCACAATGGTAATATTCTTCGAGGGATAACTCTGCGCGTCCGCCGGAGCATTCGGCCCCAGAACCGCCAGCATAACCGCAACCCAGGCACAGACGAGCCGAGCCATCGTGACCTCCCTGAATAACCGCGCCTTGGTTGGCGCTTTTGCGACTAATTCCTATTCGTCATCGCAGCTTAGGTTCGTGACGATATCCGAACAAGACGCTTTGCGTTAGCGGCGATGTCGCACTATCTCAATGCGATGCAAAACGAAAAAGAGCGAGTGGCACTAACCTCAATCTTCGCCTCGGGCGGCCTGACCGTGGCCAAGGCGATCGTCGGATATCTCACCGGATCGCTTGCGATCATTTCAGAGGCGGCCCATTCGCTGATCGATCTCGGGGCGACGATGATGACCTATTTCGCCGTGCGCATATCCGGCAAGCCCGCCGATGAGGAGCACCATTACGGGCACGGCAAGGTCGAAAGCGTCTCGGCGCTGGCCGAGACGGCGCTGCTGTTCCTGCTGTCCGGAGTTGTGATTTGGGAGGCGGTTACACGGCTCATCAACCACGCCGACCATGTCGTCGAAGCCACAGTTGCCGCGTTCGTCGTGATCGCCGTTTCGGTGGTTGTCGATTTCTTCCGCGCGCGGTTGCTCTACCGCGTCGCAGGCGAAACTGCGAGCGAATCGCTGGAGGCCGACGCACTGCATTTCGGCTCTGACATGTGGTCCTCGCTCGCAGTGCTGGTGGGGCTGGGTGGCGTGGCGGCGGGGTTCCAATGGGCGGATTCGGCCGCCGCCATCGTCGTCGCGGTGTTCGTTTGCGTGGCCGGCTGGCGGCTCGGCCGCCGCACCATCGAAACGCTCACCGATACGGCGCCGGCCGGCTCCGCCGAAACAGTCCGGCGGATCGCCGGCCGGGTCAGCGGTGTGGTCGGCGTGGACGGTGTGCGGGTGCGTCCGGCGGGCGACAAACTGTTCGTCGAGGTGGTGCTGGCGGTCAGCCGCACGCTGCCCCTTGACCGGGTGAAAGCCCTGAAGGACCAGGTTGCGAAGGCAATTCGCACGGAGATGCCGCGCGCCGAAGTCGGCGTCGATGCGGCGCCCCGCGCGCTCGATGATGAGACGGTGCAGGAGCGCGTCATGGTGATTGCCCGCAACCAGGCCCTCGCCGTGCACCACGTCACCGTCCATGACATCCGGGGCAAGCGGTCGGTGTCGCTCGATCTAGAAGTCGATCGCAAGCTTGCGCTCGGCGCCGCGCACGATATCGCCGACAAACTGGAGGCCGCCCTCCGCGAGGAACTCGGCCCCGACGTCGAAGTGGAGACCCACATCGAGCCGCTGCAGCCCCCGGAGGCCGCCGGCCGCGAGGCGCCGCCCGAGCGTGTGCGTGCGGTTGAAATGGCGCTGGCCGAGATCGCCGCCGAAAGCGGCATGATCCGCGACGTACACGATGTGCGGGTCCGGGAAACCGACGAGGGCGAGATCGTCAACTTCCACGGCCGGGTCGATCCGGCCCTTGCGGTCCAGGCCGTACATGAGAAGGTGGATGAGGTCGAGCGCGCGTTGCGCCGCCGCTCACCGTCGATCAAGCGTGTGATCGGTCACGCCGAACCGCAACGCTGAAACGCCGAGCGCGCGCGGAACGTTCTCCGCGCGCGCCTGAGATTGAATACAGGAAGCGGCAGGCTTAGATGCCGGCTTCCTTGAATACATTGGTCAGGGTTTCGGTCTCGTCCTTGACAATCTTATCCATCTGCTCCGGCGTGTCGGTCACGCCGATCAGGAACTGCGACTTCAGCTTCGATTGCATTTCCGGCGTCTTGATCGCCGCCGCCCAATCCTTGCTGATCTTGTCGAGGACCGCTTTCGGCACCCCGCGCTGCGCCATCAGACCGAACCAGGAGTCATAGACGAACGGCAGCCCCGCCTCAGTGAAGGTCGGCACGCTGGCGAGATCCGGAATGCGCTGGGCCGTGGCGGCCGCGACGGCGTTCACCTTGCCGGCTGCGGATTGATCGCGGGCGAGGTTCACCGGCGCGAAATACAGTTGCGCGTCACCGCGCATCACGGCGGTTACCGCGTCTGGCGCACTGCGGAACGGCACGTGGACGATGTTGACGCCGGCGACCTTTCGGAAAAGCGCGCCAGCGATGAACGTGGTGCTGGCGAGCCCCGGCGAAGAGAAGTTCAGCTTGCCCGGTTCTTTCTTTGCGAGGTCGATGATCTCCTTGAGAGTCTTCGCCGAGAAATCCGGCGGAGTGATCAGAAAAAGCGGCGCGGAGCCGAGGCGCGTGATGCCGGCAAAATCCTTCACCGGATCGAACGGCGCATCCTTGGTCACCAGTCCCGAAACCGTATGGCCGTTGGACGTGACCATCAGCGTGTAGCCGTCCGGCGCGGCCTTGGCGACCGCCGCCGTGCCAGCCAGACCGGGCCGGTTCTCGACGATAACCTGCTGGCCCCAGTGTTTGCCCATTTCCTCGGCGAAGATGCGCGCCAGGATGTCGGTGACGGAACCGGCGCCGAACGGCACCACGATCGTTACGCGCTGGGTCGGCCAGTTCTGCGCCGACACCGGAGCAGTCAGGGCCGCCAACGCCGCCATACCGAAAACAAAGCTCAAAAGGCGCTTCATCAAATTCCTCCCGGATTTATTTCACGAGCGTCGCGGCACGGGCCGGCGCTTTCGCTTTTTTATTTGCCACCAGTTCGTCGAGACTCCTACCAAAATCCTTTAGCATCACCGCAGCGGCATTACGCCCCGGGCCGCCCGAAATCGAGCCGCCCGGATGGGTGGTCGATCCGGTCTGGTAGAGACCCGGGATCGGCATGCGATGCTGCGCCCATCCGGCAGCCGGCCGCAAGGCCGCCGCCTGCGCCGCATTCTGCGCGCCGCCGTGGCAGGAGCCGTGCCAGTTGTGCGGGTTCCGCCGCTCCAGATCGAGCGGACTTTCCACCACTTGAGCCAGGATCTTGTCGGGCGTGAGATTGGGTGAGAACTTCCGGAGCCAATTCAGGTTGGCCTCCGCCACCTGATGCTTGA
>JAPLPD010000033.1 GCA_026400395.1 Alphaproteobacteria bacterium | reverse complement strand
CATTCCGTTACGGTGGGCGGCATCATTCAGGAATCCCGGGCGCCATTATCCCGTTATACCCGGGCGACTTCGTCGGAATCCGCATCCTCTAAGATCCGTCTGTTGATCTTGTCCTTATCGCGGATGAAGCGTTCTATTGCATCAACCGGCTTTTCGCCGGACTTTTGTTGCACCGACCAAGACAGCTCTTGTTCGCATCCGACCAAAAGCATTGCTGTGATAGAGACCATTGTTCTTCTGGTTATTCGGCCTTGCAATGCCCCGATGAAAAACGCTCGCTGGGTCATTCTCTAGATCGCCCACATTTGCGGAAGCCTTGTGCAACTTGCTAGCCAAAGAATACGCATAACCGCAAGTCGCTACACATGCGAGTGAGTGCAGATCGAATGGCAAAAATAGGAAAGAAATCGCCGGGGTAGCAGTTAGCGCGCCGCCGCTGTCGGGCCGTGCAATCCGATTTTGCCTTATCAACGACCGCCCATTTTAGGTAATCAGTACTAAGCCGCGGGCTTTTCGCGCGATCCTTGTAAAGCCCAAGTTTACCCTGTGAGGTTTGCGCCGGGGATTCGCGCAGCTATCGCGTCGCCGCCGGTATCGTTATCTGGGTCGCTATACCGAAAGTTGGCTACTGGTTGCCCGGCTCTCCAGCCGGGCTGCCGCGCCTACAATTAGTGCCCGAAAGTGTAGGTAATGGAGTTGGTGGTCCAGACCAACGAACGCGGATCGGCAACAGTTTCCTTGAACGTAGGCAGCGCAAGACAACCCGTCAGCCGCTTGCCAGGCGGGACGATCGTGTCGGTGTCGTATTTGCGATAGTTGGTTATGTCAGAGCTGCGGGTGGGAAAACGTGCGCCAAGATAGAAGTCGATGCGGCTGATCGGCTTAGTCGAGCCGTTGAAGAGCTCGAATTGAATTGGATAATCCTTGTCGGGACAGTCTTTTTTATCCGTTGAAAGTTTGATGCTCGTTAAGGCGACATGGCGGTCATGCGTGTACCAATTGTAGCCGTAGACCGTGCCCGCAATTGCGACGCCGAGCAGCACCACCGCAAGGATCGCGTAGACGATCCACTTCAACATCAATCCGACAATTGATCGAAATGCATCGACTGCGTCTTCCATGCTCGCCCCCGGCCGAGTGTAGTCAGCGGCAAAGGCCGCGAAGCATAATCCGGCTCTCAGTCCCCTCACATAGCCATTGTATCGCGATAATATGTGACGGAATTAGTCGGCGTCCATATCTTGCGTTTCGTGCGTGCCGCCTCTACCAGCCGCTTTGCTGTCTGTGGATTGATGCCTGAAACCTCGGAGCCAGTGTTGAGCAGCGCGCCGACACGGATTGGCGCGACCGACGACAAACCGGGCGCCGGAATAGGCTCCATCTGAACCCGAATCGTGAGCTCAATTTGCCGTAGTCTGACGGCGTCTATCTTATAGCGCCCCTATAACGCTCATAGTCCGAAACTCGTGACCGTTGCGTCGCCCTCAAACAACGTCTCCAACTCCGGATTTTCACCAGCATCTCCGCGCCAGTACTGCCGCGCTCGGTCACGTGTCACCGAAAGTGGTTCGCTGTCACCGAGCAACAAGCGCGCGTCGGCGCGATGCAGAATGCCAGTGCATGTCAGCTCGCAGATAGTGCCGTCCTCTCCGATGCGCTGGTTCCAATACTTAGCTTCATCGAGAGTTTCGCACGCGTACAGGCAGCGCTGACGCGAGGGTGGCTCGGCGTTGAATTCCTCAACGCGTATCTCTTCCATGATTAGCTCGCGGCACAGCATGACGTAGTGCGAGGTAACTTCAACGGCGATGGTTGCCAGCGTAGGGCAATTCAAAGTGCCCGCTTTGACTTGGTTTAGAAATTTGAGTGCCTTTACTTGGACGACGCTCATGTCCTGCATCGTGACCGGATAATCGCTCGCACTTTCGTAGAACGCGAAGAACGGATTGTGGGCTTCGCCAATCGTCACTTTCTGGTCAGCGACGACGGCCTGCTTGTATGGCTTCGTCAATGTGAGGTGAAATAGCTTCCTGTTTCTATCTGCTCAACCATGGCCGCCCCCCCGGACATGGCATTATCTTCCTTGGCTCGCTCACTTCAAGGCGCCTCGGGGTCGTGCAATCCACACCAGTGCGACGTTCGGAGCATCATAATTACGGCGCCGACAGCGACCATCCACATTCCCTGCCACGTCTCGAAACTCTGCGGGGTACTCATCGCGAACATGGCGGTGCCGGCCACGACAAGATAGAAGCCCCAGAATGTACGGAGGCGCCGCTCTCGCGGCCCTGCTGCGTTCCGGCCCCGGTCCCGCACCATGGTTTGAATGACGACGTAGACGAAAGCGAGTGGCAGGATGTAGCTCGCAAGCATCGCCGGTATAGTCATCAGGGTCAGCCACTCACCAATCGTGGTGCCGGTGACGCCATCCCACGTGCGCCGTATGTTGCCGCCGATAATTTTCCAATCGTCAGCAGCCCACAAACAATGCCACACCTCACTCGGCGTGAGCTCGGTTAGACGTTTGGTGCAGTTGACCATCGGAAGCCCCCGACGATGGTGATGGAACGGCCCATGAAAGGCAACGTTCTGCCGAAAACGGGCATAATTCTACCGGTGCGAACGAAACGCAACTAGGCGCGTATTGTCAGCCATCCGGCTTTCAGCGAGCATGCGACATTGCCGGCGGAGGCCGATATGCGGGTGTTAGCGGTAGTCTTTATGGTGGCGGGCTGGGCGGGGATCGCGCTCGCTGCTCCGCTCACCCTCGTATGTACGGGCACTCTGACACTCGGCAACGATACGACCCCGTTTGATCGCGAAAGCGCAATCGTCGACCTCGAAAGACGTACTATCAAGCCGCCGCTCTACCCGGAATTTTCGATTACGATTGTCAAAGAGAACGACATTACTTTTGGCAACGAATTGACGTCCCTATCAACGTGGGGCGGGCTTGATCGTGTGTCGGGGAAGCTTACGCTGAATGTCTTACGTCCCGCCGACCGCAAATCTCTAATGACTGGCGGCTCAGTACATTTTCTTGCTTTGATGGAAGCCAAGTGCGTACCGGCGCAACGGATGTTCTGAACGGCTTGCCGCCTACCGGTAATGGCGAAAGTATCGTTAATGCCGGACTTCCTCAACGAGGACGACCTCAACACATTCGAGGGGTGGCTAAAGTATCAGGCCGTCGACCGAGCGACAGCCACGCCGGATGATTTAGCAATGTGGCGCGACCTTTTCGATGAAGGAAGGCAGCAGAGTTTGGCCGCCCCCAAGGTTGGCCTGATGAAGCTCCAACCACTGGTTCCGGGCGAACACCGGTACGCGGTGGCAGTTCGCGAAATCTCCGATCTGTGGCTCACGTTATGGGTACGACGTTCCCGGAAAGGCGAATTTTTTATCCTGTATCCGCGCGGCAATGGGGATTGGAACCCGCACGCAAGCTATCATCTCAATGGCACGCTGCACATGATGGGCTTTGACCACA
Organism: Alphaproteobacteria bacterium; assembly: GCA_026400395.1. Taxonomy (GTDB): domain Bacteria; phylum Pseudomonadota; class Alphaproteobacteria; order Rhizobiales; family Xanthobacteraceae; genus Z2-YC6860. The sequence goes on along the minus strand of JAPLPD010000033.1, from coordinate 5,431 downwards.
AGGTCGGTGAGCCGCAGAAACGGCAGCCGTTGATAGGCGCATTCCGCGGAACCGAGCATCTTGGGGCATATGGTGGGCATAATCCAAATGGCGTCGGGGCGAAATGCGATCCCGCTGCATTCTCAGGAATTGTCGAGGTTGCGCCGGATACCTTGGGGCCGCGCAATGGCACGGTCGTAATTGACCTTGTAGAACCCGGCTGTGAGCCCGTTCCTTTTGACCATGTCGTCCAGCAAAAAACGTTTAGTGATCTCCTCCCGTGGGTCGTGATCCGAATAGTCTCGTGATGCACACCCGTTAGTGGTCATCGTCTGTCGGGTACGCGCACTGTCGCGATGGGCACCGAGCGGTTGACGACATCCTGATTGCACGCCCGACATCTGCGAGACGATTCTGAGGACGACAGACAGCCAGCTAAGGCGTGACTGGGGGTTATCGGCCCACGCCTTAGTTGGCGACCGCCATTCAGCGGTGCGCCCCGGCAACAAGCCGCCTATCTTCGACCTCTGATATAGAGCGAGGGCAATTCGCTTTATCGGGCTGCAACGCGGCGCGCGCGAGTCTGCGCCGGTCTGTTTTGCGACAACATCTAGCGAAACAGGACATCCGTGCGCTCAGACCAGGCGCGAGGGTTTTATTCGATGGTGGACTTCAGCAATCTTTGGAATGGCGTCGTCCAGCGCGTTCATCGTCTTTTCGAATAGCGAGAGCAGCCCCAGCGGAGCGCGGATGAAATGAAGATACATAGATTCGGTTCGCAAATCAGAAAACGTGACGGTACCGGTGGTGTGGTCGGTCTTGGAAAACATTTGATGATGACCGGCCGAATTGGGATGGCAGCGTTCTGACATGCTGTCGTAGTGGTTTCGTATCGGAATCTGGTATCTCTTTCCAAGCTTGTCGATGAACTTCATCACGCGCTCTGCCTCAATCTCGGGATGTCCTTTCAAAAGCTCTTCATCAAGCGTCGCAAATGATCGATTCATTATCAGCGCGTCGATTGCGCCCAGGTCTTCGCCCGCAAGGCGCTTCATAAGCGCCACTTCAAACTCATCAAAAATAGCGATTGTCTCAGTGAGAGCGCGCACAGTCAGAAGAGCGGTCAGCACATTGCCCGCATTCCACGCTAACCTTGTCCCTTCCCCCAAAGCAATCACACGATACAAGACCGCTTGCTGATACGTCGCGATTTTCCAAGCAACCTTGGACTTCAGCAGAGGACCTTCAATTTCAATCTTCGCTTTACGTCTACGCGCCAGTCGTTCGATACACGCGACAATTTTGTTGAAGTCGTCGGTCGCATCTTGGTCATGCGGGGTGCGGGACAGGTCGAATTTAGTCATCGGCTTGCGCCCAAGAGCGATCCATAGCCCAACCGCAATTGCGATAGCCAGCAACGCCAGCGGTATCAGTATGTAAAATCCGCTTAAGAAATCGGATTGCGCAAAAGTTGTTTTTTTGCTGCATCGAAAAACTTAGCAAGCTGACGAAAGCGATAAATCCTTGTGCTCGCTCAGGGTCGTCCTGACTAAATCCGTGTGCACTGGTTTCGAAACTGGATACTGGAGCGTACGCAGCGCTCATCACCCGAGAATCCTCCCAAGATGGCAGAATGGCGCAATGTCACAGCCACGGAAGAATCAATGGTCGTGGGTCGGTCTGCGGATCCTGCATTATCGATGGATCGTCACGCGCTTGCGCAATACGCGCCCTGAGTTGCACTTTCTGTTGTGCTCTTGATTGCAGAGCAAGTTTCGGAAAGGTTGCTTCGTATTTTTCAGTCGGGACCGCGGGATCCAGCTTTTCTGGATACTTAGCCAAATACCAGACGTTATGCGCTTGGGCTTCGATTGGCATTTGATTGGCCGCTTGGGCGTAGTCATACCAGCCGATGAACAATGCATGATCGTTTTGCTCGTCATTAAAGGCCGCTAATAGATCGTCGTCTTCCCGTTCGTGGCCTTTCTGATCAAGAGCATGTTTGAACGCGTTCCAGTACTGACGCTGAATGCGATGGAGCTTCGCGATATCAAGGTCCGGACGCGTGGTCAGCATGTGACTGACGAACGGCTTGCCGCCTGCCTTCTCGGCATGAAACTCAATTAGCTCGCACGCACCGCCCGCTAGGGCGTGCACGGATACCGGGTCGTGATCGCTAAGATAAAGGGCGAGGGCAGTTCCGAGTTGTCTTCTGGCTGCTTCAATCTTTCGATTCATTGATCGGCTCCCGACATGGGCATCGGCTCTGCTCGACTCTGCCTACGCGAGCGCACCTGTCCGTGACGATTGAGTTCAATATTTGATTAAGTCAAGGTATTGTGCGCCAGCATATTCATGGCCTTGTGGCATCTTCCACGGAAAAAATCCTACTCGCGCGTCGGGCGGAGAACGTCTTGCGGTTCTGTGCCGACGAAATCTTCCAGACATAGACTTGATAGCCGTCAATCGTGGTCATCTCCGGGAAAGGCGCGGTACGCCGCGTAACTATATTTGTTGGAAATTTAAGATCGGGGTACTTCGTATACATCGGTTGCAGAATGCCGAGTTTCCTTCGATCGATCGGGCCGATACTAATCGGGTGAAGGATGTTGTTATCGTGGCGTAGAAACGGGCATGGCCGCCGGTTTGACGTTCCCTTTGCAAAATCCTTATCGGCAAATAGTTTATCCAAACTTCGACGGGTTCCCCCTAGGACAAAAAAGCACTCCGCGCCATCGTTTGCCAGCAGTTCAAGACGAACTAAGTCCCACACGATGTCCTCAATAGTGACATCAGTTTTCCCGAACCACTTGGACTCGACGGCAATCTCGACTTTTGGATATTCGCCGAACACAACAAAATCGACCGCGGGCCGTTTCCCACGGCCTTTCATGTGACTTGCTAGGATTGTGTGCGTGTATTCTGCTCTCGCGCGGTTCTTCGATTGACCTGCGAGTATATGGCCGATCGGCTGGGCCAGATTTTTCTCACTGAACAAGCCGCTGTGGTCACACGCCCACTCGTATTGCACCCACGCGCCGACGCCACGCGCCAACAGCTTTGCGTAATCCATAGCAGCACCAATGCCCTATTCTAGTTCCCAGAATACTAGCTTATGAGCGTTGAACCCGTGAGATTTATGGTCTGTTAGAACAGAAAGTTGCGATCCAGCTGTGTGCCCGGACGCGACCTCGTGGCGGCTCATAGCCGCGCACTGGAAGTCAGAGTGATGTCCGCTTCGGGGCATTCGCAGACTTCAGGTCCATGTCCGCTTAACCCAAAAGCGGACATCTGCGCCTAACTTGCGCGACTGGGGTTGCGGGTTCACGCCTTAGTTGTCGTTCGCCATTCCGGTGCGCCAGGCCTTAAGCCGTTTAGTCTCGATATCCGATATGCTGCGAGGGTAGTTCGCATTGTCGGGTTACAGCCCGACGCGCGCAAATCTACGCCGGGTTTAAATTGGCACCTGGCCACGAAAGCCACCGAGCGAAGGCTCAGCGAACACCGACCAGACGCGGGAGCCGCTGAATCTCACTGCAACTTGTGAACGTTGTGACCCACGATCGGCGCGATTGCGCAGGGCTCTTGCATTCGATCGGCAACGCGCTGTGCTGCCTCCCGCACCCGTTCTGATTTCATCTGTATGTAGTTCGAAGTCACATCGCCAAGCCTATGATTGACCAGAGCCTTCAAAGGCATCATTGCAAGATCGCAGCTTTCAGCGACCGTCAGAAACGTCCGGCGCAGGTCGTGCGTCGAGACGCAAATTCCTGTCTGGCTTGCAATAATGTCTAGCGAAAACTGCACATCCATGAGATGCCCCGTTTTGCTGTTCGCCGGGAATATAAATGTTTCATTGCCAAGCGCACGACATGCAACGAGCATGTCGTAAACAGGTTCAGACATCGGCAGCACAAAGTCGGACCGCTTCGCTTTTGTTATCGCTGCCGGGATACGAATTGTGCGCTCGCTAAAGTCAATGTAGTCCCAGCGCAAACACGAAGCCTCAAAACGGCGCATTCCGGTGAACAGAATCAGCCTCAAGAAATCGCGGTGCATTTCATTGGGTAGCGCCATGACCGCCCCATAAAACGCGGGCAGCTGCGCATCCTCAACGTGGTTCGTGCGCACCCGCTGAGTATGCCACTGATCTTCCAGCGCCAACCTGAGGACCGGATTTGGGGGTAGTGTGGGTTGGCGGCCTTTGGCAAAATTGAACAGAATCTTGAACAACCGCATCGTGGCATTGGCTGTGATTTTTCCGCTCGGCCGCTCGCCCTTGAAATGTTTGGTAGCGTGCTTTGCCAAAACCTCCGAAACGATGGCACGGAAACGCGCTTCAACGTCGTCGGGGGTGATGTCGCGCAGCGGCCTATCGTGCCAGCTGGACAAATTCTTGAGCAGCTTTCGGTAAAGGGCGACGCTCTTTTCGGCCAGCCCCACCTTCGCAGCCACATAGGAATCGAACGCTTCGGCGAGCGTGATTGCCTGACGGCGCCCGGCCTTTGGATCGACACCTTTGTAAAGATCAGCCAGCACACTCGCTGCTCTCTTGCGCGCCTCCATAATGGAAAGCACATTTGTTGGCGCGATCGTTACGCGGCGCGTCCTGCGGTTTATGTCGCGCTGCACGACGTAGACTTTGGTTGCGGTCGTGCCGCTGCATAGAACGCCGAATCCCTTCAGCTCGGTATCCCAATGGATGATTTGTCGATTTGATGGATCAGGTGTGATCAACTGCACGACGGACCGGGCACTCAGCTTCATACGCGGCATGGCGGCACCTCCTTTGGATTGGGGGCGGCCCTAATAAGGCGGAACCGGGCCCCCTGATTGTCATGTATGATTTTTTTCCTATTACAAGTTAACGAGGCTGTCCCTAAAAAGCAAGGACTGTCAGGCTCTTAGACTGGAAGGCAGGGAGAATCTAAAAGGCTGTAGGGGATCGCACGGTAAACGAAGAGTTAACGATCCGGCCTCTAACCTGCTCCGATGATTCGCAGGGCTTGCGGCCGTGGCGGACGATGAACTGAGCGTCCCGCTCGGCCAGGACGCAAAAAAGAAGCGGCGACGCTTCACACTTCCAATCCGTGTCTCGCACCTTGTTGCGGGAGCACTCGGGCTATTCCTGTTGGCTGGCGTCGTCTGGGCCATCGCGGTCGATGATCCGCTTGGCGGCGAGCCCATGGCCGTGGTCGCCACCGGCTATGACAGCAAGCCTGCACCACCCGCGCCCACCAGGGAATGTCCCGATCAATGTTGAAGTAGGAGAGCAGGCGTTGCCCGCCTTGAGCCGCTAGGCTCGGGGTGCCGAATCCGCGAGGAGAGCAACGCCATGAGGAATTCTACCACGACTTCATCGATGACACCGGTGCCCAGCCTTGAAGCGGCTTGGCAAGATGTGGACAGCTCATTCGAGCGGTTCTGTCTGACGGCCGGCATCGGGGCGATT
>JAPLPD010000030.1 GCA_026400395.1 Alphaproteobacteria bacterium | reverse complement strand
GTGTATGCCGCTAACAACAATAATGATGTGAAGGAATATGGAACATTCAATTTCAAGATTGTATGTCTTTCAGTCGAAAGACACCAGCCCGAATACGTTTCCGACGAAGTCGTCGTTGCGTTAGGCGAGAAGGTTTCCAAAGCACAGGCTCTTGAGACGCTGCGACACATTATTAAGATTATTGAAAGCTAGGGAGCTGTCGTGTCGATGGCCGCCGTCTTGGCGGTCATTGCGTGCCTTGCGCGACACAGGCGACAGCGCCAAGCGACACGATGGTGATGCGCTAATTTCGATGATCGAACGCGGCGGCGTTTCTCTTATTAGAGGCGACGCCCAAAGCGACAAAATCCGACAAAACGAGGTCCCAAATGCCCACAAACGGCAATTCCGTCTAACCATCAGCCGTGCAATCATTCAACGATGTGGGCGAGGATTGGAACAGAAGGGTAGGGGTAGGACATGATTGAAACGAACGTAACGTTTCTCTCGGACGGACTAAAGCTCGCGGGCATTGTTCGTGTACCGGCAGGCGTCCGAGAAGGTGAGCGACGACCGGCCTTCATCGTCATGCATGGCTTCGGCACCAATATGAACTGCTACAATGAGATCGCAATCGACAAGATGCTGCACGATCTCGGCTACGTGACGATGCGGTTTGATATGCGAGGCTGTGGCCTTAGCGAAGGCGAGTCGGGTCGTATCATCTGCCTCGAAGAAGTGTCTGATGCAAGTAGCGCGCTGACTTTCTTGCAATCTCACCCCAATGTCGATCCAGTGCGGATTGGCATGATAGGATCCAGTTTTGGCGCTGCCGTGGCCGTGTATGTCGGCGGCGTGGATTCCCGTGTGGCCGCTGTAATTTCATCTGGCGGCTGGGGAGATGGCGAGCGAAAGTTTCGAGGCCAGCACCCTTCGCCAGAAGCTTGGAAAAAATTCACCAATATTCTGGCCGAAGGAAAACGCCACAAGGACAAAACAGGGCGCTCTTTGATGGTTGATCGTTACGACATCGTGCCCATTCCAATGCACATGCGTGGCAATCTGCCGCCCAATTCCATCGAATCGTTCCCGGCTGAAACGGCTCAAAGCATGTTCGATTTTCGGGCCGACGATGTCATCGGCAAAATTGCACCGCGACCAGTCTTGCTTTTGCACTCATCCGTAGATTCAGTCACCCCAACTGAGCAGTCGATTGAGATGTTCAAGCGATCAAAGCCGCCCTGCGATCTGCATCTGTTTGCGGAGACCGATCACTTCATGTTCGCGGAAACCAACACGAGAGTCCGCACGGTCATCTATGATTGGCTCGACAAGTATTTCCCCGTCAAAGTTAAGGCTCAGGCGGCGTAGCGGATCACGCAACGAGCTGCGGTTGCCCTACCCCGAGCGAGTTCGCGATATTGCCCAGCTCGGCCCAGAGCTTCGCGGGCAACGGAATGCCATGTTGTCGTCGATCACGTGCCTCGCGGCCACCACGCTCGCCCGGAAGCAGGAGTTCTGCAAATTCCTCTTGTTTAGGCAGCGCCTTGATCGTGTTCTTGAGAACCTGAATATCTTTCCGGTAGTCGGGCAGGTGCCGGAAGGCACCGACGTTGAGCACGATGACCATAGAATTTTGCAGTGGGACTTTGGCTCGGTCCGGGCTGTTCGCGAATGCGCTCAAGATGGGCGTCCCGGCAAGGATGCCCGTGAGGCACTCGAACATGAGCGCAAGCCCAGAGCCTTTCGGGCCGCCCAGCGGCAGCATCGTCGTTGCTTTTTCCGGGTCGGTTGTCGAGCTGCCTGAGGCGTCAATAGCGACCCCATCAGGTATCGACCGGCCAGCGGCAGCAGCTTGAGCAATCCGTCCCGCTGCCATGATGCTTGTGGCCATATCCAGGAGCAGCGGCTCATCGTCTGTGTCGGTGTTTGACGCCGGGAGTCCAATAGCAATCGGGCTCGTGCCAAGGCTTCGAACTTTTGCCCCGTGATAGGCCATGAAGGGAAGCCCAGCTACGAAGGTGATACCCGCGTAGCCCCGTTGCGCGATCAACTGAGCGTAACGTCCGAGTGCACCTAAATGGCTGGGCTCACTCAGCACACCGACGCCCACGCCGAAGCGGTCTGCAATTCCGGTAGCATGTTCGATGGCTTTCATCATGCAGGCGGGACCGGCCGTCCGCTTGCATTCGAGCACGAATGTTGCAGGTAATGTTTGTCGGATCGACGGGTGATCCTTGATGTTAAGTTCGCCCCGAGCAATCTCACCAAGGTAGATGGGCATACGCGACACGCCGTGCGAATCGATCCCTCGTTCATTCGCCCACACCAAGACATCTGCGACGGATGCCGCATCCGCAGCTCTCATACCAGCCGCAATAAACACGTCGCTTACGAAGCGCATGAGTAGCTGGTGATTGACGTGAACGGCGGTCATTAAATTGCCCCTACAGTGTCGCGGATATTCGATATTCAGTCATGTTGCCACGGGGCATTGCAGAACGACACTGCCAAGCGTGTTCCGATTATTAGGTTGCGGGTTCGGCCTGGTGGCCTCCTTCGACGGGCGACACCCCTGTGATGCGCTAATTTCGATTGTCGAGGTCGCCGGTGATCGTAAGAGCAGAGGCGACACCCGAGGCGAATAATTCCAATCCCAAGAGGCCCCAAATGCCCCCAATCGCCAATTCCGCCGGAACGTCAGATGAAACGTTGCAGGCAGCCTTATCGTTGCTCACGAAGCAGAAGCGCAGGTGGTGCAAGACCGGCAGCAAGCGATATCTGACGACGGTTTTTAATTTCTACAGCGAATGGAAGAACGTCGGTGATGCACGGTCCGTGGCCAATCGGATTGCTCGGTTGGCGGGTTCGAGCGTGCAGCCCGACCGTCATCCCATCCGAACCATCATCGACGCGACATCTTCTGCTGATCGCAAGAGCAAGAGCCGGTGGACCCAGGCGCTACGGTACGCCTGGCGTCAACGATCCAAATGGCAGGACCTGACCATGTGTCTGCAAGCGAATGGCGGCATCGCTGGCTGTGCGGATAAGTGGGCCGACATCCAAGCTGAGAAGCGAACACCAGTGGGATTTGTCAGGATAGGTGGCGAAGATCGCTTTCTAAAGATACCGTTCTTCGTGGGTATCGAACTGCTCGACCAGCACGGTGACTGGCGTTGATACGCCGGCTTGCTAAAAGCCATGGAGGAACCGGATAGCCCTTGGGCATTATATACGGCGCCGGCGCGAAGGCCGGGACATGACCCTGATCGAGCTGGCGCGGCGGGTCAAAGCTCTGGGACTGCAGACCAGCTTTTTGCCAACTCCTATTCCGTTTTCATAGTTCTCGCATCAACTGATAAGCTTTTCTCAATTTCCTTATCAGTATAAATGCCAAAATAGGCCGTTTCTGGCCTATTGCCGTGATTCTTACGTTATGCTATATTTGGCTATATCGATTTGACGGCTGAATATGTCAGGCAGGCAGGCAAAAGTACTATCCAATACTGAAGTAAAACTGCTCCTCCACTTTGCCTGCCGGACCAGAAATCCTCTCCGAAACCGCGTGATCGTGCTGCTGTCGGCCAAAGCTGGCCTGCGCGCCGGCGAGATCGCGGCGCTGACCTGGGACATGGTGGTCGATCCTCAGGGCCACGTCGGCACGGTCATTGAGCTGCGTGACAGCGCGGCCAAGATGGGTAGCGGCCGGTTGATCCCTATTCATGCCGAGTTGGCCAAGGCACTCACGGCATGGCGCAAGACCTCGGCTGGCTCACACTACGTCGTGGGCTCGGAACGTGGGGGCCAGATGACGCCGCTGAGCATCGTCGTCTGGTTCAACCGCGCATTTCATGAACTCGGCTTGCAAGGCTGCTCGTCGCATTCCGGTCGGCGCACTTTCATCACACGGGCAGCCAGGTTGGTCCATCGAGCGGGTGGATCGTTGCGGGATGTCCAACTGCTTGCTGGGCACCGATCTATTCAAACGACGCAAGGGTACATCGACGGTGACTCTGCCGCCCAACACAAACTGGTTTCACTGATCTAGCGGATGAAACCAAACCGGACCAACGAACGAAGGACCGGTAAAAGAAAAAGCATCCGAACTAAATCGCAGACTACCCAAGTCAGCGCCGTTGACCACGCGGTCGTGTTGATTGATACGGTCTGTGTGATTGCGGGGTCGGAAGATTTGATCGCTGCGCCGAACGACCGATCAAGCGCACGACTACGATCTGCCATTACCAGGCACGACACCGCCCTGCTGTTCGACAGGTTGATCGAAGCATTCTCGTTTCAGGGGATTAGCGATCAAGTCGCACTGACGTACATGAATCAACATGGTCGTGTGCGATGGCGCGACATTGAACGAACACTAGCAGGCTCATTCGGCTGCACAAAATTACAAAGTTATTGGGCATTCCATTCTTGCGGATATGAGAAAGGCAGCCGGACTTGTGCCGAGCCAGCCCATATTGGTCTTTGCCACTTGCCTCGCTTTGATTTGCGTAATGGTCGCCTAAACCAGACCGCGTACTCGCTCCACCTGTTCATTCGCGACGTTGCGGACGGCGACCTAGTCGCCTGGATAGACCGTCAACTCCGAAGGGCGAGCAAAGGAGCTGATCGTAGTCGTCTCTCGCGGTTGCGCGAATCTTTGATCGGTCCACTTCGAAATGTCTATGGGGTGTCTGACAAGGTGCTCGCGATGTCGTTGTCCGACGTACTACTCGCCGCACCGCCGACTAAACGGCTTTGGTTCGATGCTGGCGTGAGCATGATCGCCATCGACACGCTGGTTCATAATTTTTTGCATCGGACCGGCATCCTTCGGCGATTTGACGCGCAGCATGCCTATGGGCCTTCCTGTTATCAGCCCGACGGATGCGCCGACATCATCTCGCAGATCGCTGCACGGATCGATGCCCGGCAGACCTGTTCGAAATATCCGGCGACGTTTCCTCGCTTTGTCCAGCACGCCATATGGCGGTTCTGCGCTCAGCAGGAGTTCGATATTTGCAACGGCAACCGCATCCATGACCAACGACGATGCGGCAATAAAGGTTGTCCGCTGTTTCACCTTTGCGATCGCGTGACTTTGCAGAATCCAAAAGCTGCGCATCGCTAAACGAACCGGTCACAACGACCGGGTGTTGCGTACTGACGACCAACCAAGGGCCCCATTTCGGGGCCCTTTCATTTGAGGATAGACGACATGAGCAAGAAACAGACAGCCAAACCGAACAACGAGAAACTGAAATTCTCCAGGGCGTTGGTGATCTTTGGCCTAGACGAACACGGCAAGCCTCGCGCGGCGCGATTTGTCGATGACAACGAACTCCTCGTTGCCAAAGCTGCTCAGGCACTAGGCCTGCGAATAGGCATCGCAACGAAAGCGCATCATTTTGCGGTCGTCGGGAAACTCCCGGTCGGGCGCATACACGCCACCGGGCCGGCTGCCGTACCGCAAATCCCACAAGATCTGTACGACGCGATCAATGCCTTGGTCGGCGGCGAGCCAGGGCCAATATCTACAACGCCCCCGAAACACTGGGACGATCTCGCGCCGGGGCATTTGGTCATCGCCCAAGAGTCGTTATCTGACGGTTGGTTTGAAGCGATCGTGGCTAAGCGCCACGACGACACGCTGACCCTCAGATGGCGCGATTACCCCAGCCAGCCCGAGTTCATTCGCCCGATCACCGCCGTTGCGCTGCTCAAGCACGACTAACACGCGGAGCCGAAAGCTTGAACTCGTCGCTCGGGTCGCATCACGCGGCCCGAGCTTTTGATTCCACCGTCCAACATCAGGAGATCAACAATGACAGCTCACGCTCGCAGCGAAACGCTGTCCAAAGACGTTACGCGCATTCGCGAACTCAACGACCTATTGCGAGCGACCTTCACCGGCGGGAGGGTCGTCATTACGGCTGCGGTCGCCGAGTTAGACGAGGCCACACGTGCCAAGGTTCTCAGCACGGCACGCACGTTCAAAAGCTTCACACGTCACAACGACCCATACGGTGAGCACGACTGCTTCTTCTTTCAGATCGAAGGTGAGCGGTACTTCGCCAAGGTCGACTATTACGATCGGTCGATGGAGTACGGTTCGGAAGACCCGGCAAATCCCGACGTGACGACACGTGTACTGACGATCGGTGATGCGGCAAGCTACTGACGAGCGCAGTCTCGGCTGGCCCAAGTTAACAATTGGGCCAGCCTTACACGTTGACTGTCGTGCGCGTTCGCCGGATTGGCTTGATTAGTGCCGTAACCTTGCCGCTCGACGCGAAGCCTTCAAAATCCAACTTGCACGTCCATTGTGTTCACTATATGTTCTCGCGTTCGTGGAGTCGAATCGATTCTTCCAACCGAGCCCGGCATGGCCGATCAGATCGTCATCACGGAAAAATCGAGCCAGGCCAAAGACGTCCGCGCCGCCGTCGGTTCCCGCTACGGAAATATCCTTCCGGCCGAGGGGCATCTGTTCGATCTGCTCGAACCTGAGGATGTCGTGCCGGCGTGGAAGCGCTGGTCGCCGATCCTGCTGCGGCCCGAAGGTCTTTACGGCACTCGCCCCGCGGAGGGCGGCAACAAGGCCGCCAAGCTCAGAGCCATTCGTGAGGCGCTGCGCAGCGCGACGCGGGTGTGGCTTGCCACCGACTGCGACCGCGAAGGTCAGTTGATCGGTCAGGAAATTCTCGAGCATTACAATTATCGCGGCCAGGTGATGCGGGTGCTGTTCACCGCGCAGGACCACCAGACCATCCGTGACGCATTCGGTAAGGCGAAGCCCAATACTGAATATGCCCGACTTTACGCCGCAGCCGTTGCGCGCCGCCAGGCCGACCAGATCTACAATCTGTCGCTGACGCGCACCGCGACCGTCATACTGGGGCAGGGCTCCCGGAGGGTGATCGGCGTCGGCCGCGTGAAGACACCGACGCTCGCCATCGTGTGCAAGCGCGAATTGGAAATCCGGAATTTCGTGCCTATCCATTATTTTGGGTCTTCAGGAAAACGAGTGGGTGTTTTCAGCAACTTCAGAGCGCTGGGAGCATGCATGTGAGCACCTTGAGCCGCAGATATTCCTGGTCGCGTAGACCGTAGGCGCGC
>JAPLPD010000185.1 GCA_026400395.1 Alphaproteobacteria bacterium | reverse complement strand
ATGATCGCCCTCGCCGCTAATGGGAGCGAACATCGAATCTGATTTGCAGGAGTTAGGGAATCCCTCGCTGCTTAAATTGATTCACATCGGGTGGAAACCGCTCTAGGAATAAGAGATAGTCATGGCCGGGCTTGTCCCGGCCATCCACGCCTTGCTTTGCGCAAAGAAAGACGTGGATGCCCGGCACGGGGCCGGGCATGACGTGGAGAGGCTGGCAGGAACAAGGTAGGAATTGCCTAGAGCGCCATATTTCCGAGGCGAGACAACGACATTGACCCCATGACCGATCTGCGCCGCATCACCCGCGCCCTTATCTCCGTGTCCGACAAATCCGGGCTGATCGAATTCGCGCGCGGACTGGTCAGCCACGGCGTCGAGCTGGTCTCGACCGGAGGCACCGCCAAATCCATCAAGGATGCCGGCATTGCCGTGATGGACGTCTCGGAGCTGACAGGCTTCCCGGAGATGATGGATGGCCGGGTCAAGACACTGCATCCGAAGGTGCACGGCGGGCTGCTGGCTATCCGCGACAACGCCGCCCACGCCGGCGCGATGGCCGCGCATGGCATTCGGCCGATCGACCTGCTGGTGGTCAACCTCTATCCGTTCGAAGCGACCGTCGCGAAAGGCGCCTCCTACGACGACTGTGTCGAGAACATCGACATCGGCGGGCCGGCGATGATCCGCGCCGCGGCCAAGAACCACGCCGACGTGGCCGTGGTGGTTGAGCCGGACGACTACACCGCTCTGCTTGCCGAACTTGCACAGCACAAGGGCGAGACCACGCTTGCCTTGCGCAAGAAACTCGCCGCCAAGGCTTACGCGCGCACCGCAAGCTATGACGCGGCGATCTCCAACTGGTTTGCCGCCGAACTTGGCGATCAGGCGCCGGCGTTCCGTGCCTTCGGCGGCAAGCTCGCCGAAGCGCTGCGCTATGGCGAGAATCCGCACCAGAGCGCCGCGTTCTACAAGTCCCCGGACCAGCGATCCGGCGTCGCCACCGCGCGACAGGTGCAGGGCAAGCAGCTTTCGTACAACAACATCAACGACACCGATGCGGCCTATGAATGCGTCGCCGAGTTCGATCCCCGGCGCACCGCCGCCGTGGCGATCATCAAGCACGCCAACCCGTGCGGCGTGGCCGAGGGATCAAGCATCATCGAAGCCTATCGCAAGGCGCTGGCCTGCGATTCGACGTCGGCGTTCGGCGGCATCGTCGCGCTGAATCGTCCGCTCGACGCGGACTCGGCGAAAGCCATCACCGAGATTTTCACCGAGGTGATCATCGCGCCCGACGCCAGCGAAGAGGCGATCCGGATCGTGGCGGGGAAAAAGAACCTGCGCCTACTGCTGGCCGGCGGGTTGCCCGACCCGCGCGCCTACGGGCTGACGGTTAAATCGGTCGCCGGCGGACTGCTGGTGCAATCGCGCGACAGCGCCACCGTCGATGACATGGCGCTCAAGACGGTGACCAAGCGCGCACCGACAGCGGCCGAGCTGGACGATCTGCGGTTTGCCTTCCGCGTCGCCAAGCACGTCAAGTCGAACACCATCGTCTATGCCAAGGATCGCGCAACGGTCGGCATCGGCGCCGGCCAGATGAGCCGCATCGATTCAGCGCGGATCGCGGCGCGCAAGGCCGAAGATGCCGCCAAGGAATTGAACCTGCCGTCGCCGCTGACCAAGGGGTCCGTTGTCGCATCGGATGCGTTCTTCCCGTTCGCCGACGGTCTGCTGGTGGCGATCGAGGCCGGCGCCACCGCGGTGATCCAGCCCGGCGGCTCGATGCGCGACGACGAAGTGATCAAGGCCGCTGACGACCACAACGTCGCGATGGTGCTCACCGGCACGCGGCATTTCCGGCATTAGCAGCACGCAACTGAAACTGTACGCCGACTGAGATTTCCGCTCGTCCCCGCGAAAGCGGGAGCGAACGGGGTGGGCTCCTGCTTGAGAAAGATGGCGCCTATCCTTTCGCCAGATCTCCCAGCAAGCTCGCCGTCACCGTAAGCTTCGACAGCGTCAGCCCGGACCCAGCAATCTGGTGGATCGCTGCGCGGATGCTCTCGACCTCGGCCTTGCGTGGTTTGACCCAGGCTTCGACCGCCGCTTCGCCGGTTTTACCGGTCTCGACCATCGCCGCGGTCAACCGGCGCTCGGCGTCGCCGATGGTGTCGAGCGCCCGATCCAGCGCCAGCCGATCGAAGTAGTCGGACACCACGATGCCACGGGATGCCGCGACCACGCGATCGAGACGGAAGTACGCCTCGGCTGCGAAGTATGTCGCGACGATCGCAGCGATCGGCTTTTTGGCGCGGTCGGCGATCAACACCACGTCGGGCGCGGCGGCAATCTCGGGAATGTCGCCAATCCGACGAGCCAGCGCCTCCGGCACGCCCTCCGCGATCAGCTCTGCCATGCGCGCCGCACGCGCCGCCGCGGCCTCCGCCGGCAACGCCTGATCGAGCGCCTTGGTCATTGCCGTGATGCCGTCGCGGAAATGATCGACGACGCCCGCCAGACCTTTCGACAGATCGGCGTTGCGCAGGAACCAGACCAGACGATCGAGCAGCAGATCCTCGACCGCGGCATAGAGCTTGAGCTGAACCTTGCCCGCCACCTTTCCGTCCAGCGCGTTGATCTCGTCGTTCAGCGCCGGCATGTCGTAGCTGTTGCGCACCGCCGCGAAAGCAAACGCGATGGCCTCCGGCGACGCGCCGGTCTGATCAGCGATCCGCACCACGAGCGACGGCCCGCCGCGGTTGATCATGGAGTTGGCGAGCTGGGTCGAGATGATCTCGCGCCGCAGCCGGTGCTTCTCCAGCGCGTCGGGGAACTTCTCCGCCAGCGCCTTCGGGAAATAGCGTGCGAGTTCGCGGGCGAGATAGAGGTCGTCCGGCACGTTCGATTCGAGCAGTTCGGCGCAGAGCGAAAGCTTGGCGTAGGCGAGCAGAACCGAAAGCTCCGGCCGCGTCAGCGGCTGCTGGCGGCGCATCCGCTCGGCGATTTCAATGTCATCGGGCAGGAACTCGACGGCGCGGTCGAGCTCGCCTTTCTGCTCCAGCGTCTGCATCAGCCGCTGCTGGAAGACCAGGTCTTCCAGGCCGCGCCGCTGCGCCAGCGACAGCGCGAGTGTCTGCAGATAGTTGTTGCGCAGCACCAGCGCCGCGACCTCGTCGGTCATTTTTCCAAGCAGCGTGTTGCGCGCCTTGAGGATGAGACGGCCATCGCGCACCGGCAAGCTCAACGCGATCTTGATGTTGACCTCGACGTCCGAGGTGTTGACGCCGGCAGAGTTGTCGATGGCGTCGGTGTTCAGCCGCACGCCCTTTAGAGCCGCCTCAACGCGGCCGCGCTGGGTCATGCCGAGATTGGCGCCCTCGCCGATCACCTTGGCGCGAATCTGGCCGCCGGTGATGCGGATGGCGTCGTTGGCGCGGTCGCCCGCCGCCTCGTCGCTTTCCGACGAAGCGCGAATGTAGGTGCCGATGCCGCCGAAGAACAGCAGATCGACCGGCGCCTTGAGAATCGCATTCATCACCTCCTGCGGCGTTGCCTTGGCCTTGGCCAGACCGATAGCGCCCTGCGCCTCCTTCGACAGCGCGATCTCCTTGGATGAGCGGGGGAACACCCCGCCGCCCTTGGAAATCAGCGCCTTGTCGTAGTCCTGCCAGCTCGATCGCGGCAGAGCGAACATGCGCTTGCGCTCGGCGAAGCTCTTGGCCGAATCGGGGCTTGGATCAATGAAGATGTCGCGGTGGTCGAACGCCGCGAGCAATTGCATTGTCGTCTCGCGCAATGCGCCGTTGCCGAACACATCGCCCGACATGTCGCCGACGCCGACCGTCGAAAATTCGGTCTGGGTGATGTCGGTGTCCATCTCGCGGAAATGGCGCTTCACCGATTCCCACGCGCCGCGCGCGGTGATGCCCATAGCCTTGTGGTCATAGCCGGCCGAGCCGCCCGACGCGAAAGCATCTCCGAGCCAGTAGTGGTGCGCCTCGGAAATCCCGTTGGCGATATCGGAGAAGGTCGCGGTGCCCTTGTCGGCGGCGACGACCAGATAGGGATCGTCGTCGTCGTGACGCACTACGTTTTCGGGCGGCACGACGCCCTTCAGATCGAGGTTGTCGGTGATATCGAGCAGCGACTGCATGAACAGCTTGTAGGTCGCGACGCCCTCAGCCGCGATCGCCTCGCGCGTACCGCCCACCGGCAGACGCTTGGGGACGTAGCCGCCCTTGGAGCCGACCGGCACGATCACCGCGTTCTTGACCTGTTGCGCCTTCACAAGGCCAAGGATTTCGGTGCGGAAATCCTGCGGCCGGTCCGACCAGCGAATGCCGCCGCGCGCCACCTTACCGAACCGCATGTGCACGGCTTCGAAGCGCGGCGAGTAGACGAAGATTTCGTAGAGCGGCGCGGGCTTCGGCACGCCTTCGAGCTTGCGGCTGGAAAACTTGATGGAGATTTCCTGCTTGGGAAAGCCATCCTTGCCGAGCTGGTAGTAGTTGGTGCGGATCGCCGACTGCACTGCGTTGACAAAGCGCCGCACGATGCGGTCCTCGTCGAGGCTGTCGACCTTCTGCAGCGCCGCTTCGATGTCGGCCAGAACCTCCGCCTCGAACTCCGCGCGCCGCTTGGCCTGCTCATGGCCCGGATTGAAACGCCCGGGAAACAGTCGGACAATTCCGAGCGTGATCGCCGCGTGCTTGCGCAGTGTCGCCCACATGTAGTCCTGCGAATACGGCACGCGGATCTGGCGAAGGAACCGCGAGATGGTGCGGATCAGCGCCACGTCGCGCCACATCAGCCCGGCGGCAAGACCCAGGGCGTTGTAGCCGTCGTTCTCGGCAACACCGCCCATCACGACCAGGAACATGGCCTCCAGCCGCGTGCCATCGAACGCCGCGTCCGAACCGTCGGCGCGCTCGAGCGCCATGTCGTGCAGCCAGACATCGACGGTATCGCCCGGCTGGCCGCCAACCTGGTAGGTGCGCTCGTCGACCACGCGGAAACCCATGTTCTCCAACACGGGCACCCGCTCCGACAACGGGATCGGGCGCGTGTGGCTCCACACCTTGAGGCCGGTGCAGGCCTTGCCATCTTCGGTGCGCGCATAGAACGCGACGCCGAGCGGCCGCTCCGGCGTCAGCGCCTCGACGTCGCGAATGTCCTGCACCGCGACCGCCGCCGCATAGGCAGCGCGATAGCTGGTCGAGAATGCATCGCGGTACCGCGTCAGCAGCGCCTGGGCCTTGCCCGGTTCGTGAGCGGCCAGAAGCTCGCTCCCAATGCATCCGCCCATGTGCGGATGATAGCGCCGACATTCTCCTCCAGCACGGCGCGGTCCACCTTGGCCGCGCCGCCGGTGCGCCGAATGATGAAGTGAACGCGGGTCAGCGGCCCTTCGGGGAAAAACGGATAGAACGCCGCGACCTCGCCCTGATAGACCTGGGCGAGATAGGCGCCGATCCGCGTCCGCACTTCGGAGCTGTAGCGCTCGCGCGGGACGTACACCAAGGTCGATACGAACCGTTTGAAGCGGTCGAGCCGTGACAACACGCGGACGCGCGGGCGTTCCTCCAGCTGGGTGATCGCGGTCGCGAAGGCGTAGAGCGTGTCCTCGTCGATCTGGAACAGCTCGTCGCGCGGATAACCTTCCAGCACGTTGACCAGCGCCTTGCCGGAATGACTCTCAGATTCGAATCCGGCGCGCCGCAGGACGGCATCGACCTTGCGGCGCAGATACGGAATGCTTCGCGTCGAGCGCGTGTAGGCGGTCGATGTGAACAGGCCGAGGATGCGGAATTCACCGACCACCTCGCCGTCGGGGGAAAAACGTTTGACGCCAATGTAATCGAGATGAGTCCGGCGATGGACGCGGGAGCGCACGTTGGCCTTGGTCACGATCAGCGTTTTCGGTTCATCGAAAAATGAGCGGATTTCCGGCGTGATGGTCACCGCCTGTCCATCGCGGGTAAACACCGCGATCTCGTTGTCGCGCAGGATGCCGAGCCCGGTTTTCTTGACCGGGCACAATTCCTGGCCTTTGAAGGCGTAATCGCCAACGCCGAACAGCGTGAAATTGTCGGCGGCCAGCCACTCCAAGAACTGGATCGCCTCGGCGATATCATCGACCGGCAAGGGCGGCGGATTGGCCTGGAGTTCTTTGACGACGCCGCCCATGCGTCCAAGCATCTGCCGCCAATCCGCGACAGCCCGGCGGACCTGCTCAAGCACCAGCTCGAGCGCCTCCACGATTTCGGCGCAGCGATCCAAGTCATCGACGCGGGAAACGTGGATGTGGATGAAGCTCTCGCGCACGGCATCCTTTCCGCTGCTGGCCTCAGCCTTGGGCGCCGCCTTCAGCTTGCCGGCCTTGTCGCGCTCGATCTCCAGAATCGGATGCACGATCATCCGCGCGGCCAGCCCGTGTTCGGTCAATTCGCCCATGACCGAATCGACCAGGAACGGCATATCGTCGTTGACGATCTCAAGCACCGAAATTGATTTGAGGTGCTCGCCGTCTGGGGCCGGCTGGAAGCGGATTTTCGGCGCACCGGGTTTGCGGACGGCGAGGAAGCTCCAGGCCGCGCTCGCGAGCGCGGCCAGTTCCTTCGCTTCATAGCCGATCAAGTCTTCTGGATCGCCACGGCCGAACAGAAGCTTGGCGAAATCGTCCGGGGCTTCGCTCTTGTCACCGCGCAAAAGCTTTCCGGCTGCCGCGATGCGGGCGCTGGCTGCACGCTCTTCGTCGCCGGGCCGATCGACGAATGTTTGCTGATTCATGTGCGCTTCAAAAAATGAGGGAATCATCGCGCGGCGCGCGGACTCTAGCGGTTTCGCTCGGCGGCCTAACAGATGTAGTCTTCCGCCAACACTTTGGGAGGCAAGTCGTGCCAAAGACGCAAAAGAAAACCAGCAATATCAAGTCATTGCCGCCGAATCCTGCGTTTCCTGCGGCGGCGCTCCAGACCGCGAAGGACGACAGCGAGATCACGGCGCTTTCGCTGCAGCGCGGCAAACTTTCACCGGCGATGGAAGGCTACTTCGGCAAGTGCACCGAGAAGCTCGGCTTCGTGCCCAACGTTCTCTCTGCCTATGCCTTCGACAATGCCAAACTCGAAGCCTTCGTCGCCATGTACAACGACCTGATGCTGGCACCGTCGGGGCTGTCGAAGCTCGAACGCGAGATGATCGCGGTCGCGGTGTCGTCGGTGAACCGCTGTTATTACTGCCTGGTGGCCCATGGCGCCGCCGTGCGCACGCTGTCGGGCGATCCGGCGTTGGGCGAGCTGATGGTGATGAACTATCGCGCCGCACGCTTGAGCAAGCGCCAGCGCGCCATGCTCGACTTCGCCGCGAAGCTGACCGCAGAGCCGTGGTCCGTCGAGGAAGAAGACCGCGAGGCGCTCCGCAAGGCGGGCTTCTCCGAGCGCGACATCTGGGACATCGCGGCGGTGGCGGGCTTCTACAACATGACCAACCGCGTGGCCTCGGCCACCGACATGCGGCCGAATTCCGTTTATCATGCGCAAGCGCGCTAACGCCCTCCGACATTCTGGGGCGCGCCGAAGGTGCGAACCCGGAATCCAGACATGATTTCTAAACAACCCTCACATGGATTCCGGGCTCGCTCGCTCGCGAGCGCCCCGGAATGACAAACTGAAGGCTTCGAATATGACCGACATGACCATCAAAGCCGTCCGCACCACCATGATCCGCGTGCCGTGGCCGGACACGCCGTGGCTCAAGGGTCATGCCTTCGGAGAGGCGCGCAATCTTCTGGTGCTCGAAGTCGAGACCAAGGGCGGCATCGTCGGCATGGGCTATCTGTTCTCGTTCCGCCCCGGCCTCAAGACCGTCGTCGCCGCGCTGGAGGAAACCATCCTGCCGCACGTGATCGGCAAGGACGCCACCGCTGTCGAAGGCATCTGGAACGATCTCTGGACAAAGACCGTCAGCTACAACCGCGGCGGCATCGTCACCATGGCAATGTCCGCGCTCGACATCGCGCTGTGGGACGCCATCGGCAAGCGCGCCAACATGCCGCTGCATCGGCTGTGGGGTCATGTGCGCAAGGAAATGCCGGTGTACGGCTCCGGCTGCTTCCGCGGCTCCGGTGGCGACGGCATGATCGCCAAGGCGCTGCATTACAAATCGCAGGGCTACAAGGCGATCAAGATGCAGATGGCGCACGGCAACAGCCTGCGCGGCGACGTCGATAACGTGAAGCGGATGCGCGACGCGCTCGGCCCCGACATCGACATCATGATCGACATCAACCAGGGCTGGAGCGCGGACGTCGCCATCAACCAGGGCCGCAAGATCGCCGACTACGATATTTACTGGTTGGAAGAGCCGGTGCCTGCCGACGATTTCAAGGGATACATGCGGGTGGCCGACGCGCTGCCGATCCGCATCGTCGGCGGCGAGACGCACTTCACGCGATTCGATCTGCGGCCGTTCTTCGAAAATCCGAAGGTGCCGATCCTGCAGCCCGATCCGATGCGCGGCGGCTACACCGAATTGCGCAAAATTTCGGTGCTGGCCGACACCTGGGGCCTGCAGATGGCGCCGCATCTCTTTCCTGAACTCAACGTTCAGCTTCTCGCATCCATTCCCAACGGGGCCTGGATCGAGGACATGGGATTGTCCGAGGATCTCTGGGTCGATCCGGTGAAGGTCATCAACGGCACGATCACCGCGCCGGAGCGTCCCGGACACGGCCTCGCGTTCAAGCCGGAGATCATGAAGGACTGCAAGGTGCAGTAGCGCGGGCTTTCGCGCTCATCTCTCCGCGTCATTGCCGGGCCTGACCCGGCAATCCATATTCTTCGCAAAAGAGATGGATGCCTGGGTCAAGCCCGGGCATGACGAACGAGAGGCCGCTGGCGAAACGAAAACAAGGGGTTCGCGGCATGACCGACCTCATCACCGAAGACATGACGGTGCCGTCCGAACCCGGCATCGACATCTTCGTCCGCAACAAGCGGCCGGCCAATCTCACGGCCTTCACGCCGGAGCGCACGCTTCTCTTCGTCCACGGCTCGACCTATCCGGCGCACACCGGTTTCGACATCCCGCTCGGCGGGCAATCGTGGATGGAGTCGATCGCATCGCACGGATACGACGTCTATTGCCTTGACGTGCGCGGCTACGGCCGCTCGACGCGACCCGCTGCGATGGACGAGCCGCCGCAGAACAATCCGCCGGTGACGCGCACGCCCGACGCGGTGAACGACATCACCGCGGTGCTGAATTTCATTCTCAAGCGCCGCAACATCGGCAAACTCAACCTGTTGGGCTGGTCGTGGGGCTGCACGCTGATGGCCACCACCGCGATTGCCAATCCGGACAAGGTGGCGCGGCTGATGCTCTACGCGCCGGGCTGGTTGCGCACCACGCCCTCGCCGCTCGGCGGGCCCGGCCCGCTCGGCGCCTACCGCACCGTCACACGCGAGCAAGCCAAGGCGCGCTGGCTCAACGGCGTGCCCGAGGACAAGAAGGCGGCGCTCATTCCGCCCGGCTGGTTAGAGCAATGGGCTGACGCCACCTGGGCGACCGATCCGGTGGGCGCGAAGCAGAATCCGCCGGTGGTGCGCGCGCCGAACGGCACCGTGGCCGACACCCAGGAGTTCTGGAGCTCCGGCAAAACCATGTACGACCCCGCCCGGATCACCGTCCCGACCCTGATCGCGATCGGCGAATGGGATCAGGACACGCCGCCGTATATGGCGCAGGCCATCTTCCCGCTGATGGTGAACTCGCCGGACAAGCGGCTGGTCATGCTGGCCGAAGGCACGCACCACATGATGCTGGAGCGCAATCGCGCAGCCCTTTTCCGCGCCGTACAGACGTTCCTTGACGAGGCGAACGGATAGACTGCAACGATGATTCGTCGCGCCTTCCTTGCGGCCCTGCTGATCGCGGCGAGCGCCGCGACGGCCGCGCATGCCCAGCGCGCGCTGCAATTTCCTCCGGTGCAGCCGGTCACCGCCCGCAACGGCATGGTGGTGGCGCAGGAGAGCCGTGCCGCGATGATCGGCGCCGAGGTGCTCAAGCGCGGTGGCAACGCGGTCGATGCAGCGGTCGCGGTGGGCTTCGCCATGGCGGTGACCTATCCGCGCGCCGGCAACATCGGCGGCGGCGGGTTCATGGTGATCCATCTCGCCAAAGGCAAACGCGGCCCGGCGCAGGATATCGCCATCGACTACCGCGAGACCGCGCCGGCGGCGACCACCCGCGAAACCTTCCTCGACACCAAGGGCGAAGCCGACCCGGCGAAGTCACGCGACCAGGGCCTTGGCATCGGCGTACCGGGCACCGTCGCCGGACTGACCCATGCGCTGGAGAAATACGGCTCGGGCAAATTCAAACTAGCGCAGTTGATCACCCCGGCGATCGATCTGGCGCGCAACGGCTACAAGGTCGGCGACGAATTCGAGGACACCGGGCGCTCTTCGATCACCAGGATGGCGAAATGGCCATCGACCGCAAAGCTGTTCCTCAAGCCTGACGGCTCGTTGATCGCGCGCGGCACGCAGCTGGTGCAGACCGATCTCGCCACCACGCTTGAGGCCATATCCAAGAATGGACCGCGCGCGTTCTACGAAGGGCCGGTGGCGGAGAAAATCGCCGCCGCGGTGCGCGAGGCCGGCGGGCTGATGACGGCTGAGGACTTGAAGAACTACAAGGCCGTCGAGCGGCCGGTGTTGCGCGGCACCTACCGGGGACTGCGCATCGTGTCGATGCCGCCGCCGTCCTCCGGCGGCGTGGTGCTGCTGGAAATGCTGAACATGCTGGAAGGCTTCCGGCTCAAGGCCGGCGATCCGGATTCGGCGCATCTGCTGATCGAGACCATGCGCTACGCCTACGCCGACCGCGCGCACCTGCTCGGCGATCCGGATTTCGTGAAGGTGCCGATCGCCGGACTGCTGTCCAAGCGCTACGCCGCGTCGCTGCGCGCCAAGATCGACCGGCAGCGCGCCACGCCGTCCGACAAGATCAAAACGGCGGATCCCGCCTCGTTCGAGGGCAACAACACCACGCACTATTCGGTGCTGGACCGCTTCGGCAACGCCGTCGCCAACACCTACACGCTCAATCTCAGCTATGGCGTCGGCATGGTTGGCTACGAGGCCAACGAGCCCGGCCCGAACAAGCGGCCGCTGTCGTCGATGACGCCGACCATCGTGCTGCACAACGGCCGGCCGCTGATCGTCACCGGCTCGCCAGGCGGCAGCCGCATCATCACCGCGGTGCTGCAGGTACTGCTCAACGTCATCGACCACCGCATGTCGATCGCCGAGGCGGTGCAGGCGCCGCGCATCCATCATCAATGGAAGCCGGACGAGACGATGGTCGAGGCCGGCGTGCCCGAGAGTTTGGTCAAGGCGCTGCAGGCCCGCGGCCATTCGGTGAAGGTATGGCCGCCGTTCACGTCGGTGCCGTCGATCCTGGTAACGCCGGACGGACTGGTTGGGGCGGCGGACACCCGCACGCGCGGAGCGCTGGCTGTCGGCCACTGAACAGCGGCGAGTGCGCCGCATCGCAACATGCTCAACGTGTTTCAAGCAGAGGTGAGCGCGACCGCAACCGGGCAATGTCTTTTCGCGGTGAACAGACCTCATGCACTGGCCGCGAGGGTTTCCGCTTTGATCCGCAGCGACCTTCGCAAGCTCTCGAAGCGCCTTTCTTTAATGGTGTGACGCCCGCAAGCTTTTCGGCCTATTGAAGGCGGGACCTTGCGCACGACAGAAGCGCAAGAACCTTTGCGTTGGTGAACTTGTATATTGCGACGATATCCGTGCTTTTCTTATTTGTGGCCGATTGCACCACCACGAACTCAGTTCTCGCACGCGCTACCATTTCGAGAAATGCTTTCGCATCTCCCCTGGCTACCAAGACAAAATCGCCGCGATCCGGATTCGGTACGAAATATTCAATGTCACCGACATATTCTTGCAACAACGCGTATTCGTCGCTGGCATATTCGTTGTTTCCGACTCGATTTGAGCCTTGTTTGCCGGCGAATACGCGAACGGGCGGTTTCGGAGTTGCCTCTCGCGAGTCTCCCGTTTCAAGACGGATAAACGAATGGTCCGCGGTCACCCCAATGTCCAGCGAATGACTGCTGCCTTCCTCGCGGACATAGCAGGCCATTTGGTCTGATCGCATCCTGCCGACAAAAATCTGCTGGGCGCGATCGAATACTGAGACCTTGATCATCGCTCCGATCGGATCGCTGCGTTGCTGAGAAAACACTGGACCCGCTGTCAACGGCACCAACGCGACGATAGCAAGGCAGAGCCGCTTCCGACATCGACCCATCAAACACCTATTGCCTTTGGCCGTCGAATAGCCTGTTCAGACGGCCTGCCGCGAGAGCATCTTAGAGTTGCCGCTCGCCGCCACCATGCGCGACGGCTACCCACAGCGCCCCACCACGATCGGTGGTCTGTCGATGTAAAAATTATCACCCGGCAGCAAATTGCCCGTAACTTGCAGCCTCCGATTTTGCATGCCCGAGGAAATCATCAGGCCGCCTGAGCGTTCGCGAAGCTTGATGACGTATCCGCTATCGCTGGTGAAGATGCCATTCGATACGCAGCCAACGATCGTCTTATGAACCGGCGCCGAGGCCTGCGCCGGGTGCGCCATCGCGCATGCGAAACAGACCAAACCGAGAAGAAGCTTCATATTGTCATGGTGGTAACGAAATGAAATCGAGGCCTGATTCATCTACTGCTGGCAGGGATATTTCTCGAGCAACGCCCAGTACATCAGCAGCGACGGATTGTATTTCTGGTCGTCCGGATTCTTATGGACGTAATCGAGGAATACTCTGACCACGTCCACGCTATGCATCTCTTCGGGCATGCAAACGCCGAGCGTGTGGTTGCCGGCCTCGTTGTGGAAGTTGAGGAATGCCATCGTCGCATTGACCCACCCGAGGCAGCAGCCGGTTTGATAGTTCCGACGATACCAACGGAAGCTGCCATCCGCCTTTTTAGTTCTAATCGCCCATTCCAGGGCGGTGCAGCGCTCGACCACACGCTCTGTCGAGGTGAAGCCCGTCCCATAGGGTCCTTCCGCCTGGGGCGTTGTCGTTATGTCGCCCCACACACCAGGATGCGTCTTGGGGTCGGGCGATGGCTGCGCGCTGACGGCCATCGCCGGGATAAACAACAGGCCGAAAGCGATGAGGAAAGCTGGAAGGCGACGCATTTGAAATCTCCGTCGTTAAGCGATGCTGGCGTGACAATCGGTGTTCGAACATTCCGGGAGTGCATGGCCTCTGCCGGAGCAGAGGCCATGTCGACTAGCAGCGCTTGCCAGGCGGGCATGCCGGTCGCGGGGCTAGTCGCGGCGGCGGCGCCGCGGGCCGTGGAGGCGGCGGTGCCGGGCGCGCGACGGGTCGTGGAGGCGGCGGTGCCGCTCGCGGAGGCGGCGGTGCTGGCCGTGCCACGGGGCGCGGCGGTGGGGCAGCCGGTCGCGGCGGTGGCGCAACCTTCTGAGGCGGCGCAACGGGGCGCGACGGCGGCTGCGCATGTGCCGGCGGAAGTCCAGGCTTCTGCGCTGCCGTCGGTGGCGGAGCCGGGCGGGCTACGCTTGGATTTGGCGTCGGCGCACTTGTTGGCGGCAAGCCGGGTCTTGCGCCGGTCGGCGTCGCCGGCCGCACGCCCGTCGGTGGCACCGCGGGAACGGTCGGTGTCGCGGTGGGAGTGCCAGGGCGCACGCCGGGTTGTGGCGGGGTTGGCGTCGAGGGGATCGGCGTCGTGGTCGGCGTGCGGCCCGGCTGCCCAGACTGCGGGATCGTGGTCGGCGTGCGGCCCGGCTGCCCAGTCGGAGGAAGCGGCGGATCGCGACGAACGCCGGTTTGCGTCCCGCTTGGTGATGTGGTCGGAGACTTCGTCCACTTCACGCCGCTATGATTATTCTTGTTCGGATTGTCGTTCCCCTGGTTATTGGACTTCACGTTCAACGTCGTTTGTCCAATTCGCGGATCGCGGAACGGTGGCTGCGGTGGCGGAGGTGGCCTGCGGATCGGCCCTAGGCCGAAATCGCGAAAACGGGGCGGCGCGATGAACAGGGGCGCGAGCGCCTCAAAGACCTCGATGATCGGCGACACATTGTCGGTTGGATAAATCTCGGCCAAACCGACGGCCTCATCGTAGTAGTCGGGCGGCAACGGCTCAGGCGCAGGCACGTAGGTCACCGGCGGCCGACGCGGTGCCGACAGGCTTGCCACAAGGTTTTCCGCTTCAGCGGCGTGCTCGCCGCTCGGATAGCGCTTCAGGTAGTTCCAGTAAGCGTTCCGCGTACCCTGGGCGAGCGTTCGCCGCCACAGGACCGCTTCGCGGCGCTGGTCGATGATCTGCCAGATTTGCCCGGCCGATGGATGCTCGGGATAAAGTTCGACGAACCATTGGTAAGGCTCGAGACCGTCCTCTTCGATCACGACCTGATAAGCCTGATCGGGGCCAAGCCGGCGCATTCCATCCTTTGAGAGGACGCGATCGCCTTTCGGCGGGATTGCAATTCCGGCGACTTGCTGTGGCGGGGCCGCTGCCGCCGGCGCATCGAACAGACGAAGATCGACGGTTAGTGTCGACGCCATCCACGGGGTCTGGCGTCCGCTCGTCAACTGATTGACCTGGACGCGCGTGGCTTTGAAGATTTGCTCCATGTCGCGACCAAGCTGGCGCTTGAACGTGACCAGCGCGGTGGTGTAGATGCTGTAGGAGCCGTCGCCGTCGCCGTCGCCGTCGCCGTCGATGGCGAGTGCGCCGGGCGCCGCTGCCGAAGCCAGCAACATGCCGTCGGGCAAATCCATCAGCGCCAGTCCTTGCGCGACCGGACGGGGCCCGCCGCGACCGAAGCCGTGGTCGCGCGCGGCATCCAGCACAACAAGTCGCGCCGCTGCCGGAATCGACATCATCTCGCGGATCAGGTCGTTGAGCCGAAGCGCCTGATATTGAAGGTCGTCGTCGCTATCGATCCGAGCATCGACGGGTACCAGGAAATTCTCACCCTGCGACTGTGCTGCGTATCCCGCAAAATAGACGTAAGCCACGGCTTCGGGCCCCGCCGCGCTCACCTTATCTAGAAACTCGCGTATGATCGGCCCGATGTCATTCAAAAGCACATCACGCGCCTCAACGACATCGTATCCGGCGGCGCGCATGGTTTCCGCGACGATCATGGCGTCACCCGCCACCGTCACCAGCGGCCTCGCGTTCTGATAGGCGCTATTTCCGATGACCAGCGCGATCCGCGACTGAGCCGATGCTGCGCTGATCGCGGCCAACAAAATAAAGATGGCCGCGACCGCTTTACCGAACGATCCGTGCAGCAACACGTTGGGCTCCTGTATTAGTACGCGCGCACCAGATCCAATGCGCAGAAGTATTTTTCATCAATCAATCGAAGAATATTCGCGTTGATCCAAATCAACTGGTGCAAAGAATGCTGCGACAGTCTCGAACACGAGGTGGCCAGCTCAGCCGCGCACTTGCGCTGTCGCTATGATTTTCGATGAGTGCGAGTTCAGTAGCGCTCAGCCACTGTGTCGGCTTGTTCGACTGCATCACGTCATTGCCACGACAAAATTCCGCGCGCGCAACGATCGAGCGCCACAGCGAACGCTTGTCCACCGCAGCGCCTCAGCACCAAGATTCAGCGGCGCCTCAGCACCAAGATTCAATTGGGTCGCTGCTTCACAGTCCTCCGTGTACAGCCGAGATGGAGCCTTCCCGGTGGTCCCCTGGAGGTCACCACAGCATGCAGCGACAAAATCGAAAGCTGAGTGCTCGTCCAACTAAAAGTCAGATCGAGCCAAATTGGAGCGGGCGAAGGGATTCGAACCCTCGACCCCGACCTTGGCAAGGTCGTGCTCTACCCCTGAGCTACACCCGCATCCGTTGGGTATGGCGGCCAAGGAGGCCGGCCGCCAGAGCCGTTTCTATAGCCAAAAGCGTTAGGACTTTGCAACCACGCGGAAAAATGGCCAAAAAACGCCTATGCCCGCCACCCCGGATCAGCTCTTTGCCGCCCTGGACCGCCTCGGCATCGCGCATCCGACGGTCAGCCACCCGCCGCTGTTCACCGTCGAGCAGTCGCAAAGCCTGCGCGGAACCATCCAAGGCGGCCATACCAAGAACCTGTTCCTGCGCGACAAGAAGGGCGTGCTGTTTCTGGTCACAGCGCTGGAAAGCGCCGTCATCGAGCTGAAATCGCTGCACCGGCGGCTTGCTGCGGCAGGATTAGGCGCCACCGGCCGTTTCTCGTTCGGTTCCTCAGACCTGCTGCTGGCAACGCTTGGTGTCACACCCGGCTCGGTGACCCCGTTCGGCGCGCTCAATGACACCTCCGGCCGGGTCACAATCGTCCTGGATGCCGAACTGATGCAGCACGCGGTTATCAACGCGCACCCACTGGTCAACACCATGACCACGTCGATCGCCCGCGACGATCTGGTGCGATTCCTCGAATCCATCGGCCATCCGCCCCGTATCCTGGACGTCACCGGACCGGATTCGGAGCTTTAGGCCCCGATTGCATTTGGCGAGTTCCCAGCCCATTTAATGAGGAAGACAAGGTTGGTTGGGGGCAGTCCGGCCCACCGGATGCCAGGCGAGGGAACGCATGTCGATGCTTGAGAATATCGGGGGAGCGGCCGCCGCGGTCCCTGAGGGTCTGATCAAGGATACCACCACCCAGAGCTTCATGAAGGACGTCATCGAGGAGTCCAAGCGTCAGCCGGTGCTGATCGACTTCTGGGCGCCCTGGTGTGGCCCCTGCAAACAGCTCACGCCGATCCTGGAAAAGGTTGTCAAAGCCGCCAAAGGGAAGGTCAAGCTGGTCAAGATGAACATCGACGATCATCCGGCAATTCCGGGCCAGATGGGCATCCAGTCGATTCCAGCGGTGATTGCTTTCGTCAACGGGCAGCCCAGCGACGGCTTCATGGGCGCGCAGTCCGAGGCGCAGATCAACGCCTTCCTGGAGCGGCTGACCAAGGGCCAAGCCGGCACCGAGATCAAGGACCTGCTGGCCTCCGCCGACGCGGCGATTGCCGAGAACAACATCGAAGCCGCGATGGACGCCTATGCGCAGATCCTGTCCGAGGACGAGACCAATGTTCCCGCGCTGGCGGGACTGGCGCGCTGCCATGTCGCGGCCGGTGACATCGAACAGGCCAAGGAAGCGCTGGCGCTGATCCCGGAGGCCAAGCGCAACGACGCCGCCGTCGCGGCCGCGCAAGCGGCGCTCGACGTTGCCGAGCAGGCGAGCTCCGTCGGTCCGGTCGGCGAATTGGAGCAAAAGGTCGCAGCCAACCCGCTCGACCACCAGGCGCGCTTCGATCTCGCGGTCGCTCTGAATGCCGCGAGCAAGCGCGCCGATGCCGTCGATCATCTGATGGCCATCGTCAAGCGCGACCGCAAATGGAACGACGATGGCGCGCGCAAGCAACTCGTGCAGTTCTTCGAGGCCTGGGGTCCGACCGACGAGGCCACGATTTCCGGCCGCAAGAAGTTGTCGTCCGTGTTATTTGCGTGAGTTGTCCGGTCACGGTCCGCAGGTGAACGATCATGCCGATGAACGTGATCTATAAGGGCTCCGCCGATCTGCCTGAGAACATTCCGGTGTTCCCGCTGGAGGGCGCGCTGCTGCTGCCGCGTGGCCAGATGCCGCTCAACATCTTTGAGTCGCGCTATCTGGCGATGATCGACGACTCGCTGCGCGACGGCCATCGGCTGATCGGCATGATCCAGCCGGACCCGGCGCATCACGGCACCGAGGAAAAGCCGGCCCTGTACAGGATCGGCTGCGTCGGCCGCATCACCCAACTGGCCGAGAGCGGCGACGGCCGCTATGTGTTGCAACTCACCGGCGTCGCGCGCTTCCGCATCGAAGAAGAACTCAACGTCGTCACCGCCTATCGCCAGTGCCGCGTCACCTACCAGCCGTTCGCCGACGATTTCATAGCCCGCAAGGGAGAGGACGAGGTCGATCGCGATGCCGTGCTCGAAGCGCTGACATCGTTTCTCAAGGCAAACAATCTCAAGACCGACTGGCAGGGCGTCGAGAGCGCGCCAAACGAAGCGCTGGTCAACGCGCTGGCTATGATGTCGCCCTATGGCGCGGCGGAGAAGCAAGCGCTGCTCGAAGCGCCGGACCTCAAGTCCCGCTCGGAGATCCTGATCGCGGTTACCGAGATGGAGCTCGCCAAGAAAATCGCCGGGGGCGGCGAACCGCCGCTGCAGTGACATTGGTTCCGGCGATCCGCTAAACTACCGATATGTTGCGGAGGCCCCGATGAACATCACCGACCGACCCGCCGTCAGCATCGATCCGAAGCTGCTGGAAATTCTGGTTTGCCCGCTCACGAAGAGCACGTTGGAGTATGACGCCGGCAAGCAGGAGCTGATCTCGCGCGGGGCGAAGCTCGCCTATCCAATCCGCGACGGCATTCCGATCATGCTGCCGGAAGAAGCGCGGCGGTTGGACTAGCGATTCGCCTATCGTTCTTCAGGCCCGGCCTTGTCCCGGCCCTGACGGAGTAAACATGACCGCAGAATTCGGGAGAGAAATAACATGCTGAAGATCTGGGGCCGCAACACATCGTCGAACGTGCAGAAGGTGATCTGGGCGCTGGCCGAAATGAAACTGCCGTTCGAGCGCATCGACGTGGGCGGCGCATTCGGCAAAACCAAGGACCCGGCCTATCTGGCAATGAATCCGAACTCGCTGGTGCCGACTCTGGAGGAGGAGGACGGCTTCACCATGTGGGAGTCGAATTCGATCTGCCGCTACCTCGCCGCCAAGCACCAGAGCCGTACGCTCGAACCCGCCATCCCGCAGACCCGCGCCCGCGCGCAGATGTGGATGGACTGGCAGCTTTCTGTGATGGCGCCGGCAATCACGCCGGTGTTCTGGCAACTGATCCGCACGCCGGCCGACAAGCGCGACGCCAACGCTGTCGAAACCGGCAAGGAGAAAACCATCACCGCCGCCAAGATGATGGACGCCCAACTCGGCAAGACGCAGTTCATGGCCGGCGACGAGTTTTCCTACGGCGACATTCCGGTTGGCATCATGATCTATCGCTACGTGCAGCTTATCCCGGAGCGTCCGGCAACGCCGAATCTCGATCGCTGGTACGCGGCGATTTCATCGCGGCCCGCTTTCAAGGAAAAGATCGCGGTCGTGCCGCTGTCTTAGTTCTACAGCGCCTCGCCGCGCAGCAGCTTCGGCACATCGCCTGTGAGGCCCGCCGCTTCGCGGATGAACAAGGTCTTGAGCGCCGGCATCCGATCGACCAGGCCCAGGCCGACGTCCCGCACGATACGCAGCGCGTCGGAACTGTTGGAGAACAGCCGGTTGAGTCCGTCGGTCGCCACGCCCATGGCCGCTGTGTCGAACCGCCGCCACCGCTGATAACGCGTCATCACATCCGGACCGCCCGGATCGAGGCCCAGCCGCGCGGCATCCACCACCGCTTCGGCCAGCGCCGCCACGTCGCGCAGACCGAGGTTGAGACCCTGCCCCGCGATCGGATGAATGACGTGGGCGGCGTCGCCCACCAGCGCCAGCCGTTCGCCAATGAACGAGCGTGCCATCGACAGGCCGAGTGGATAGGCGCGGCGCGGTCCCGCCAGCGCGATCTCGCCGAGCTTGAGGCCGAAGCGCCGTTCCAATTCGGCGTGGAAGCCGTCGTCGGGCAATGCGACGACGCGCTCGGCCTCGCGTTTTTCTTCTGTCCACACGATAGACGAACGGCGGCCCTTCAGCGGCAGGATCGCAAACGGCCCGGCCGGCAGGAAATGCTCCTCGGCGCGGCCGTGATGATCGCGCTCGTGCGACACGGTGGTGACGATGCCGGATTGGTCATAACTCCAGCCGGTGCTGCGGATGCCCGCCGCCTCGCGGATGGGCGAACGCGCGCCATCGGCGGCGACCAGCAACTTCGCGGAAATTGGCTCTCCGCTCGAAAGAGCGACCGTGACGCGATCGGTGCTCGCCTCAAATCCCGTGACGGCTTCGGTGCGCAACTCGACGCCCTCCTGCTTCGCACGCGCGATCAGAGCGGCGAGCAGCGCCGGATTTTCGATCATGTGCGCGAATGGCTCGCCTGGCGCCACCTTGCCGCTGAAGCTGAGATAGGTGGGCCGCATGACGTCCTGCAGCTTTGAGTCGGTGACGACCATGTCGAGGATCGGCTGCGCGCCGGGCGCGACCTGATCCCAGACACCGATGGTCTCGAACAGTCGCCGCGCCGCTGCGGCAATCGCCGAGGCGCGCGCATCGCCGGCATGACTCCGTCCTAGCGCCGGGTCGGCGACCGTAACGTGGAACGATTCGCCGAGCCCCTGGCGCAGCGCAATGGCCAGCGCCAGGCCGGCGAAACCAGCGCCGCCAATCAAAACATCGGTGCGCCAGGCCGACGCGCCGGGGGGCTTTGTGTTCTCCATTGGCGAGAGCATATCACTAGCCATAAGGTACTTTCATGTCCTCCCCGGTCGCCGATCTTCTCAGCATTCTCGACCTTGAACAGCTCGAGCTGAACCTGTTCCGGGGCACCAGCCCGCCGTCCGGCATGCAACGCGTGTTCGGCGGCCAGGTGGTCGGGCAGGCACTGGTCGCCGCCACCCGCACGGTGGAAGGCGTGGTGCCGCATTCGCTGCACGCTTATTTCCTGCTCGGCGGCGATCCCAAGGTCCCCATCATTTACGATGTCGACCGCATCCGGGACGGCAAGAGCTTCTCCACCCGCCGGGTGGTGGCCATCCAGCACGGCCGCGCGATCTTTTCCATGTCGGTGTCATTCCACAATGACGAGCCGAGTCTCGACCACCAGATGAAAATGCCGGACGTGCCGCATCCGGACCAGCTTCCGAGCGACGCCGATATCCGGCAGGCAATCCTGCCCCAATTGCCGGAGGCGGTGCGGCGCTATTACGAGCGGGTCCGCCCGATCGAACTGCGGCCAGTCGACTTCGATCGTTACAGGGGCAAGCGGCCCGAGGGCGACCGTTTCAGCATTTGGCTGCGCACCACCGCGCCGCTGCCGGACGATCCGGCGATCCACCGCTGCGCCCTGGCTTACGCCTCCGATATGAACATCCTCGACACCGCCCTGGTGCCGCACCAGCGCAGCGTGTTCGATCGCGACATCATGGGCGCCAGTCTCGATCACGCCCTGTGGTTTCACCGTCCATTCCGCGCCGACCAATGGCTGCTCTACACCCTGGACAGTCCCAACATGCACGGCGCCCGGGGCTTCGGGCGCGGTCTGGTATTCACCGCCGACGGCACCCTGGTGGCCTCCGCCGCCCAGGAGGGCATGTTGCGCCCTCGCAGGTCCGAGCCCGCGCCGGGCTAAAATGCCCGACTCGATGACGTTTGCCTGCTGGTAAGGCAACGATTCCGCTTAATCTTCGGACCAGTTGCCGATAACATAGGCAGCCGTGTTGGCCTCCTTTCTAATCCGGGTTGCCGCACCTCCGATCAAGCGGGTGATCAAAATGAAGCTCGTCATCGCCATCATTAAGCCGTTCAAGCTCGACGACGTCCGCGACGCCCTGAATGGGCTCGGCGTCCACGGCATGACCGTCACCGAGGTCAAAGGCTTCGGCCGGCAGAAGGGTCACACCGAGATCTATCGCGGCGCCGAATACGCTGTGAACTTCCTGCCGAAGCTGAAGATCGAAGTCGGCGTTGAGGACAGCATCGCCGACAGGGTGGTCGCCGCCATCGGCGCCGCCGCCAGGACCGGCCAGATCGGCGATGGAAAAATCTTTGCATACAACCTCGACAGCGCCGTGCGCATCCGCACCGGCGAGACCGACAACGACGCGCTTTAAAAGAACTTCTACCGGGAGGGGGCTGATGATCAATACCGCGCTCGCGCGCCATAGCGCGCGCGTTGCCGTGCGCAACGCCGCATCATTGCTGACTGTGCTCGCCGCGACGCCGGCGTTTGCTCAAGCCGCGGCGACACCGGCCAAGATCGACGGCGCCGACACCGCGTGGATGATTTCTGCAACCAGCCTCGTCCTGCTGATGAGCATTCCGGGGCTGGCGCTCTTTTACTCTGGCATGGTGCGCAAGAAGAACGTGCTCGCAACCATGGCGCAGACGCTGGCCGCAGTCGCGCTCGGCTCGATCCTCTGGATGGCGATCGGCTACAGCCTGACATTCACCGGCGACGGCCCGGTGATCGGCACGCTCGATCGCCTGTTCCTCCAGGGCCTGGAAATGAACTCGATCAGCCCGCTGGCCAAGACCATCCCGGAATCGGTGTTCATGCTCTACCAGATGACCTTCGCGGTCATCACCGTGGCGCTGGTGGCCGGTTCCGTGGCCGACCGGATGCGCTTTTCGGCCTATCTGTGGTTCGGCGCCGGCTGGCTGCTGCTAGTGTATGTGCCGGTCGCCCATTGGATCTGGGGCGGCGGATTCCTTGCCACCGCTGGCGTGCTGGATTTCGCCGGCGGCGCCGTGGTGCATCTGAACGCCGGCATCGGCGGACTGGTCGCCTGCATCATGATCGGCTCGCGCCGCGGCTACGGCACCGACAATCTCGCGCCGTACGATCTCTCGCTCGCGGTGATTGGCACCGGCCTGCTCTGGGTCGGCTGGTTCGGCTTCAACGGAGGTTCGGCGCTCGGCGCCAATGGCCGCGCCGGCTTCGCCATTCTGGCGACGCATCTCGCGGCCTGCGCTGGGGTGCTGACCTGGATGCTGCTGGAGTGGTGGGATCGCGGCAAGCCGTCGGTTCTCGGCATGATCTCCGGCGCGGTCGCGGGCCTCGGCACCATCACGCCGGCGTCGGGCTTCGTGCTGCCTTGGCATGGCATCGTCATCGGCATCGCCGCCGGTACGGTCTGCTATTGGGCCTGCACCAAGCTGAAGACGCTCTGCCGCTACGACGACTCGCTCGACGTGTTCGGCGTGCATGGCTTTGGCGGCGCCACAGGCATGATACTAGCCGGTGTGTTTGCGGTGGCCGCGGTTGGCGAAACCTCCGGACTGATCGAGGGCAACGGCCAGCAGGTGCTGACCCAGCTCTACGGGGTCGGCGTGACGCTCGCCTGGTCGGGAGTAGCCACCTTCGTGCTGTTGAAGGTGATCGGCTTCTTTCTGCCGCTCCGGGTGCGCGAGGAGGACGAACGGGTCGGCCTCGACGTGGCCCTGCACGGCGAATCGCTGCAATAGACGCCATTGTTTTTCGATTGGAGGCCCGCCTATGGCGAGCTTCCCGAATATACTGTCTGATATTTAGGCACGTTCCGCCCTGCGACAGTTTGTCTGACTAAATCCTTCGCAGATTTTATTCCGCCAGCCCGAAAAACGGCGCTCTTCGGGGCTTTAAATCCGAAACATCCAGTATCCACAACACTTTAGTGACAGCCCAGTGAGTTGGCACGGGGCTTGATTTCCCAACGCTCCGGCAGCCCACGCGAGCATGAGCCCGCGACGCTGCCATTGTCCGCCCGGTCGGTTGTGTCCGGGCCCAAGCGGGGATCGAAACCCATGAAAATCGTCATGGCCATCATCAAGCCTTTCAAGCTCGACGAGGTCCGGGACGCTCTGACTGCGGCAGGGGTGCACGGGCTGACCGTCACTGAGGTCAAAGGTTATGGGCGTCAAAAGGGCCATACTGAAATCTACCGCGGCACCGAATACGCCGTGAATTTCCTTCCGAAGATCAAGATCGAAGTCGCTGTTCCGAGCGAGCAGGCCGACAAGGTCGTCGACGCCATCACCGCCGCTGCCAAGACCGGGCAAATCGGCGACGGCAAAATCTTCGTCTACGACATCGACCACGCCGTCCGCATCCGCACCGGCGAAACCGACGCCGCGGCGCTGTAATCCGCACATGTCCAAGCTCGCGAACAGGAGTTCGACCATGACGTCCAAGAAGCTTATCGGTGCGGGACTGGCGGGGCTGACGGCTCTGGCCGCGCTCGCGCTGTTTATCGATCCATCGCTCGCGCAGACTGCGCCAGCGGCGGCTCCGGCGGCGGCGCCCGCTGCTCCGGCTCTCGTCGTCAACAAGGGCGACAATGCCTGGATGATGACCTCGACCATCCTCGTCCTGCTGATGACCATTCCTGGCCTGGCGTTGTTCTACGGCGGCCTCGTGCGTCCGAAGAACATGCTCTCGGTACTCACTCACGTGTTCTACAGCGTGTGCATCGTCACGCTGATCTGGGTGATCTACGGCTACAGCCTCGCGTTCACCGGCGGTTCGACCATGATCGGCGGTCTCGACAAGCTGTTCCTGAAGGGCGTCACCGTCGACTCCCAGGCGGTCACCTTCTCGGTCGGCGTGCCGATCTCGGAGTACGTCTACATCTGCTTCCAGATGACGTTCGCCGCGATCACCCCCGCGCTCATCGTCGGCGCCTTCGCCGAACGCATGAAGTTCTCGGCCGTCGCCATCTTCATCCCGCTCTGGGTGACGCTGGTGTACTTCCCGATCGCCCACATGGTTTGGTACTGGGCCGGACCGGACGCGATCGACGCCGCCGCGAAGGCACTTGCCGCCGCGACCGACGACGCCGCCAAGAAGATTGCCCAGGCCAAGCTCGATGAAGTCCTGGCCGACGGCGGCATGATGTTCCTGTGGGGCGCGATCGACTTTGCCGGTGGCACCGTCGTGCATATCAACGCTGGTATCGCCGGCCTCGTCGGCGCGATCTGCGTCGGCAAGCGCACGGGGTTCGGCAAGGAACTGATGTCCCCGCACTCGCTGGTGATGACCATGATCGGCGCCTCCCTGCTCTGGGTCGGCTGGTTCGGCTTCAACGCCGGCTCCAACCTGGAAGCAACCGGCGGCTCGACGATCGCGATGATCAACTCGTTCGTCGCCACGGCAGCCGCTGCGCTGTCCTGGATGTTCGCCGAGTGGCTCATCAAGGGTAAGCCGTCGTTGCTCGGCCTGCTCTCGGGCTGCGTTGCGGGCCTGGTCGCCGTTACACCGGCCTCCGGCTTCGCGGGTCCGATGGGCGCGCTGGTGCTCGGCCTCGTGGCCGGCGTGGTCTGCCTGTTCTTCGTCACCACGGTGAAGAACGCGCTCGGCTACGACGACGCGCTGGACGTGTTCGGCGTGCACTGCATCGGCGTCATCGTCGGCGCGATCGGCACTGGCATCCTGGTGGCGCCGGCTCTCGGCGGCACCGGCATCATGGACTACACCACCGGCAAGATCGCCGATTACGACTTCATGACCCAGGTTATCGCGCAGTGCAAAGCTGTGGCGCTGACCCTGGTCTGGTCGGGTGTTGGCTCCCTGATCATCTACAAGGTGATCGACTTCACGATCGGTCTGCGCCCGACTGTCGAGAAGGAGCGTGAGGGCCTCGACCTCACCGATCACGGCGAGCGCGCCTACAACATGTAAGCACCGCTCTACGAGATACGGTTGGGGCGGATACCCGGCACCGCCCCGTCCGTCGAGAGGCCCAGGTCGCAAGACCTGGGCCTCTCACTTTTTGTACACTTCACCTGCTCGTCGCTGGGCATTGCCGTCAGCACTGAGACGCGGCGCCGAGCCGTGTGCAGCCGGAACTACGTCGGCGCCTGCGGGCTTTTTCGCCGCGCGCGGCGAGACATCATATTGAGGCCCTCGATTAACGCGGCGAACGCCATCGCCGTGTAGACGTAGCCCTTCGGCACGTCCGCGCCGAATCCTTCGGCGATCAGCGTCATGCCGATCATGATCAGGAAGCCGAGCGCGAGCATCACCACGGTCGGATTTTCGTTGATGAAATTGGCCAGTGGCGCCGCCGCGAACAGCATCACCGCGACCGCCACCACGACCGCAATCACCATCACCGGCACGTGGGGCGTCATGCCGACCGCCGTGATGATGCTGTCGACCGAGAACACCATGTCGAGCAGCAAAATCTGGCCAATCACCGCGCCGAACGAGATGGCCTGCGCGCCGCCGTCGAACACATCGGGGCCGTCATCGGGATCGACGTGGTGATGAATTTCCTTGGTGGCCTTCCAGACCAGGAACAAGCCGCCGGCGATGAGGATGAGATCGCGCCACGAAAAGCCTTGGCCCCACACGGTAATCACGGGGGCGGTCAGCGTGACGATGAAGGCCACGGTGCCGAGCAACGCAAGCCGAAGGATCAAGGCGAGGCCGATACCGATCCGGCGTGCGCTTTCGCGCTTCTCAGGCGGCAGGCGGTTGGTCACGATCGAAATAAAGATGAGGTTGTCGATCCCGAGGACGACTTCCATGACGATCAGGGTCGCCAGCGACACCCAGACCACGGGATCGGCGGCCAGCGCCGAAAGCCCGGCGAGCGAAAAGTCGAACATGTCAGAGCCTCCAGTTGCGCTGCGACCGAGGCCGCAAGGCAGGGAAAGAGGTCCGACATCGCGGTGGGACGCACGCGCCAGAGGGGCCCGGACCCGGGTTGGGGTCTATGCTAAGAACCGGCAACCCTCCCGGCAAGCGGGTGCGACAGGATAGCCCACGGGCATTCCGCCGCTCTACCCGCTTGAAGGCCAGAACCCCGATGGTTAATCACCCCTTAACCTAGCCGCCCATATGGTTGGCATGAGGCCCAACGCGGCGGGCGTTTCCGCCGACCGCAATGTTGAGTGCATGACTGCCGCCACCGCTGCATCCGCTCCAATGAAGGCCGAAGGGCGCTCGCCGTTCGTGCGGCTGCATGAGCTTTTGGCCGACATCAAACCGAAACTGTCGGCGATCAATCTGTCGGTCGGCGAGCCACAACACCCGATCCCTTCGTTTGTCGGCCCGGTTCTCCAGGCGCATCTGAACGATTTCGGCCGCTATCCCGCCAACAAGGGCACCGATGGCTTCCGCAAGGAGGCCGCCGCCTGGCTGACCAAGCGTTACCAACTCGCTCGGCCATTGGACTACGAGTCCGAGGTGATCGTGCTCAACGGCACCCGCGAGGGGCTGTTCCTCGGCGCGATGGCCGCCAAGCGCTACGTATCGGAGCGCGCTGGCAAGCCCGCCATCCTGATTCCCAATCCGTTTTATGCCGCCTATTCGGCCGGCGCCGCCGCCGCCGAATGCGAGCCGGTCTATCTGCCGACCACGCGCCAGACCGGCTTCTTGCCCGATCTCGACGCCATCGACGAGAAGCTGCTGGCGCGCACCGTCGCCTTGTATCTCGCTTCGCCTTCAAACCCGCAGGGCGCGGTGGCCGACGAGACGTATTTGACGCGCCTTGTCAAAATGGCGCGCCGCTTTGGCTTCATGATTTTCGCCGACGAGTGCTACTGCGAGATCTATCTCAACGGCCAGGCACCGCATGGCATGCTGCAGGCGTCGGCGCCGGATTTCACCAACGTCGTGGTGTTCCACTCGCTATCGAAGCGCTCGAATCTGCCCGGACTGCGTGTCGGCTTTGCCGCCGGCGACCGCGGCTTCCTGGCCCGCTACATCGAGTTGCGCAACATCGCCGCGCCTCAGGTGCCGGTGCCGTCGCAGGAGGTCGCGATCGCGGCCTACGCCGACGAGGCCCATGTTGAAAAGAACCGCGAACTTTATGTCGCCAAGTTCGATCTCGCCGATCAGATCATCGGCAATCGCTACGGCTACAAGCGGCCGGCGGGCGGATTCTTCCTCTGGCTCGACGTGAGCCAGCACGGCGGCGACGAAGCCGCCACCGTCAAGCTCTGGCGCGAGGGCGGGCTTCGCGTCATCCCCGGTCACTATCTCGCGCGTGACGGTGCGGACGGGCTCAATCCCGGCGACGGCTACATTCGCGTGGCGCTGGTTCAGGACAAAGACATCACGGCCGAGGCGCTGCACCGCATCGTGTCCGTGCTCGGATAAATCTTTGGCTTAAGACTATCTGGAACTACGACGTTTTCTGGAACTAGCACATGGCATCACTCGACCGCGGCATAGACCTTTCGGGCTGGTCCGACGACCTGAGCGACATGATCCGCCGCCGCGTCTCCGAAAGTGGTGGCGTCGCGCTGATCACGCTGGCCTCGCTGATCGCCGTCGCGTTGGCAACCTGGTCGGTGCAGGACCCGTCGCTCAGCCATGCCACCGACGGACCGGTCCGCAACTTCCTCGGCACGCCCGGCGCGGTCGGCGCCGACCTGCTGATGCAATTGTTCGGGCTCGCCTCGACCGTGCTGGTGCTACCGGTCGCCGTCTGGGGCTGGCGTATTGCGACCCACCGTCCGTTCGACCGCGAATGGATGCGGCTGGCGTTCTGGCTGGCCGGCACGATCTTCGGCGCGGGCTTTGCCGGTTGCATGCCAAAAAGCGACCACTGGCCGCTGCCGACCGGCCTCGGCGGCGTCGTTGGCGACGCGCTCCTCAACCTCCCGGCGCTGGCGTTCGGTCCGCTCAGTGGCGTTCAGGTGCTGGTGGCCGGAGCCATTCTCGGCCTGTTTACGCTGGCCGCGCTCGTGGTCGCGACCGGCTTCGGCCAACACGATCCCGAAGCCATCAAGCTCGACCAGAAATGGGCGCGCGAGGCCGCAGGCCCTGCCGACGACGACGAGGAACGCACGTCGATCTCGCTTGGCTGGCTGGTGCATGCGGCGTTGAGCTTTAAGGCCCGGCTAGGCCGCCTGGTGACTCGCCGGGTGCCGATGCAGAAACAGAATGCACGCCAGCACCGCGCGCCGATGCCAACGCCGACCGTATCGCCGCGCGACCGTTTCGAGCCGCGTGTGGTGGAGACGGCGGAGGAAGAAGTCGAAATCGACGAGGCCGAGGCCGAGAGCGAAGAGGCCGAAGTGGCGCCCGTCCCGCGCAAGGCTCCGGCGCGCAAGCCCGCAAAGAAGTCCAGTGGAGGCTATCAGCTTCCCGAACTGTCGCTGCTCGCGCTGCCGAAATCCACCGACAAGTTCGCGCCGAGCCCGGATTCGATCCAGACCTGCGCGGCGTCACTGGAAAGCGTGCTGTCGGACTTCGGCGTGCGCGGCCAGATCATCAACGCCCGGCCCGGCCCAGTGGTGACGCTTTACGAACTCGAACCCGCGCCGGGCATCAAGTCGTCGCGCGTGATCGGATTGGCCGACGACATCGCGCGCTCGATGAGCGCACTGTCCGCCCGCGTCGCCGTCGTCTCCGGCCGCAACGCCATCGGCATCGAATTGCCGAACGACAAGCGCGAGAAAGTCTACTTCCGCGAAATGCTGTCGTCGGACGAATACACCGACACCCAGGCCAAGCTGCCGCTCTGCCTCGGCAAGACCATCGGCGGCGAACCGGTCGTAGTCGATCTCGCGCGCATGCCGCACTTGCTGATCGCAGGCACCACCGGCTCGGGCAAGTCGGTCGCCATCAACACCATGATCCTCAGCCTGCTCTACCGGCTGACG
Organism: Alphaproteobacteria bacterium; assembly: GCA_026400395.1. Lineage (GTDB taxonomy): Bacteria > Pseudomonadota > Alphaproteobacteria > Rhizobiales > Xanthobacteraceae > Z2-YC6860. The sequence goes on along the minus strand of JAPLPD010000185.1, from coordinate 2,977 downwards.
CCGGACCAGTGCCGACTGATCATGGTCGATCCGAAGATGCTCGAACTCTCCGTCTACGATGGTATCCCGCATCTGCTCACCCCCGTCGTGACCGATCCGCGCAAGGCGGTGGTCGCACTGAAGTGGGCGGTGCGCGAGATGGAAGAGCGCTACAAGAAAATGTCGAAGCTTGGTGTTCGCAACATCGACGGCTACAACGTGCGCCTCGCCGAAGCCAAGGTCAAGGGCGAGACGCTGTCGCGCACGGTCCACACCGGCTACGACAAGGAATCCGGCGATGCGATCTACGAGAAGGAAGAACTCGATCTCGAAGCCCTGCCTTACATCGTCGTCATCGTCGACGAGATGGCCGACCTAATGATGGTCGCCGGCAAGGACATCGAGGGCGCGGTGCAACGCCTCGCGCAGATGGCGCGCGCCGCCGGCATCCACGTCATCCTCGCCACGCAGCGCCCATCGGTCGATGTCATCACCGGCACCATCAAGGCGAACTTCCCGACCCGCATCTCCTTCCAGGTCACCTCCAAGATCGACAGCCGCACCATCCTGGGCGAGCAGGGCGCCGAGCAACTGCTCGGTCAGGGCGACATGCTCTACATGGCGGGCGGCGGCCGCATCAGCCGTATCCACGGTCCGTTCTGTTCGGACGACGAAGTCGAGAAGATCGTCCGCCACCTGAAGTCGCAGGGCCAGCCGCAATACCTCGAAGCCGTCACCGCGGCCGAGGAGGAGGAATTCGACGGCGACGGCAACCCGGTGTTCGACGCCACCAGCGTCGGTGCGACCGGCGACGCCACCGACCTCTACCAACAGGCGGTCCAGATCGTCACCCGCGACAAAAAAGCATCCACCAGCTACATCCAGCGTCGGCTGCAAATCGGCTACAACCGCGCCGCGTCGATCATGGAGCGGATGGAAAACGAAGGCATCGTCGGTCAGGCCAATCACGCCGGAAAACGCGAAATTCTGGTTGGCCAGGAAGAACACGCCAAGTATTGACTTGTTGGCATGGAATACGGCCTCGAGCCGCGAAATCGCCACAGCCGGTGCGTAGGAAACGTCAGAGTCAGCGGAGCACAGGATGACGAGCCGGACGGCCGGATTTGCGGCGTTGCTTGCGAGCCTCGTCATCGGCGTGGCGGTGAGCGCCGCCCTCGCGCAAGGCGTCCCGATGCCGGTTCCCGCGCCACAGCCCAAGAGTCAGGGTACGGCGCCGCCACGGCCGCCGGCCGCGACCTCCCAGCAGCAGGCTCCGGCCAGGCCCGCCGAACAGTCATCCAGCATATTACCGAACATCTTCAAGCCACCGGCCAGCTTCGGCAAATCCGGCAAAGCCACCGCCTTCGATGCGCGGCAGCGGGCCCTGGCCGACCGGGTCAGCGGCTATCTGTCCAACGTGCGCCAGTTGCACGGCAACTTCGTTCAGGTCGGCCCGGATGGCGGGAAGTCCGAAGGCGAATTCACCTTGCAGAAGCCCGGCAAGGTCCGCTTCGACTATAATCCGCCAAGCCCGATCGAACTGATCGCCGACGGCTCATCGGTCGTGGTGCGCGACCGCAAGCTCGCCACCCAGGACCTCTATCCGCTGTCGCAGACGCCGTTGCGGTTTCTGCTGGCCGACCGCATCGATCTGCTGCGCGACACCAATCTGATCGGCGTATATGCCGACGATGTGTTCGTCACCGTGGTGATCGAGGACCGGCAGATTCTCGGCGGCACCCATAAGGTGATGCTGATGTTCGGCGCGCAGGATTTTCAGTTGCGGCAATGGACCGTGACCGATCCGCAGGGCTACGACACCACCGTCGCGGTCTACAACCTGGATGCCCGGGTCACCCCCGACCCGAACATGTTCCGTATCGATTACACGCGGCAGATTCAGTAGGCCCGTCATTCCGGGGCGCGCATTGGCGCGAGCGTCCCGGAATGACGGACGCAAAAGGCGGGGGCAAACCGCTGGTGGCGTGGAAAGTCCGGCGGCTGGTCCCTAGATTATCCGCATGCAGCTCAAGCTCACCACCTGGAATATCAATTCGGTGCGGTTGCGCATCGACCTGGTGGCGAAGTTCATCAAATCGGTGCGGCCTGACGTCCTCTGCCTGCAGGAAATCAAATGCCCCGACGATGCCTTTCCGCTGAAGCGCTTCCGGCGGCTCGGCTATGAGCACATCGCGGTCAACGGACAGAAGGGCTATCACGGCGTCGCGGTGATCTCGCGGCTGCCGTTCGATTCCAAAAGCGTGAAGGCCTATTGCGGCAAGACCGATTCACGCCATGTCGGCGCGGTGCTCGGCGAGAAAGCGGGCCTGCGCGATCCGCTGACGGTCCACAATTACTATGTGCCGGCCGGCGGCGATGAACCTGATCCCGAGATCAATCCGAAGTTCGCGCACAAACTCGCGTTTCTCGATGAGCTGCGCACTTGCGCCAACATGCTGCCGGGGGCCGGGCAGCGCGCCATCGTGGTCGGCGACCTCAACGTCGCGCCGCTTGAATGCGACGTGTGGAGCCACAAGGCGTTGCTCAAGGTGGTGTCGCACACGCCGATCGAATGCGAAAAGCTGACCGCCGCGCAGCAGGCCGGAAACTGGATCGACGTGGCGCGAACCTTCGTGCGCGAACCGGAGAAGCTCTACACGTGGTGGAGCTACCGCTCGCCGGACTGGGTCGTCGCCAACAAGGGCCGCCGTCTCGACCACATCTGGGCGTCAGCGGCACTGGGCGACCGGCTGGCGGCAATCGATGTCACCAAGGACGCACGAGGCTGGGAACGGCCGTCCGACCACGTACCGGTTACGGTGACGCTGGATGTTTGATCGCTAACGCGACCGAGGCGTGCTAGAGCGGTTTCCACCCGATGTGAATCAATTTAAGCAGCGAGGGATTCCCTAACTCCTGCAAATCAGATTCGATGTTCGCTCCCATTAGCGGCGAGGGCGATCATGGCAAAGGGCTATTCGACGGACTTGAGAGATCG
>JAPLPD010000061.1 GCA_026400395.1 Alphaproteobacteria bacterium | reverse complement strand
GAGGCCGTGCGTGTCGCCCGACAGCTGCTCCTCGAGCGTCTTGAGGCGCTTGATCGAGCCCGAGATCGTCTTCCAGTTGGTGAGCATGCCGCCGAGCCACCGCGAGTTGATGTAATATTGCGCGCAGCTCTTGGCGGCGGCAGCGATCGAGTCCTGCGCCTGGCGCTTGGTGCCGACGAACAGGATGCGGCCGCCCTTGGCGACGGTGTTGCTCACGGCTTCGAGCGCGCGATGCAGCATCGGCACGGTCTGGGCGAGATCGATGATGTGGATGTTGTTGCGGACGCCGAAGATATATTCACCCATCTTCGGGTTCCAGCGGTGGGACTGATGGCCAAAGTGCACACCAGCTTCCAACAGCTGACGCATGGAATAGTCAGGAAGCGACATTGAGTATTCTCCGGTTATGCCTCCGCGGACGTGCAGCTTTTCGGATGAAAAGCCACCGGATGGCGCTTGGCCCATTGTCGGGGCCAGAACCAGGTCCGCGTGCGTGATGAGCGGGCTTATATAGGCGGATTCCGCCGGAAGCAAGGTTTGCGGCGCAAACTGCCGCGTCCGGGGCAAAGACCCCGGCGCGGTACGCCTGGAAATTAAGTCCAATAGAATTAGATGCTTAGATAGGATTTCTACTAAACCGCTTCAACCTGAACGACCCCCGGCACAGCCTTGATGGCGCCGGCGATCTGCGGCGAGACCTTGTACCGGCCCGGCAGACGGACTTCGACCTCCGCCCCGTCGCCCAGCATCAGCACCACATTGACCTCGCCGTCGGCTTTGGACGCCGGGCGGCTGCCGGTATTGGGCAACAGCTCCAGCCGCTTGCTGACCGCATCCAGCGGCACGGCATCGCGCAGGAACACCCGCAAGCCCTTCTGGAGCTTGGCGGCGGCCTTGTCCAAAGGCTCAACCGTCTGGATGCGCGCCCGCACATCGTCGCCCTGCGCTTCGGCGGCGAGGAACAGCAGCACCGCGTTGCCAGGTTCCAGCAACTCGCGATACTCCTGCAGACCTTCCGAGAAGATCACCGCCTCGTACTGCCCCGTCGGGTCGGACAGGCCGATGATGCCCATCTTGTTGCCGGTCTTGGTGCGGCGCTCCTGAAGCGACACGACGGATGCTGCAACGCGGCCCGCGCTCGCGCCGAACTTCACGCTCTTGCAGAAGTCCGACCAGCTTTCGACACGCAGGCCCTTGAGGAGCGGCGCATAATCGTCGAGCGGATGGCCAGTGAGAAAGAAGCCGATGGCGTCGTATTCCTTCTGCAGCTTTTCGGCCGGCAGCCAGCCCTGCGACGCCGGAATCGCCAGCGGCTCATGCACGCCACCGCCACCGAACAATTCGTTCTGGCCGACCGCCACCGCGTCGTGGCTCCTTTGCGCGGTCGCCAGCATGACATCGACGGCCGCATAGGCGCGCGAACGGTCACGCTCGATGCAGTCGAATGCGCCGGATGCTGCGAGGCTTTCAAACACGCGCTTGTTGACCGTGCGCGAATTGATGCGGTACGCGAAGTCGGCGAGGCCGACGCCCTTGAGCGCCGCAAGCGCGTAATAGATCGTCTTCTTCTCCGCATCGACCTCGAACACGACGTCCGACCTGTTAATCGACGGCGGCTCGACCTTGAGGCCAAGGCGTTCCGCCTCGGCGCGGAATTCCGCGAGCTTGTCGGTGTTGCCCATTTCCAGCGTCATCGACGCCGCCAGGAACTCGACCGGGTAATTCGCCTTCATCCAGGCAGTCTGGTAGGCAACCAGCGCGTAGGCCGCCGCGTGGCTCTTGTTGAAGCCGTAGTCGGCGAAGCGTTCGAGCAATTCGAAGATTGCATCGGCCTGCCCGCGCTCGACGCCGCGCTCGACCGCACCCGAGATAAAGCGCGTGCGCTGGGCCTGCATTTCGGAGCGGATCTTCTTGCCCATGGCGCGGCGCAGCAGATCGGCTTCGCCGAGCGAGTAGCCGGCCAGCACCTGCGCCGCCTGCATCACCTGCTCCTGATAGACGATGACGCCGAAGGTCTCCTTCAGGATCGGCTCGAGCTTGGGATGGATGTAGTCCG
>JAPLPD010000111.1 GCA_026400395.1 Alphaproteobacteria bacterium | reverse complement strand
CATGGCGGCGATTAAACGGCGAGAACCAGTTGCCAAAGGTCGTTCAAGGAGTCAAATTCAAAAACGGAATCGAGGTCACTGAAATGCCGGCTCACCACGCCGCCTGATCAACCTCGTCACCCAAAATCCCGCATAGCTCCCAGCACGCCGCCGCGAATATTGTGGGCGTCGGCAAACCGGCTCTTGTGCTTGATCGCCTGATCTAAAGTCGCAAGCGCCTCCTCGTGGCGCTTCAAACCGATCAGCACGAGTCCGTAGTTGAGAAGGATCTGCGGCGACTTGGGGCGCTGCTGCATCGCCGCCAGAATGAAACGCAGCGCGCTGCCAAGTTCACCATGGGACAGCTTGATGACGCTAAGCATCAGCAGCGCGTCGATATTGCTTGGTCGCAACGCGAGCACTGCAGCGTAGAGCCGTTCGGCCTCGGCCATCTGCCCCCGATGGTACAGTTCCAGCGCTTGCTGGAGCGTTCGCGGGACATCAAGGGGCTTGCCTTGCGCAAACGGCATGAGTGGCATGGCAGTTCAAGCCCTGAGGTTGGCGAAAGGCGCGGCGTCCAATGCAGCCCGCAAATGTTATCCGATTCGTCGCGCCGGCCCGTAGGCGCGATGCGCGACACAACCGCGACCGACTGGTTCGGCGGCGAGGTCCGCCGCACCCCCGCTGCGGGGCGCTCAACGGCCCGGTCAGACGTTGATCCACATTGCTTTAGGCGTGGCGGTCCTTGACGTCGGTGAACTTGATGCCCGGTGCCCGCTCGGCGGTGTAGCCGAGGTAGAACTCACTTTTCGCCAGATACACCGGATCGCCGTCGAGATCGTCGGCGACGCTCAGCCCGTTGTCGGAAATGAACTTCGCCAGCACCTTGGGATCGTCCGCGGTGACCCAGCGGGCGAGCGCGAATTCGGCGGTGTCCCACAAGACTTCCAAGCCGTATTCGTCCTTCAGCCGGACGCGCAGCACGTCGAGTTGCAGGGGGCCGACGACACCGACCAGCGCCGGCGATCCGTCCTGCGGGCGAAACACCTGCACGACGCCTTCCTCCGCGAGCTGCTGCAACGCCTCTTTCAGCTTCTTGGCCTTCATGGCGTCGGGCAGCCGCACCCGGCGCAGGATTTCCGGCGCGAAATTCGGCACGCCCATGAAATTGAGATCCTCGCCCTCGGTCAGCGTGTCGCCGATCGAAATGGCGCCGTGGTTCGGGATGCCGACCACGTCGCCGGCGTAGGCATCGTCGGCCACCGAACGGTCCTGGGCGAAAAAGAACTGAGGCGCGTTCAGCGAAATCGATTTGCCGGTGCGAACCTGCTTGACCTTCATGCCGCGGGTGAGCTTGCCCGAGCACAGCCGCGCGAAGGCAATGCGGTCGCGGTGGTTCGGGTCCATGTTGGCCTGGATCTTGAAAACGAATGCCGACATCTGCGGCTCGTCGGCCTCGACGGTGCGCTTGTCGGCCTTCTGCGCGCGCGGCGGCGGCGCCATGCGGCCGATGGCGTCGAGCAGATCGCCGACGCCGAAGTTCTTCAGCGCCGAACCGAAGAAAACCGGGCTCAGGTGGCCTTCGCGGAAGGTCGCAAGGTCGAACGGCTTGCAGGCGTCGCGGACCAGCGAAATCTCCTCGTTGATCGCGGCGGCATCGAGGTTCGGATTGAGCGCCGCCACGTCCTTGATGCTCATCTCGCGGAGCGTGCCGGCCTTGCCCGCGTCGCCCTCCAGGAGCCGCACCCCGCCGCCCTCGACGGCAATGGTGCCGACGAAGTCGCGGCCTCGGCCGACCGGCCAGTTCACAGGCGTGGTGTCGAGCGCCAGCGTCTTCTCGATCTCATCCAGCAGGTCGAACGGATCGCGGGTCTCACGGTCCATCTTGTTGATGAAGGTGACGATGGGAATGTCGCGCAGCCGGCAGACCTCGAACAGCTTTCGGGTCCGCGCCTCGATGCCCTTGGCGGCGTCGATCACCATCACCGCCGAGTCGACCGCCGTAAGCGTGCGATAGGTGTCTTCGGAGAAGTCCTCGTGGCCCGGCGTGTCGAGCAGGTTGAAAACAAGGTTCTCGTATTCGAAGGTCATCACCGAGGTGACCACCGAAATGCCGCGCTCCTTCTCGATCGCCATCCAGTCGGACTGGGTGGTGCGGCGGTTGCGCTTGGCCTTGACGTGGCCGGCAAGCTGAATGGCGCCGCCGAACAGCAGCAGCTTCTCGGTGAGCGTGGTCTTGCCGGCGTCCGGGTGCGAGATGATCGCGAATGTCCGCCGGCGCTCGATCTCATCGGCAAGCGGCGAGCGGTTGTGGCCTGCGCCGGGCGCCCGGACGGGGATGTTCATGCGGCCTATTTACAGGGTCACGCCCGGGATTCAAGGCGCGATCCGGGTCAGCCGCCTCAAGGCATCCGGTATCCGGGGTCGAAGCCCAGTTCGCGGCGGGCCTTTTCGATGGAGAACTCGCCGTCATCCTCGGCGATGTTGTAGAGCCCCGGTGCGCCGCGGGTCAGCGCCAGGAGCGCCGCATGAGCGGCGGCGGCCGTGGTGAGCGACCCGGCCCCTCCCGGCCGGTCGAACCAGGTGCCTGGGCCATAGAGGCGGCCATAGCGCAGCACGATGCCATCAATGCCGGGCGATCGAAGCACGGCGTCCTCCAGCGCAACGACGCCTGCGATGGTCATCCGCTGGGCCGCGCCCGATTCGAGCGGATCGCCCTCGCGGTGCGGCTTGAGCCCCGCCGCGTAGACGAATGCGATGCTCTGTGCCACCACGCGGCTCACCCCCGCGGCCTCCGCCGCGGCCATCAGGTTGCGGGTGCCTTCGATGCGCAACCGCGCGTTCTTCTCGCGGACCACGGCCATCTGCGCCGGATCACTGACATCGGGCAAATCAGTGAGCTGATGGACGATCACGTCGGGCCGCGCCGCGACCACGGCCCGGCGCAGCGTCTCGGGGTCGAACGCATCCGCCACGACGCCGCACACACCGAGCGCCTCAAGGGCGGCGATCTTCCCGGACGACCGCGTGGTGCCGGTGACAGCGTGGCCCGCGTCCCGCAACAGCTTCAGCAACGGAATGCCGATCACGCCGGTCGCGCCGGCGACGAATATATTCACGGCGCGATCAGCCCACCGCCGCGTGCACCTGCGCGGTGTCGTAGAATTCGAAGAACTCCACCGCCTTGCCGTCGCTGAATCGCCAGGAATCAGCCTTGGGCGTCGATACCACCTTGCCGGTTTTCTTGTAGCGCCAGGTGCAACTGCCGATCGCAACGACCCGGTCGCCCTGCGCGACGTAATGATCCATCGAGGCTTCCACCATGTCCCAATCGCGCGCGAGGCCCATGAAGTAGTCCCACAGCGCGTCGCGATTCGAGTAGGCGGTGAGATAGGCGGCGCCTTGCGGCGCGCCTTGCGCGAGCGAACCGAACGCAATGTTTTCCGCGCAGATTCTCAGCCAGTCGTCTGCGCTCTTCCCCTTGCTGTCGCTCCAGCGCTGGTAAGCCGCCTTGAGAATCTCAACGTTGCGTGTCTCGTCGCCCATGATCGCCCCTCCCTTGGCTCGTACTGACCGTTCCCCGCGCCTATCTGACCGCACGGCGCTTCATCGCGCAATCAGGGTCCTGCTACCTCTCAGGGTCCCGTCACTTCGATGACGACATACTCCGGCGGCACGCCGATCCGCAGTGGGATGCCGCTGCTGCCAAGCCCCGCCGTCACAATCAGGTGTCGGCCGTCCTCCACCACCAGTCCATGCGACCAGCGCAGTGGCGCCCTGCTGGCGTTCGTCAAAATACCAAGACCGGGCAATTTCACCTGACCGCCATGTGTGTGACCGGAAAGCGTGAGGAATGGCCCGGTGGGCACGTCCTTGAACCACACCGGATCGTGGGCCAGCACGATGGCGGGCCGATCCGACGCAAGCGAACCGAGCAACGCCCGGGCCTGCGGCCGCACCATATGGGCGTCGGGTATCCCCACCACGTCGATAACATGGCGTCCGAAGCTGAAGGTATCGAGCTTGTGGTCGAGCACGGCGATGCCGTGGCCGTGCAGCGCGGCGGCGACATCATGCTCGCCGTAGATGTAGTCGTGGTTGCCGAGGATGGCGAAGCGGCCATGCCGCCCCATGATCCGCGCCAGCATTCGCGCGATGACGCGCGGCGGCACCCGCCCGCCGCCGAGCACCTGCATGTTGACGTAGTCGCCACCCAAAAGCACCAGGTCGGGCAAAAATGCCGCGACCTCGCGAACGATGGAGCCATAGCGCGTCACATCGTCGGTGTGAGAGCCGACGTGGAAGTCCGACAGAAAAGCGATGCGGAGCGGCCGTTCGAACCGTGGCCAGCCCGGCAAGGTCAGCGAATAATGCCGCACCACATGGGCCTGCGCCCGGGCGAACGGTTGAAACAGACCCTTGTGGCCATTCGCATCGGTGAAGGGCCGGCGCACCAGCCGCGCCGTCAGCCGCTCCTCGAATGTCCGCCTGTCGCTCACCCTGCGCTCATGATGAAACGCTCATACGGCGCTTTTCAGCCGCTCCAGCGCTTCGAGGATTTTCCCGCGCCGGCCGTCGGCCTCATCGCGCTTTTCCTTTTCGCCCTCGACGATGTCCTCGGCGGCGTTGGCGACGAATTTCGGATTGTTGAGCTTGGCGTCAACGCGCTGGATGTCGGCCTCGGCCTTCTGCAGTTCCTTGTTGAGCCGGACTCGCTCGGCGTCCACGTCGATCACGCCCTTGAGCGGCAGCGCGGCCACCTCGCCGCGGATCAGCAGTTGCACCGAGCCTTGCGGCGCGGCGTCGGCGAAGGAAATGTCGGCCACGCGGGCGAGACGCTGCGCGAACTCCGACCAGCGCGCGGCGCGAGCCTCGGTTTCCGCCGACGCACCGGCCATCACCACCGGGATCGGCGTCGATGCCGGAATGTTCATCTCCACGCGCACCGATCGGATCACGGTGACAAGATCGATCAGCCAGCCGATCTCGGCCTCGGCTTTCGGGTCGTCGAGGCCATCGTGCGCCGGCCATTGCGACAGCACCAGAAGCGCGTCGTGCTTGGGTCCCGGCGCGACGCCCCACAATTCCTCGGTGATGAACGGCATGAACGGGTGCAGAAGCTTGAGGATTTCATCGAGCGCCCAGGCGGCCGTGGCGCGCGTCTCGTCCTTGGCCGGGCCATCCGGGCCGGTGAGCAAGGGCTTCGACAGTTCGACGTACCAGTCGCAATAGACGTTCCAGACGAACCGATAGGCGGCCGCAGCCGCATCGTTGAACCGGTAATCCACCAGCGCCTCGGTCACCTCGCGGGTGGCCTTCGCGGTCTCGTGGGCGATCCAGCGGTTGAGCGTTTCCTTCGACGACTTCGGATCGAAGCCCGCCACCCGGCCCGCGCCGTTGAACTCGACGAAGCGCGCCGCGTTCCACAGCTTGGTCGCGAAGTTGCGGTTATTCTCGACCGACTGCGGCGACAGCTTGATGTCGTGCCCCTGCGCCGCGCCGCGCGCCAGCGTGAAGCGCAGCGCGTCGGCCCCGAAGTCGTCGATGATGCCGAGCGGATCGACGACGTTGCCCTTGGACTTCGACATCTTGGCGCCCTTCTCGTCGCGAACGAGACGGTGGATGTAAACGTCCTTGAAAGGCACGCATTGTTCCAACGGAGCGCCAGGACGCTCCTTCTGCATGAAATGCACGCCCATCATCATCATGCGGGCAACCCAGAAGAAGATAATGTCGAAGCCGGTGACCAGCGCCGCGGTCGGATAGAAGCGCTTCACCTCGGGCGTCGCGTCGGGCCAGCCGAGCGTCGAGAATGGCCACAGCGCCGAGGAGAACCAAGTGTCGAGCACGTCTTCGTCGCGGTTGAGCGGCGTGTCTTTGCCATAGTTTTTTGTCGCGGCGGCCATCGCCTCCGCTTCTGTCAGGGCGACGAACACTTTGCCGTCCGGCCCATACCACGCCGGTATCTGGTGACCCCACCAGAGCTGCCGCGAGATGCACCACGGCTGGATATTCTCCATCCACTCGAAGTAGGTCTTCTCCCAGTTCTTCGGCACGAAGTTGGTCTTGCCTGAACGCACCGCCGCCATCGCCGGCTGGGCGAGCGTCTTCGCATCGACGTACCACTGGTCGGTCAGATACGGCTCGATCACCACGTTCGAGCGGTCGCCGTGCGGCACCATGTGCGTGTGCGGCTCGATCTTGTCGAGCAGGCCCGCCGCCTCCACACGCTCGACGACGATCTTGCGCGCCCTGAAGCGTTCGATGCCGTGAAGCTTCATCGTCTCGTCAAGATCGGCGGATGGGGGCAAGCCCGCGCCGAATGCCTCGTTGCCTTCAAGCGATATCTTGCCCTCGATATCCAGCACGCTTATCTGCGGCAGATTGTGCCGCTTGCCGACCTCGAAATCGTTGAAGTCATGCGCCGGGGTGATCTTCACCGCGCCGGTGCCTTTTTCGGGATCGGCGTAGTCGTCGCCGACGATCGGAATCTTCCGGCCGACCAGCGGCAGGATCGCCTGCTTGCCGATCAGGTGATTGAACTTTTCGTTCTCCGGATGCACCGCGACCGCGACGTCGCCCAGCATGGTCTCGGGCCGGGTGGTGGCGACGATGATGAACTCGTCGCTCCCTTCGATCGGATACTTGATGTGCCAGAGATGGCCCCGCACCTCGACCTGCTGCACCTCGAGATCGGAGATCGCGGTCAGCAGCTTCGGATCCCAGTTGACCAGCCGCTTGTCCTTGTAGATCAGCCCCTCATTATAGAGCGAGACAAACACTTTGAGCACGGCCTTCGACAGGCCCTCGTCCATGGTGAAGCGCTCGCGCGACCAGTCGCATGACGCGCCGAGCCGCTTGAGCTGGCGGATGATGGTGCCGCCGGACTCCGCCTTCCACGCCCAGACCTTTTCCAGGAATTTCTCGCGGCCCATGTCACGGCGGCCGGGCTCATGGCGCTCCATGAGCTGCCGCTCGACCACCATCTGGGTGGCGATGCCAGCGTGATCGGTGCCGGGCTGCCAAAGCACGTCCTTGCCGCGCATCCGCTCGAAGCGGACCAGAATGTCCTGCAGCGTGTTGTTCAGCGCGTGACCCATATGCAGCGAGCCGGTCACGTTCGGCGGCGGTATCACGATGCTGTAAGGCGGCGCGCCCGCGCGCTCGGGCCGGCCGGCGCGAAAAGCGCCCGCCTGCTCCCATTCCGCGTATATGCGGCCTTCGACTTCGGTCGGCTGGTATGTCTTGTCTATCATTGTGCTTGAATCTGGTGGCGCGGTACAAAGCCCGCCACCCCCGATGCTGTCAACGCCATCCCCCCAAGCCGCTCCCCCGACGCAACCCAGGCCGGCTGCGCCGATGCGGGCCATTGCATCCCTAGCGATGGCGAGCTTCGCCAGCCAGGCGCTGGTTCGGACCGCCGATACGCTGCTGCCGCAGATCGCCGCTGACTTCGCCGTGACCGTGGGCGTCGCCTCGATCATCATCACCGCCTACGCGCTGACCCACGGGTCGATGCAGTTCATCACCGGGCCGATCGCCGACCGGTTCGGCAAATATCGCGCCGTGGCGCTGGCCTGCGCACTTTCGGCCATGACGGTGGCGATGTGCGGCCTCGCGGGTTCCCTCAACGGCCTGACCCTGGCCCGCCTCGCCTCCGGTTTCACGGTGGCCTGGATCCTGCCGATCAGCCTCGCCTACATCGGCGACGTGGTGCCCTACGAGCAGCGGCAACAGGTGCTGGGCCGCTTCCTCGCGGGCCAGGTGCTCGGGCAACTGTTCGGCCAGGCCGCCGGCGGCATCATCGGCGATTATTTCGGCTGGCGGGTTACGTTTTTCGCCCTCGCCGCGATGCTCGCTATCGCCGCTCTGGCGCTGGCTCATCAACTCGCGGTCAACCCGCTGACCCGCGTGTCGCGCGATGCGCCGAAGGGGCCGGGCATGATCGAAAGCTACAAGCTCGTGCTCGGCAACCCCTGGGCGCGCATCATGCTGATCGTCATCGGCATCGAAGGTACGTTCTTCCAGGGCGTGTTTTCCTACATTGGCGCCGATCTGCACCTGCGCTTCGGATTGGGGTTCACCGCCGTCGGCATCACCATCGGCATTTTCGCGATCGGCGGGCTGGTGTATGCGGCGACGGTCCGGCCACTGATGCGGCGGATCGGCCAGGACGGCATCGCGAAGGCCGGCGGCGCGCTGATGGGGCTTGCGTTCTTTACGCTCGCCGTCGAACCGGTGTGGTACTTCGCGCCGTTCGCCACGCTCTGCGTCGGCTTCGGCTTCTACATGCTGCACAACACGCTGCAGACCGAGGCCACGCAGATGGTGCCCGAGGCGCGCGGCACATCGGTGGCGCTGTTCGCGTCGATGTATTTCCTCGGACAGACGCTGGGCGTCGCGCTCGGTGCGCCGGTGGTGGACCGCTATAGCGCTCAGCCGCTGTTCATCGTCTCGGCGCTGGTGCTGCCGGCGCTGGCGTTCTGGTTCACACGGCGTTTGAAGCGGCGTTGATCAGCCGCGCCCGCGCGAGACCCGTTCGATCTCAGCCTTGACGATGCGCTCGACCATCACCGGCAGGTTGTCGTCGAGCCAGGACTTGAGCATCGGCCGTAACATCTCGCGCACCAGATCTTCGAGCGTCCGCGCGTTCTGCACCAGCACGGTCTGCGCCAGCGCGTTGAACGCGGAATCGACCGCGGCAGACGTGCTGGACGACATCAGCGTCCGCGGGTCGGGCATGAAAGTCGACTGCGGCGCAACCGCGGGCCGCGGCGGCGGTTCGGCGGCGCGCGGCGCTGGCTCCTGCTGCGCCGGAGCGTCACTGAAGAACACGTCGGACTGTCCGTCGATGGTCTGGAAGCTCGGCGCGTCGGCGTCTGCTTCCATCTGCTCGGTCAGTTCCAGCACATCTTCGGCGGGCGGCTCGGGGGCCACCGCGGGCGGCGGCGCGTCGAGGCCCGCCATCATGGCATCGACCTGCTGCTGATCCATGGGCGCGGACGGCCGCGGCGGCGGCGGCGAAGGCTGCACCGGCGTGCGCGGCGGCATGGCGGCTGGACGCGGCGGCGGAGGAGGCGCGACCGGTGCAGCGGCAACAGGCTTCGCCACAGGGGGCTTGGCGGTGTCGTCGTCAGCAATAATGCGGCGAATGGAGGCAAGAATTTCCTCCATCGATGGCTCTTGTGCCTTCGCCGGTTGGCTCATAGCCGAATTCCTACAACCTTTTGCGCAAACGCCGGTTGGATCAACGCCCGCGCGGCGAATCGCCCACTCTTTTGATACTACCCGGATCACCGCAACTATGGCATGGCGGCCTGCTCTGCCAAAGCGGCCTTGTGGATACGCGCGTTTTCAACGCAGCATAAGTCCGATGAATTATTTTCCGTCAGGCGTACGCACGCCGACCCAGGTGTCGCGCACCTGATGGTAATGCACCTTCGGATCGTACAGATCCACCGGCAGGCTCAGTACGTTCGGCGCCAAACGCCCCGATGCCGCCAGCAGCGCGTACGAGGCGACCACGCGGTCGCGCTGGGCGGTGACGAGCGAGACGCGGGCGTTGACCAGTTCCTGCTGAGCGTTGAGCACGTCGAGGGTGGTGCGTTGACCGACGCGGGCCTCCTCGCGGACACCATTGAGCGCGATCTCGGCGGCATTAACCTGGGTCGTGGTGGCTTGAATCTGGGCCTTGGCCGCTTCGAGCTGGCCCCACGTTTGCACCAGTGTCTGCTGCGACTGGTCGCGCGCGGTGTCGAGATCGGTGCGCCGCTGGCTCAAGGTTACCTTGGCCTGGCGAATGGTCGCGTATTCGGTGCCGCCTTGGTAGAGCGGAATTGTGAGTTGCCCGGCCACCGAGGCCGCAAAACTCTGCTGGTTTGCCAACGCCGCGGTCGAGCCGTAGTTCTGCTGGGCGCTGCCGACCACGTTCAGTGTCGGATAGAGCGAGCTCTCGGCGATCTTCACCTGGAACACCGCCGCGTCGATGTTGAACATCGCGGTGGTGACTGAAGGATGCCGCTCCCGCGCTTCGCGGATGCCGACGTTCAGCGACTGCGGCGACAGACGATCCACCGGGCTCGCCGGTTCGAGTGTGCCCGGCTCGACACCCACCACCTGGCGGTAGTTCGAACGCGACGTCGTGTAGTTGGATTCCGCCGTCAGCATCGAGGCGCGCGATGCCGCCAGCCGCGACTCCGACTGCGCCACGTCGGTGCGCGTCACCTCGCCGACGTTGAAACGATCGCGGGTCTGGCGAAGCTGCTCCTGCAAAACCTCCACGTTGCTGCGCTGAAGCTGCAGGATCGCCGCATCGCGGATCAGGTTCATGTATGCCGTCGCTGCGCTGAGCAGCACGTTCTGCTCGGTCAGCCGCAGCGTTTCGCGGGCGGCCGACACCAACTGCTCGGCCTGCCGGGTGCGGCTCGATGTAGCGAAGCCGTTGAACAGAGTCTGCGTGACGGTACCGCCGTAGCTCTGGAAGCCGACGTTGCCGGATGTCTGAGCGTAGGTGGGCACCCGGTTGTTGTTGATCGTCTTGGTGTGAGCGTCGAGATATTGCTCGCCCGCGTTCGCGGTCAGGTTGACGCGCGGCCGATAGCCGGACAGCGCCTGCGGAACGGTTTCATCGGTGGCGCGCACTGACGCACGCTGGGAATGAAGCTGCGGATTGTTCTGATACGCCTGTGTCAACGCCCAGTTCATCGTATCGGCGGACGCCGTACCAAGACACAGCGTTGCGATCGCAACGCCTGCGGCGGCGATGGACGCACCCCGGCCTAAGATGGAACCGCTTGTTAGGCGACAGCCACGCACTTCCAAAAACCTCGCAACGCCCACCACCCATGCCGCGCCTGACGGGCGCAACACACAAAAACCCAAGCGACACCAAGCATATGGCCCGCGCCAACGGCTTGATACCCCCAGTGGATAAGTCATGCACAGAAACGTGCGCCCCGCCATAGCGGATCGCGCTTATATCGCGGCCTGTCACCGGCGAGACACGCTCGGCGCAATGCGGCGTTAAAAAACGAATTCCGCCGGTTTGGCGAAGCCCGGCAGTGCGGCGGCCGATGCATCGAACACGGATCGCCCGCTGAGGTCGCCATTGGCACGGCGATAGACCATCGCCTTACCCTCGGCGCCGCGCCCGAGCACGCAAACCAGACGGCCACCACTTTTGAGCTGATCGAACAGCACGGCCGGAACCACCTCGGCGGCCCCTTCCAGCACGATCACGTCATAAGGCCCCTCGCCGGCGCAGCCGCGCGACAGCGGGCCGGTCACGATTTTGGCGGCTGGGCGGCCAGCCCACGACATGGCTTCGGTCGCCTGGCGGGCCAGGGCTGCGTCTTCTTCGAGACCGATCACCGAACCAGCGAGATGAGTCAGCAACGCTGTGGAATAGCCGGTGGCGCAGCCGACATCGAGCACATGATCGGTGGCGGAAATATCGGCAGCCTGGATCAGCTTAGCCAGCACCATCGGCTTCAGCACGCGCCGGGCCGGCTGGGCGGACGGGCTCACAGACACGTCCCGGTCGAGATAAGCCAGCGACACACGGTCGTCGGGGAAAAACCGCTCGCGCGGCAATTCAAGCATGGCAGCCAGCAGGCGCGGATCGGTTACGTCGGCGGTGCGGACCTGGCCATCGACCATCGTGCGGCGCAGGGCGGCAAAATCGGTCATGCGGGTTCCCCGATTATCCGGAAGCCCGAACATTTGCGGCAACGTCAGCCAAAATGCAAGCACACAGGCCACATCTGTTCGTGTTGTCGGGTGACAACACGTCCTATATAGCAATGGCAGGGCCACGTGGCGGAGTGGTGACGCAGCGGACTGCAAATCCGCGTACCCCGGTTCAATTCCGGGCGTGGCCTCCATCACAACCCATCCAATCTGCTTTGCAACCACGGTAGCCTTTTGTTATAGCCCCTCCGTTATCGATAGTGCCGCGTTCCCTGGTAGCTCAGCGGTAGAGCGTTCGACTGTTAATCGAAATGTCGCTGGTTCGACCCCAGCCCAGGGAGCCAACATTTTGCTCAAAACCTTACACTTAATGCACGCCGCTCAGCCGGCATCAGGCTGACCAGCAACGGAGAGCCGATGCGGCCCCCGCGTCGCCCTTCAGCGATCGGACCATGCGGCGTCGCAGCCGCGATGCTGTGCACATTGGCGATATCCGGGTGCTCCTCCGGCCGGGAAAATCTGGATCAACCACCGGATGCGCGCGGCATTGTCATCGCCCATCGCGCGCTGCTCTGGCGAAATCTGGAGAGCATCCGCAACGCGGCCATTGCGCCGCCAAAGCACATGGCGGGCCTCTGGCGCGTCTGCGTGCGCATGAACATCCGAAGCACGTTCGGCGACGCCACCAGTCCGCGACAATATCTCGTTGCGCTCTACGGTGTCGCCAAGCCGCCGGAGTTTTTGATGGAGGACGCGGCGGCGGCCTGCGCCGGACAACCGTACTCGCCATTTCCTGAACTGGAGGGCGGCTACCAGACCGACCAGCTTATGCGGCGCGGTACGGCCCGCAAGCCCTGACACCCGGCGAGGCTAGAGTGGCTGATAGATATCGCGGTCACACCCGTCGGCGGGTAATGCCTTGCGGCGGTCGGCAATACGGTTTCGCGCGATGAACAGTACATAGGTCGCCGTGCTGCGGTTCTTGCCGGAGCGATCGGTGACCAACGCGCGCAGGCAAACGCCGGACTCGGAGCCCACCGCCGAGTTGAACCGCCGCAACTCGCCGATGGCGGGGTTCTTTGCATTGGCGGATGCGTCGAACAGCGTGTCGGTGCTGTTGGCGATAATCTGCCGGACGGTCGCCGGCTGTTCCGGCGGGCGTTCGGCCGGCCTCTCCTGTGTCGTTCCAAGTGAGGAGCACCCGCCCAGCACTGCCGCGACGAAGAGCAACCCGGCGATTTGCTTCAGCATGAGGCAACCCTCGGCCATCATCGCCACCGCGGAAGTATCGGATCACGCCCAGGCTGGAAGCAAACGCTCGGACCGCCTGTCAGATCGATTGTCTGCGCCGGTCTGAACAGCACCACCGCTCAGTGTGCCGAGCAGTCCGAAGTGGCCAGCGTCGGCCTGAGCGTTGGAAGCGGTTGCCGCCCGCGGCACCGACTGTTGAAATCCGGAACTACGCGGATCGAACAACCGGTATTCGTCCTTCAGGCTGCCATTCAAGTTCGAGGCCGTTGACGGCCGTGACTTGTAGATGGGCGTCATGGACAAATCTGCCACTTCAGCAGCAATCGCAGTTGCTAGAACAGCAACCACCGCCAAACCGGCGCAAAGATGTTTGACCATGTTGCCTCTAGTTCCGCAGGCGAAAGAACTCATCCTGCGGACGCTGTGTTTGAGCCCGAGCGGCAGCTTCACAGACGATAAGGCGTGCGAATCTCTAACCATCGGTTAACCAAGGAGCGGGGCTGCCTGATCCCGCCGAGCGCCCGTTTGCGCCGATAGCCCTTGAAAACACCCCTGCAACCTGCCATGTACTCGCCAGTCGGATCAAAGGCCTGATTCTCCAGGTCGTTTCCGGGCCGCGTGAAAGACGATCTCGGCGCATTTCTCAGCCTGAGGTTTTCAGCCCCGACTTCCGACTTCTCACAACTGACAGCCCTGTCCACGCGGGATGTCTCGAACCCCGCGTTCGACGTCCGCGCGCTTTGGTGCGACGCGGTCCGGCCGCACACAGAAAGACTTTGAATTGACCACCTTTAACGACTTCGGCCTCGCAGAGCCGATCCTTCGCGCGCTGACCGAAGAGAAATACGTCACCCCTACCCCGATCCAGGAACAGACCATCCCGCTGCTGCTCGCCAAGCGCGACGTCATCGGCATCGCACAGACCGGCACCGGCAAGACCGCGGCGTTCGCACTGCCGATCCTGAATGCTCTGTCCGTCAATCGCCCCCGCCCGCAGCCGAAGACCTGCCGCGTGCTGGTTCTAAGCCCGACCCGTGAGTTGTCCGGCCAGATCCTCGACAGCTTCCGCGCCTACGGCCGGCATCTGCGCATCCAGACGACGCTTGCCATCGGCGGCGTCAACATGGGACCGCAGGTCCGCGCGCTGGCGCACGGCGTCGATGTGCTGGTGGCAACGCCGGGCCGGCTCCTCGACCTGCTCCAGAGCCACGCGCTCCGCCTGAGCGATGTCGAGATGTTCGTACTCGATGAAGCCGACCGCATGCTCGACATGGGCTTCATCCGTGACATCCGCAAAATCGTAGCCAAGCTCCCGAAGGAGCGGCAGACGCTGTTGTTCTCGGCCACCATGCCGCAGGACATCGCGGAGCTCGCCCGCCACATGCTGAAGGACCCGGCCAAGGTGTCGGTAACGCCGCAATCCACGACGGTGGAGCGCATCGCCCAGCAGATCATCCACGTCGATCGCGCCCACAAGCCCCAGATGCTGACCGACATCCTGCGCAAAGAGACCGTCGATCGCGTGCTGGTGTTCACCCGCACCAAGCACGGCGCCGACAAGGTGGTCCGCGGCCTGAACAAAGACGGCATCTCCGCCGAGGCAATCCACGGCAACAAGTCACAGAACCAGCGCGAACGCGTATTGAAGGACTTCCGCAGCGGCCGCATCCGCACGCTGGTGGCCACCGACATCGCCGCCCGCGGCATCGACGTCGAGGGCATCAGCCACGTCGTCAACTTCGACCTGCCCAACATCCCGGAAAGCTACGTGCACCGCATCGGTCGCACCGCGCGAGCCGGCGCCGACGGCATCGCGATCTCGCTGTGCTCCCATGACGAACTGCCGTTCCTGCGCGACATCGAGAAGCTGATCCGGATGGCCATCCCGGCGTCCGGACAGTCGACCCGTCAACCGGCACGCCCGGCGCAGCCGAACAACGGCCGCGGCGGCGAGCAGCGGAACGGCCAGTCCCGCAACGAGCACGCCCGCGGTGGCAATCGCCACGAGCGCGGTGGCGGCGGCGGCCAGCGCAACGGCGGGCCGAAGCGCGGTAACGAGCGCGGCGAACATCAGGCGCAGGAGCGCGCCCCGGATCGCGGCGGCGCGCGGCACCCGGCGCCGGCGAGCAACCAGGGCCCCCGCCCGGTCGCCTCGACACAGCCGATCGGCGATTTTTCTAAAGTCACTTTCATGCAGCCGCGCTAGACTGCACCCAAGCGAAATCCAGGGAACGATCCATGGCGAAAGAAGAACTGCTCGAATTCGAAGGCGAGGTCACCGAAGAACTGCCGGACGGCAACTTCCGGGTGAAGCTCGACAACGAACACATGATCCTGGCCTACACGGCGGGCAAGATGCGCAAGTTCCGCATCCGCACCGGCGTAGGCGACCGGGTCACGGTCGAGATGTCCCCCTATGACCTGGCGCGCGGGCGGATCACCTTCCGCCACAAGTCGTCCCAGCCGACCACAGCCGCGACCGGTCAGCGCCGCGCGATGTGGCGCAAGCGCGGCTAAACGGATCGAGGAGCGGGGCCGAGACCCCGCTCCATTTCGTTTCTACTTCTTGAGGATCGGCTGGACCTTCGCACCGTCGGTGATTTCGTCCGGCAGGTTCACAGCGACGCGGTCGCCTTTCTTAAGCCCATCCGCCACAGTCACCGTATTGCCGTCTGTCGTCTCGACACGCACCGGCTTGTAGCGAAGCGTGTCGTTCTCGACCATGGCAACGAAATGGTCGTTGCCGCGGACCACAAGCCCGCTCACCGGTATCTGCGGATAGCTCTTGATCGGTATGTGCAGCTTGACGTTGGCGAAGCTGCCGGCGACGAGGAAGCCTTCGGCGTTGTCGATGTTGATCTCGATCTGCATGGTGCGCGTGCGAGTCTCGAGTTCGCCGGTCATCCGGGACACCTTTGCCTTCATGCGGCGTTCGGGATTGCTGGCGTCGATCACCTCCGCCAGGTCGCCGACGTTGATGTAAGGCACATCGGTCTGCTGGACGTAGCAATAGACCCGCAGCCGGCTGTCGTCGGAGATCGTCATGATCGGCAACGCGCTGACCATGTTGGTCTGTGCGTTGGTGATCAGGCCACCCGGATCGACGAAGCGCGCGGTCACTCGCCCGGCAAACGGCGCGCGGATGGTCTGATAGCCCTTCATCGTCTCCAGGCCTTTGACATTGGCCTCCGCCACCCGCGTATCGGTTTCGAACTGGAACATCGCCACCTGGGTGGTGTTGCCCTTGGCGAACAGATCCTGGGAGCGCGCGAAGTTGCGGCGCTTCTGCTCCAGATCGGCAACCGCCGCGGCATACTGCTGGTCGATCTCGGGCGACTCGATCACCGCGACAACCTGCCCGGCCTGGACCCGGTCGCCGCGATCAGCGCTCACGGTTTTCACATAGCCGCTGACCTTGGAGTAAAGGATGGCCGTCGAGTTGGCGCGCACATCCGCGAGCATTGTGACCGTGCGCTCGCTCGGCCCCTGCGTCGCCGCCACCACCTCGACGCGGGGGCCGCGTTCGACCACGCTGGCCCTCGCCTCACGCGCCACCGCCACCGTCTCGGTGCGGCTGAAATGGAAATATCCGACCGCCGCGAAGGCCACGGCGACGACGCCCAGCCCCACCAGATAGAACCTGACGGAGCGCCCCGCCCCCGGAGCGGTCGCCGGTTGATCTTCAGCCATGAGCAGAACCTCCAGCCGCCGAACCCGCGGCTTCAGCTTCAAATCGCTTGTCCAGAGTGTGCAAGGTGGGCAGCGCGCTCCGCAGCAGCGTGTAGAAAACCGGCACCAGCACCAGCGTCGCAATGGTCGCGAAAGCCAGCCCACCGATCACCGCGCGGCCGAGCGGCGCATTCTGCTCGCCGGCCTCGCCGAGCGCCAGCGCCATCGGCAGCATGCCGATGATCATGGCCAGCGCCGTCATCAGGATCGGGCGAAGCCGGGTCTTGCCGGCCTCGATCACCGCCTCGAATGGGGTGAGGTTCTCGTTCCGGCTGCGCAGATCGTTGGCGAAGCTGACGACCAGGATCGAATTCGACACCGCGATGCCGATCGACATGATCGCCCCCATCAGCGAGGCAACATTGATCGTGGTGCCGGTGACCGCCAGCGTCCACAGAATCCCGACCAGCGCGCCCGGCACCGCCATCATGATGATGAACGGATCGACCCAAGACTGGAACAGCACCACCAGCACCGCATAGACCAGGATCACAGCGAGGATCAGTCCAAGGCCAAGGTTTCGGAACGAAGTTTCCATCACCTCGTTCTGGCCGCGCAGGAATATCTTGACCGTCGATGGCAGGTTCTTCTGCTCCTCGGCGATGACTTTTTTGATTTCGGCCGCGACGCTGCCGAGATCGCGGCTGTCGATGTTGGCGTTCACGTCCACGACCCGCTGCACGGTGTAGTGGTTGATGGATTGCATCGCGGTGGTCGGCCGCATCGAGGCGATGTCGCCGATCCGGGTCACCGGCGAGTTCGGCACCGTCAGCAGCGTCGTCACCGGAATATTCGGATTGATGTTGGGCGCCGCTGGATTGGCCGGCAAATTCATGACGTCCGAAACCGAATTGATTTTGTCGGCCGGGGTCTGCACCGCCACAGTGTAGTTCACGCCGGTCACCGGATTGAGGAAGTAGGTCGGACCGACCAGCGCGCTGCCGGCCAGAGACGTGAGCATGTTGTTGGCGACATCGCGCTGAGAGATGCCCATTCGCGCGGCGCGCTGGCGATCCACGTCGATCTGGATGGTCGGGAAATCCAGCACCTGCGCAATGCGCGGATCGACCACACCCGGAATTTTTTGAATCGCCGTCAGGATGCGCTGCGCGGACGCATAGGCGCGCGGAAAGTTAGAATCCTGAATCTGAACGTCGATCGGCGCCGAAAGCCCGAAGTTCAGCACCTGGCTCACGATGTCGGCGGTTTGGAAATAGAACAGCGTGCCGGGAAATTCGGCGTTCAGTTTTTCGCGGACGAGGCGCTGGTATTCCACGGTCGGCCGGTGGCCGTGGTTGAGCGAGATCAGAAGCTCAGCGTCCATGCCGCTGGTGTTGTCGCTCGGCACGAACGCGAGATTGAGCGAGAACGGCAGCCCGATCGTCGAGTTGATGGTACGCAATTCCTTGGCCGGGATCACCTCGCGGATGCTCTGCTCCACGCCGGCCACGACCTTTTCTGTCTCCTCCAGCCGCATTCCGCGCGGCGCGCGAACGTGCAGCTTGAGGATGCCGACATCGGAGGTCGGGAAGAAGTCGGTGCCGATGACCGGCGCCAGCGCTCCCGTCGCCACGAGCAGAAGACCGAAACAGCCGAGTACGAATTTCCGCCGGCCCAGGGCCATCTCCAGCAGGCCGCCATAGCCGTTCTTGACGCGCTCGAAGCCGCGATCGAAGGTCGCCGACATGCGCGCGCCGATGTTTTTCGGCGCGTGGTCGTCATGGTCCTTGAGCAGATAGCGCGCCAGCGCCGGAATGACGGAGAACGAAAGAACGTAGGACGCGAGCATCGCCAGCACGACCGTGATGGCGAGCGGAATGAACAGAAAGCGCGATGGTCCGGTCAGCAGCAGCACCGGCAAGAACACAATGCAGATCGCCAGAGTGGCGACGGTGAGCGGCTGAATCACCTCGTTCGATCCGTCCAGGATGGCAACGGTGAGCGGCTTGCCGAGCGACTGGTTGCGGTGAATGTTCTCGATCGTCACCGTGGCGTTGTCGACCAGCAGTCCGATCGCCAGCGCCAGCCCGCCGAGGGTCATCAGGTTGATGGTCTGGCCGGTGAGAAAGAGGCCGGCGACGCCCGCGGCGATCGACAGCGGGATCGACAGCGACACGATCACGGTGTTCCGCCAACTGCCGAGGAAGATCAGGATCATTAACGAGACCAGGATCGACGACAGAATGGCCTCGTGAATGATGTTATCGACGGCGCCCTGCACGAACACCGACTGGTCGAAGTCGAGTTTGAGTTCGAGCCCCTCGGGCGCGGTGGACTGAACCTCCGGCAGAACCTCGCGGATCGCCTTCACCACTGCGATCGTGGAAGCGTCGGAGTTCTTCAGGATATTCATATAGCTGGCGCGCTGACCGTTGATGCGCACCGCGTTCTGCTGGGTTGCGAAACTGTCGCTGACCTTGGCCACGTCGCTCAGCGACACGATCAGGCCGTCACGCACACCAACCGGCAGCGTCTGGAACTGCTCCACCATCTGCGGACTGGAGTTGAGTTTGACGTTGAACTCGCGCTCGCCAATGCGGGCGACGCCGGCCGGAACGATGACGTTGGTGGTTTGCAGCGCACCGACGACATCCATCTGCGACAACCCCTTGGCGCTGAGCTTGGAGGGGTCGACGTCAACGATGATCTGACGCTGTTTGCCGCCATAGGGCGCGGGGATCGAGAGACCCGGGATCGTGAACAGGCGCGTGCGCAGGAAGTTGAGGCCGTAATCAAAGATCTGCTGCTCGGAAATGGTCTTGCTGTTGAGCGTGACCTGCACCACCGGCACGTTCGAGGCATTGAAACGGATCATGCTCGGCGGAGTGATGCCCGGCGGCGCGATGCGCAGGATGGAGTTGTTCTGCGCGTTGATCTGCGAGATGGCGCCGCCGATATCGGTCCCCGGATTGAAGTAAACCTTGAGAATGCCAAGCCCCGGGATCGACAGCGACTCGATGCGCTCGATGCCGTTGACCGTGGTCGAGTATGAGCGCTCGCTGACCAGAACGACCCGCCGCTCCATGTCCTCGGCGGACAGGCCCGGATAATTCCACGCGACATAGACCACAGGGATGTCGATGTTGGGGAAGATATCGACGACCATACGCTGGGCCGACAGGAAGCCCATCAGCAGGATGAGCATTCCGGCGATCGCCATAGTGTACGGCCGTCTCAGCGCGAGGCGAACCAGACCAATCATCGACGCCTAACCCCCAAAGCACGACTTCTCTTTGGCATCACGTCGGCCTCCGGCCATCCTCCGAGAAGGCCGCCGACATCCGATGCCTGAGTCGCTTTGCTGCTGGCAAAATCATCCCCGAACACCATGCCTTGTTCAAGAGGAGATGTTGCTCTCCGGATGGCTAAACCCCGAGCAGGCGACTTATTCCGCTGTCAGGCGTGGTGCACAGCGGTTCCGGCCCGGTTCCAACCCCGGGCCCCCTCCCCGTAGATATCGCAGCCCCGCTCGGTCACAACTGCGGTGTCCTCGAGCTTGATGAAGCCCCGTTTGGGGTGAGCCAACGTGGTCTCGACCGAGATCACCATGCCGGCTTCGAGTGGCCGGTGGGCGTCATAGTCGTCATAGGGAACCGGCCCGGTGGCGGTGAGCCGCGGCGCTTCATGGCTCACGAGCCCCATGCCGTGACCGAGGAAATGCATGTTGTTGTGGTACTTCGATCTGGCCAACATCGCTTCGCCCGCCGCATAGACCTCGCTGCCCATGGCGCCGGCCTTGATCGGCTTCATCGAGGCGCGCTGGATCGCTTCGATGTCGCCCAGCATGTCCTCCAACTCGGGGTCCGGCTCGCCCTGGATCGCCATCCGGCAAAGATCGCCGATGTAGCCGTGATAGTTGCCGCCGGAGTCGATCGACATGATGTCGCCCTCGCCCCAGACCTGATCGGACGGCGCGCGGTTGAGCGACTTGCCCGCCGTGATCAGGCAATATTCGAACGTCAGCCCGCGGTTGGTTTCCTCCCGGCGCAACGCCTCGGTGACCTCGGCCTTGGTCGCGCCGGGACCGTGCTTGGCGATCACCGCCTTCATCGACTCGATCACCGCCTCCGACGCGATCTTGAGCTTCTTCAATTCATCGGGCGTCTTGATCGCGCGCATCCGCTCCAGCACGAAAAGAGCATCGCTCAACTTGCTGTCGGCGAAGGCGCTCTGCAGAGCATGGCCGGCATCGACCGGCAGGAACGAAAGCTCGGCGCCGATGCCGCGCGTCTTGATGCCGGCCTTTTTGATGTGCTCGATCGCCTTCTGCATGGTGTCGAGCGAGCCCGACGAATTGCACAACTGCACCGGCGTCCAGAACGGATTGTTCTCGCGCTGGAAGTTTTCCAGGCGGTGGCCGAAATAGGCAGCCTTTTCGGGCGCACCTTTGGCATAGACCAGCACCGGCAGATAGCGGCTCAGGCCCATCGCATCCATGTAGTCGAAGAAGAATGCGCGGTGTCCGCCAAGCAGGTACTGCACGTTGTGCTTGGAGGTGGCGATCAGCACGTCCATGCCAGCGTCATCCATCAACCTGTCGAGGCGAGCGGCGTCGAACGGGATCGTGGACAGTTTGATGGGTGCGTTCATGGCGGACCTCAGGGCTTGTCGGGGCTCCAGCTTATGCGCTCGGCTAGTTGATGGACAGGTTCGCCTCGACGGCGAGCCTCTTCCACAGATCGTATTGCCGCTGCACAAGCGCCTTCATCTCCTCGGGCGTGGTGGCGCGCGCGTCGCCGCCCATCGCCTCGAGCTTGCTCTTCACGTCGGGCACGGCAAGCGCCTTGCGAAGCTCGGCATTGAGGCGATCGACGATCGGCTTCGGCATGTTCGCCGGCCCGGCCATGCCTGTCCATGAGATCACCTCAAAACCCGGGATGCCGGATTCATCGACGGTCGGCACCTCGGGGAAATCACGCCAGCGCGTCTTGCCGGTCACCGCCAGCGCGCGGAACTCGCCGCCCTTGATGCGCGCGCTGATCGGCCCGGTGGTCGCGGCGATAAAGTCGATCTCGCCCTGCAGCAGCGCGGTGATCGCCGGCGCCTCCCCGCGATAGGGAATATGCAGGTACTTGGTCTTGGTCTCGACGCCCAGCAACTCGACGGTGGTGTGCAGGATCGAGCCGATGCCGGCCGAGCCGTATTTCAGTTCGCCGGGCTTGCTACGCCCCTCCTCGATCAGCTGCTTGAGCGTCTTGAAGCGCGAGTCCGCTTTCACCGCGATCATGAACGGATAGAAGCTCGCGACCGAAATCCAGGAGAAATCGTCCACCACCTTGAACTTCACGTATTTCGACAGCGCCGCATAAGCCGGATGCGCGCTCGGCAGCACCAAGAGGCTGTAGCCGTCGGGATCGCTGCGCGCCACGGTCTCGGCGGCCAGTGCGCCGGCGAGACCGGGCTTCGCTTCGACGATCATCGACTGGCCGAGACCCTTCTCCATCTCATGGCCGAGGATACGGGCGATGATGTCGACGTTGCCGCCGGGCGGAAAGCCCTGGGTGATCTTAATCACTCGGTTCGGATAGTCCTGCTGCGCCAGAGCCGCAGTCGAAAGTCCGGCCAGCACCACAACAGCTGCGACAAGCCGCTTCATCATTCGATCCTCCCGGTGCGCCTGCCGCTCGAACCGCGGCGGCGGTTGCCGATTTCGCGCTCGCTTCGCGCAAATTGTCAACGCGCCAAAGCGCCACCAAGTCCGGCGATTTGCGCTAGACTGACCGCCAAGGCCATCGGATCGGGCCACAATAAACCGCTGGGAGGGCATCATGTCATACGGCGCTTCTTGCCGCATTTCCCGTCACCTCATTGCCACAGCGCTGCTCGCCGGGCTCGCCGGTTCCGCCGCCGCGGCCGAACTCGACCCCAAAGCCATCGCCATCAGACAGGCCGACGAACTGAAATGGCGCGATCCGACCGGCGCCGCCCCCACCAATCAGAAAGTACTGTTCGGCGATCCGAGCAAGCCCGGCTTCTACATGGTGATGAACCGCTTCAAACCCGGCAACTTCTCCAAGCCGCATTTCCATCCCAACGACCGCTTCATCACCGTGCTGCAAGGCACCTGGTATGTCGGCACCGGCAACAAGTGGGACAAGGATGCGACCATCGCCGTCAAGCCCGGCGGCGCGGTGACCCACTACGGCAAACAGGTCCACTACGACGGCGCCAAGGATGAGGAGGTGATCGTCCTCATCACCGGTGAAGGCCCGGGCATCAGCACGGCTGTCGATATGGCGCAGTAGGTCAGGCCGGAAACTGCGCCCAGCCCGCCGGCGGCTTGCGTCCGGGATGCAGTGCACCACATTTCTTGCAAATGCGCGCCGCCTCGTCGGCAAAGAATGCCTCGTAGAGCGGCGGCAGTTCGCGCACGAGATGCTCGACCTTTACCTCGATGCGGTGGACCAGCGCATTGCATTCGAAGCAGTACCATTCGAACGCATCGAATGGATCGCTGTCGTAGCGCTTCGGCTCGACCACGAGACCGATCGAACCCGGCGGCCGTTGCGGCGAGTGCCGCACATGCGCAGGCAGAAGAAACACCTCGCCCTCGCGGATCGGCACGTCGTAAAAATTGCCGTTGTCGCCGACCTTGAGCACCATGTTGCCCTTGAGCTGGTAGAAAAATTCCTCCACCGGGTCGTCGTGATAGTCAGCGCGCTCGTTTGGACCGCCGACCACCTGCACGGTCATCTCACCATCCTCGAACACCTTCTTGTTGCCGACCGGCGGCTTGAGCAGGTGTTCGTTCTCGGCGATCCATTTCTGAAAGTTAAAAGCCTTGAGTCGTCCGGTTTGCATGATCATCGCCCTCAAGCCGCCGACGGCTTCGCATCGGTACCAGGCAGTTTCAACCCGCAAGTCTCGAACGCCTTGCGCGTGGCTTCCTTCTCCGCGTCGGTCAGTTCGAGCATCGGCGGGCGCACCCGGCCGCCGACCTGGCCCATCAGCTCCTGCCAGTACTTCGAATGCGACGGCGGCTTCTCGGCGGGCCGCGTGCGGCGGAACGCCTCGCGCACCGGATTGAGACTGTCACGGATGACCTTCGCCTTCGCCACCTCGCCCTTGAACGCGAGATCGGTGTAGTCGCGCATGCGGCGGTCCACCTTGGTCTGGAACAGATACGGCGGTGACGAGCACAGATAGAGCCGCCAGCCGAGTTCGACGATATTGTCGAACCACTCGACCTCCGACGCCGTGCTGACCTGGATCTTGTCGCCTACCATCCGCGACAGCCGCACATACATCTCGCGCGGCACGCTGTATTTGATGGCGACAATGTTCGGCAGTTCGGCGATCCGAGCGCAAAGCTCCGGGCTCATCAGGTAGCCGGAGTCCTCGTGGCTCCACATGGCGATGCCGATGTCGACCTGCTCGCTGATCGTTTTGTAATACTGGTAGAGCGTCTCGTCCTGCTTGCCGAGGAAGTGGAGCACCGGCGCGTGCACCACAATATAGGGCGCACCGATTGCCTGGGCGTGCTTCGCAAGATCGATCACCACGTCCATGTTCTGATCGGAACACGAGGCGATCACGCCGGCCGTCTTGCCGATCTCATCGACGACGATCTCCATGGAGCGCTTGCGCTCGGCAATCGACATCGAGAAAAACTCGCTCTGCTTGCCGGCGATGAACACGCCGTCGATGCCGAGATCGTCCACCCAGTGCCGCAGGTTCTTGCGGAATCCCTTCTCGTCGATCGACAGATCCTGCGCGTAGGGCATCAGCGCGGCGGCCCAGATGCCCTTCATGTGGGCACGGGCGTGGTCCTTGGCTTCCGAGCGGCGGTATTTCATGGCGCGTCCTGCTGGTGGTGGCGAGCCGTCCTATCATGCCCCAATTCGGGACCAAATCGTACCCGCTGATTGCTCATGCCTCAGATCCGCTCACAAGTCCGTTAGCACCCATAAATGCCTGGGGAATTGAGGCTAATTTCAACTGGTGAATCCGGAAACCTGAGCTAAATTGCCGCCGGTGCGGGCGCTTTGGGTTGATGGAGACTGGACGATGAATCGCGCTGCGCTGATTGCCTGAATATCGCTTTCGTCGTTGCTGGCGGCCGGACCCGTTGAGGTCAAAGCCTGGGATTTTCCAGGGTTTTCCAGCAGTGCTGCGTCGCCCAGCCCGGCTGTCGTCCGGAAGCCCAAATCGCGGCCGCGGATCGATGAAAGCAAAAACGACAAGTCGCCGCCCATTCCATCCGGGCCGTTGCACATCATCGTTTCGATCGACAAGCAGCGCGCGACGCTGTTCGCCGACGGAAACCCGATCGCAAGCACGGCCGTTTCCACAGGAACCCCCGGCCACCCCACGCCGATGGGCATGTTCTCGATCATCCAGAAGAGCCGCCATCACGTCTCCAATCTCTACGGCGCGTCGATGCCGTACATGCAGCGCATCACCTGGTCGGGTTCCGCGCTTCACCAAGGGCCCTTGCCCGGCTACCCGGCGTCGCACGGCTGCGTCCGCCTGACCGAAAACTTCGCTCAGCTTCTCTGGAAGACCACCAAGATGGGCGCGCGGGTGATCATCACCCGGCCGGAGGTTGCGCCGATCGAGTTCGACCATGCCCGGCTGTTCGTGCCGAAGCCGCAGATGGCGGAGTCGCCGCCGCTGCCCCTTCCGGCGCCCAAGCCCGCCGCCGCCGCGCCCGCGCTGACGCCCCTTCCCGCCGTCGTAGCGACCGAACCGGCGTTCACGTCGTCGGTCGCCAAGGTCAGGACCGCCGACGCTTCGAACGCGATCGCGGTCATGACGGCCACCGGCGACGATGCCAAGGCCGTCGCCAACTCGGTTGTCACCGAACCTGCGGCCGACGCGCCCGCGGCCGAGCAGGCGACCAAGTCCACCGACGGGTCCGGCGGCAGCGCCAAGGAATTGGTTGCCGAAGCCACCTCATCCGCTGAGCACAATTCCGGCCAGGCCGAAGCCCGGCCGGCAGCGACCGACGCCCAAGTTGCGGAAGCCAGCCCTGTAGAAACCAAGACTGCGGAAGCCGAGACTGCGGAGGTCAAGCCTGCGGAGGCCGAAGCGGCCGTAACTGCCGAGCCCGTGCCGTCAGAGATCAAGTCCGCGGCGACCAAACCCGCTGACATCAAGCCTGCCGAAGCCGTGGCCGTTGACGCTGTGGCCGTCGAGGCCAAATCGGCCCCCCTCGCCGCTCCGGCGCCGATCATGATCGATGAACGTCCGAAGGCCATGCCGCCCGCCGCGGTGCGCGAGGCCAACGGGCGGCCGATCTCGGTGTTCGTCAGCCTGAAGGACAGCAAGCTCTACGTCCGTCAAGGCTGGAAGCCGCTGTTCGACGCGCCGGTCAGCTTCGAGCGCCCCGACCAGCCCGTAGGCACGCACGTCTACACCGCCATGGGCATGAAGGTCTCCGGCGAGGGCCTCCGCTGGACCGTGGTGTCGATCCCGAGCGGTTACCGGCGCATGGCCGAGCTCAAGGGCTCCAACGCCCCACGCAAGGGACGCGCCGAGCCGGTCAAGGACGTCGAAGCGCCGGTGCCGAACCCGGCCGCCGCGCTGGATCGTCTAGTCATGGCCCCGGAACTGGTGGAGCGCATTTCCTCGCTGATCACGGCCGGCTCGTCGTTGATCGTGTCCGACAACAAGATGTCCGAGGAAACCGGCGAATACACCGATTTCATCGTCACCACGCGCTGATTTTGTCTTAGACGCCGCCCACCGGCGAACTCGCCGCAAGGCGTGACGGCTTTCTTCGCGGCAAGGTCACCGGACAATAAGGCGTCGGGATCGGCGTCCTGCTGAACGACGGCCCGTTGCCGCCCTCGGCCACATCGACCCACACCAGCCAGTTATCATCGTCGCGGAGATCGTGATCCTCGCGGAAGTGGCTGAGGCGGGACTCGGTGCGATAGAGCGAGGCAGCGAGAATGAAATGCGCCGCCAGCAACATCGCCTCGGTCTCCTTGAGGCGCACCAATTCGTGGGTGTGCGGCGCCGCAATCTCCTTGAACTCGTCGGACAGCACCGTGACACGATCGAGCGCCGTCTGCAGACGATCTTCCTTTTTCAGGATGCCGGTGTCGTAAGCGAACATCACGCCCTGCAGGTCGCGCAGGATCCGGTCGGATTCCGCCGACGCTGACGCCTTCAGCGGTGCCTGCGTCTCGGCGTGCAGCGCCCTCACCTCCGCGGCATCGAGCGACGGCGGCGGCAGGCGGTCCATATCCTCGATCGCCGATTTTCCCGCGATCCAGCCGTTGCCGACGCAAAGTCCGATATGGAAACCGGCGAAATGATTGGCGCAGCCGGCCTGCGCCAGCCCCGCCGACAGCAGGCCCGGCACGTCGGAGCGGCAATCGGCACCGGTCCGGATGCCCATCTTGGTCATCTGATTGAGCGCGTAGTACGGCGTCTTGCCGAACATGTCGGTCTTCGCCTCGTCGCCAAGCTTGCGGAAGAAGTTGTCCATCCATTTGACTTTGCTCTGGATGAAATAGTCCCGCAGGTGATCGGGGATCGGCGACATGTCGAGATAGAGCGGCGTGTTGCCCTTGCGGTTTTCCATCGCCATCGCCTTGGCGATGCGCGGCACATCGGCCTGATCGCCCCACTCCGGCTCGTACTCGTCCATGAACGCCTCGCCCTTGGCGTTCAGCCACCGCGCGCCCTCCTGGATGGCGAAGGTGATGCCCTCGAAATAGAACTTCGGCGTGCCGGGGCGCACGTAGGAGAACTCGGCGTTGCGCAAGCTCGCGCCCGCCCGATAGGCCAGCAGCGTGCCGGTGCCCGTGATGTCGCGCACGAAGCCCGAGCGGAACGTGATGGCGTTGGTGGCAACGATGGTCGTCCGCGCCTTGATGACGTTGAACTCCCCGTTGCGGCTGTTGATACCCACCGCGCCGACAATGCGTTCGCCACCCGAGCGCATCAGGCCGGTGATGAACAGCCGATCGAGGAGTTGCACCCCCGCCTGTTCGAGCGCCAGCCGGAGCTTCCAGGCGAATTCGAGACCGCCGCCCTCGGGATACATCACCCGCGCAAGATCGAGGCCGCGGGTCGGCCTCCGCTTATAAGCGCCAGCCTCGTCGCGGCTGAAGTGCATCCCCATCGCCTCGAAATCGGCAAGGCGCGCGGCTGAATCGATCAGCGACTGCCGCACAAGTTCCTGGTCGGCAATACCGTCATTGCCGGCAACGATCTCATGCAGGATGCCGTCGACGTCGTCGCCCGGCAGTGCGACGATGGTCCAGGCGTTGGAAAACGCAGTGTGGCCGGTCCGGCCGATCAGCCAGGAATCGACCAGGGTGACGCGGGTGCCTGGCGGGCCATTTCGCTTAGCGGAGAGCGCCGCCATCAGGCCGCCGGCGCCGCCGCCAACCACCAGCACGTCGGTATCGATCAAAGTCCCGTCCATCAGATCACCATGGTCGCGGACGGTTTTTGACCGACGGATGCACATCGACGATATGCTCCGGGCAGAAAATCTCGCAGCTGAAGCAGGTGATGCAGTGCTCGCGGAACTTGATCACCGGCAAGAGCTTAGTCTGGCGCAAGCCCTCGATCTCAACCGCGACCGGCTGGGCTTCCATGTGGATCACATCGGCCGGGCAGACCACGTCGCAGACCCCGCAGCCGGTGCATTTCTCGATTTCGATGCTCTCGATCATGCTGTGTCATAGCAAGATGTAACGGACTGTGACACGGGCATTAATCGAAGGGTCAGGCCGCGTTGGCCGCAACCCTCGGCGTGGCGTGGCCCGCCTCCGCCTCCGCCTCGTTGGCACGATCGAGCACCATTTGCAGCGAGGCCACCTCGACGCGGTTCCGGCCGCGCTCCTTGGCGCAATAGAGCGCCTCGTCGCTCTGCTGAAGCAATGCCGGAATGTCGAACAGATTCATATCGGCGATCGCCACGCCCATGCTGACGGTACCGCCGACCGATCGGCCTTCGACGTCGGACGCTGTGTCCTCGAATGCCATCCGGATTCGTTCGGCGATGGCGAGGCCCTGGTCGCGCCCTGCATCGTAAACAACGATAACAAACTCCTCGCCGCCAAGCCGTCCGATCAGATCGGCAGAGCTGAGCTTGGAGCAAGCGGTGGCGGCAAATATCTGCAACACGCGGTCGCCGACGGCATGACCGAAGCGGTCGTTGATTGACTTGAAGTGATCGAGGTCGGCGAGCAGCACCGCGGCCGGCCGGTGCTCCACCTGCTGGCGCTTGGCCATCACCATCACGTCTTCAAGGAAGGCGCGGCGGTTGGCGATACCGGTGAGCGGATCGATCAGCGCCGCGGTCTTGTGGCGCATTTCGGTGCGCTCCTTGGCCATGGCGAGCAGGATGAAGGCGATGGCGATGGTGAACAGCAGCGCCTCGAAGCTCAGCACCGTGAGCCACACGCTGTCGAACACTTGGCTGGACGGCGACCACGGCAGGACTTGGGCGAGCGGAGTGCGCAGCAGGAACAGCGCGCCGTGGGCGAACAGCATGAAGATCGCCGGCCAGCGTGAGACGAGCGGTTCGCCCCGGCCGTGCCAGAATTCATAGGCGGTCGCCCACGTATAGGCGCAGATGATGCCCGAGGCGAGCAGCACCTTTGCGTCAAGAGACTCGAAAAGCGACGATGTATGGGTCAGTAGAATCCAAAGGATCGCGCCGCCGACGATATACATCGGCTCCGGCGCCCGGCCATTGAACACGCGCGCGCCCGACCAGGTCAGCGCAAAGGCGGTGAACAGGATGGCGTTGGCGAGGTCGATCGAAATCGCATCCGACACCGAACCGTACATGCCGAACAGGACAATGGACGCCGCCCGCAGCAAGTGGGCGCAGCCCCACCATGCGACGGCGTGGATGCCGGAATTCTGGACCCAGGCGAACAGCAGCAGCAGGCCGAGCATGGCCTCGACGTAAATGGTCACCAGGAACAGAGTGTTGACGTCGAGTGCCATCATCCTATCCGCGCGGGGCCAGGCCAGCGCACACGCCCGCCGTACCGCAGCGATTCCTAGCCGTGGCGTGTGAAAGAGTCAGTGAACGCAGGTGCGAAAAGCGCCGATCGCCGGCGCTATGGTTTCGAAGTGGTTGAAATGTGATGCCGGGTGAACCGATCCGGCACAATCGACGTAATGAGTTCATTCCCCCCCAATCCGACAGCACCGTATGGCCGACCACCCGCGCAGCGACACCGCCCCGACGATCGTCTGGTTCCGCGACGATCTGCGGGTGGCCGACCATCCGGCGCTGGCGGAAGCGGTCCAGTCCGGCCGTCCGCTCGTTTGCCTTTATGTGCTGGACGAAACGCCGGGCATCCGCCCGCTGGGCGGCGCGGCGCGCTGGTGGCTGGCGGGATCGCTTCGCGCCCTCGTCCGGTCGTTGGAGCAACGCGGCGCGAGCTTGGTTTTACGGCGGGGGCCGGCGGCGCAGGTCGTCGCATCGGTGGCCGCCAACAGCGGCGCCAACGCCGTCCATTGGAACCGCCGCCACGACGCCGGTGCTGCCATCGACGAAACGCTGGCGAACAGCCTCGCCACACGCGGCGTCGCGGTCCGCACCTTCCAGGCGGCACTGCTTCACGATCCGCCAATCCTCGGCAAAAGCGGAAACCCGTTGCAGGTCTTCACGCCGTTCTGGCGCACCGCGCAGACGCTCGGCCCGCCGCGCGCGCCCCTTCCCGCGCCAAAGCGCATCGATGGCGTGCACGGCCTCCCATCGGACGATCTCGCGAGCTGGAAACTCGAACCGGAACAGCCCGACTGGGCCGCAGGGATGCGCGAAAGCTGGACGCGTGGCGAAACCGGCGCGCAGGAGCGGCTTGCCGAATTCCTCGACAAAGAGCTTGCGGGCTACGCCACGCAGCGCGACCGTCCGGACCTCCCCGGCACGTCGCGGCTGTCGCCCTATCTGCGCTTCGGCGAGATCAGCCCGTTCCAGATATGGCACGCCGCCCAGATCGCAGCCGGCTCCGGCCGTGGCCTTC
The DNA here is from genome assembly GCA_026400395.1 of Alphaproteobacteria bacterium. Taxonomy (GTDB): domain Bacteria; phylum Pseudomonadota; class Alphaproteobacteria; order Rhizobiales; family Xanthobacteraceae; genus Z2-YC6860. The sequence continues at coordinate 45,433 of JAPLPD010000111.1, read as the reverse complement.
GCCCGCGCGCGGCGGACTTGGAAAAGTTTCTTTCGGAGATCGGCTGGCGCGAGTTCGCCTATCATCTGCTGCACCAGTATCCCGATCTCGCCACCCGCAACATCGACCGGCGCTTCGACCGCTTTCCCTGGCGCACGGACAACAAGGCGTTGCGCGCCTGGCAGCGGGGCCAGACCGGATATCCGATGGTCGATGCCGGCATGCGCCAGCTCTGGCAAACCGGCTGGATGCATAACCGCGTCCGCATGGTGGTGGCGTCGTTCCTGGTCAAGCATCTGATGATCGACTGGCGCGCGGGCGAGCAGTGGTTCTGGAATACGCTGGTCGATGCGGACGCCGCCAACAATCCGGCGGGCTGGCAATGGGTGGCCGGCTGCGGCGCGGACGCCGCGCCCTACTTCCGCGTGTTCAATCCCGCGATCCAGGCGGAGAAATTCGATCCGAAGGGCGCGTATGTGGACACCTTCGTGCCCGAGGCGGCCGACGGCGGCACGCTGTTCGGAACGGCTTATCCGGCCCCCATCGTCGAGCATCGCGCCGCTCGGGAGCGCGCTTTGAAAGCCTTCTCCGGCCTCAAGTCCAACGCCACCTGACGCCAGCGGTTTCGCGGCGCCACAGAACGCAAGCGCCGTCCCAACTCATCCTCCGCGCGTCTGTTGCTGCCGTCCCGCGTGCCGATAGCATGAACTTCCCCACAATCGCGCGGCACAATCGCGCAGACAATCGCGCGGTCTTGTCGCCAGACAGGCGGTCCACTACGTTTCGGCGTCTCGTAACAGGCGAAACACCCATGTCATTCCGCGACGGAGTCGTCGAAGCCATCGGCAACACACCGCTGATCAAGCTCGAGCGCGCCTCGGCGGCAACCGGCTGCACCATTCTGGGCAAGGCCGAATTCATGAATCCAGGCGGTTCGGTGAAGGACCGCCCCGGCCGCCAGATGATCCTGGAGGCCGAGAAACGCGGCGACCTCAAGCCCGGCGGCCTCGTGGTCGAGGGCACAGCCGGCAACACCGGGATCGGACTGGCGCTGGTCGCCAACGCGCGCGGCTACCGCACCGTCATCGTCATCCCCAACACCCAGAGCCAGGAAAAGAAGGACATTCTGCGGCTCTGCGGCGCCGAGTTGGTCGAGGTGCCCGCCCTGCCCTACAGCAATCCCGACAATTACCAGCACGTCGCGCGCCGCCTCGCCGACAACCTTCGCAAGACCGAAAAAAGCGGCGTGCTGTTCGCCGATCAGTGGAACAACCGCGACAACCGCCTGGCTCACTACCTCTCAACTGGTCCGGAACTCTGGGAACAGACGGGCGGCACGATCGATGGCTTCATCTGCTCGGTCGGCACCGGCGGCACGCTCGCCGGTACATCGATATTTCTGCGTGAAAAGAAAAAGGACATCGTGATCGGCGTCGCCGACCCGCGCGGGGCCGCGATGTACAATCTGTTCTCCACCGGCCTCGCCAAATCCACCGACGGTGGCTCAATCACCGAAGGCATCGGGCTCGGCCGCGTCACCCCGATCATCGACGACATCACGGTCGACAAGCCCTACCTCATCCCCGACGAGGAGGCCGTGCCGATCATCTTCGATCTGCTGGAGCACGAGGGGCTCTGCCTCGGAGGTTCGTCCGGCATCAATGTGGCCGGCGCCATCCAGCTGGCCAAGGACCTGGGGCCCGGCAAAACCATCGTCACCGTGCTCTGCGATTCCGGAACGCGCTACCAGTCGAAGCTGTTCAACCCGGAGTTTCTGCGGTCGAAAAAACTACCGGTCCCGGCCTGGCTAGAGAAAAAATCGAGCCTCAAAATTCCATTCGAGACAATCTAGGCGGAAGCAGCCGCCAATTCCGGGACGGCCTCAGGGGCCACCGCAAGCAGCCCGATTCGGTGGGGTTTCGCCCCCTCCAGGCCAAAAAAGGCAGGAATTGAACCGCTGCGGGCGGATGGCGTTGGTGTAGTCTGCATCGAGGAAAGTGAGAGCGCCAAATGCCCGAACCCCACCCCCCTGCCAGCAAAAATCTGGTCACCACCGAATGGCTGGCCGCCCGCATGGGCGAGCCCGAAATCAGCATTGTCGATGCCTCGTTCTACCTGCCCGCGCTCAAGCGCAATGCGAAGGAGGAGTTTCTCGCTGGCCATATTCCCGGCGCGGCGTTCTTCGACATCGACGCCATCGCCGACCATTCCTCTGACCTGCCGCACATGCTGCCAGGGACGACCCAATTCGATAAGGACGTGAGCGCGCTCGGCATCGACCGCGACGACACCATCGTGATCTATGACGGCACGGGCCTCGGCGGCTCGCCGCGGGTGTGGTGGACGTTCAAGATTTTCGGCGCCAAGAAGGTCTATATCCTCGATGGCGGACTGCCGAAGTGGAAGGCCGAAGGCCGCGCGGTCGAGACCGGCCCGGCCCAGCGCACGCCCCGGAAATTCCAGTCCGAATTGAACACGCGGGTGGTCGCCAACGCCGACGACGTGCATCTGGCACTGATCGACAAATCCGCCCAGGTGGTGGACGCGCGGCCGGCCAGCCGCTTCCGTGGCGAGGACGTCGAACCGCGGCCGGGTATTCGCTCTGGCCACATGCCCGGCGCCAAGAACGTGCCGGTGACCGGTTTGATCGAAAACGGGCGGCTGATCGCACCGGACAAGATCAAGGAAAAATTCATCGCCGGCGGCGTCGATCTCGACCAGCCGATCATCACGAGTTGCGGCTCGGGTGTCACCGCGGCAACCCTGTGGTTTGCCCTCGACGCCATCGGCAAGACGCCCACGGCGCTTTACGACGGCTCGTGGACCGAATGGGGCGGACGGCCAGACCTGCCGATTGCGACGAAAGACTAGGATGGCGCGGGCGGGGGCACGCGTGGCGGCAAAACCGAACCGGCCGGTCGCGCTTGTGACCGGAGCCGCGAACGGGATCGGCCGGGCCATCTCGCACCACCTGCTCGACGCCGGCTGGTGCGTCGCCGCCTTCGACCTGCCGAAAACGAGCCTGGTGCAGCAGTTCCGCGGCTGGGCGCGGTCGTCGCTGACCATCGAGGGTGACGTTGCCGACGAGGACACGGTGGCCGACGCGGTGCGGCAGACGCTCGATCGGTTCGGCCGGCTCGATGCGGTTGTCGCCAACGCGGGCATCATGCTCCGCCGTCCGATCCGGCGGCTTTCTCTGGAAGACTGGCGGCGCGTCCTCGACATCAACTTGACGGCGACCTTCCTGCTGGCGCGCGCGGCCCAGCGCGCGCTCCGCTCCTCCAAGGGTTCGATCGTCACCATCGCATCGACGCGGGCACTGATGTCGGAACCCAACACGGAATCCTATTCGGCCTCCAAGGGCGGGCTGCTCGCGTTGACCCACTCGCTTGCGGTCAGCCTCGGCCCGGACATCCGCGTCAATTGCGTGAGTCCGGGCTGGATCGCCACCAGCGAGTACGCCAAGCTCAAGCGCAAAGACCACACCCAGCATCCGGTGGGACGCGTGGGAAAGCCGCAGGACGTAGCGGAAATCGTCGCGTTCCTGCTTGACCGGGAGAAGTCCGGTTTCGTCACCGGCGCCAATTTCGTGGTGGACGGCGGCACCTCACGAAAGATGATCTATCTGGAGTGACCAGGCCGCCAGCGCTATCCTTTCGCCTGCATCGAAGCTGGAGAATTGGCCCATGATCTTCCGCCAGTTGTTCGATCAAACCTCCGGCACCTATTCCTATCTGCTCGCCAGCCGCCGCGGCGGCGAGGCGCTGATCATCGACCCGGTGCTGGAAAAGGTCGATCGCTATCTGTCGTTGGTGCGGGAACTCGACCTCAAGCTGGTGAAGGCGGTCGACACCCATATGCACGCCGACCACATAACCGGTCTTGGCGCGTTGCGCGACAAGACCCATTGCATCACCGTGATGGGCGAGCAGACCAAGGCCGATGTCGTTTCGATGCGGCTCGCCGATGGCGAACAGTTGACCATCGAAGGGCTCGCCCTCGACGTGATCTACACGCCCGGCCACACCGACGATTCCTACAGCTTCATGATGCCGGACCGGGTGTTCACCGGCGACACACTGCTGATCCGCGGCACCGGCCGCACCGATTTCCAGAATGGCGACCCGCGCCAGCAATACGAGTCGCTGTTCGGCCGGCTGCTCAAGCTGCCGAACGAAACGCTGGTCTATCCGGCCCACGACTACAAAGGCGACACCGTCTCCACAATTGGCGAAGAGAAAGCCTACAACCCGCGGCTTCAGGTCAAGTCGATGGACGAATACGTCGCCCTGATGAACAACCTCAAGCTTGCCAATCCGAAGATGATGGATGTGGCGGTGCCGGCCAACATGAAGGTCGGTCTGCACCAGGAGGAGATCGCACGGCGCGGCTGGGCGTTGTCGGTGACCAATGCGATGGCGCTAATCGGCAAGCCGGATGTGGCGCTGATCGATCTCCGCGAGCGCACCGAGCGCGAGCGGCACGGCACAATCCCCGGTTCGCTGCATGTGCCCTACCCGAGCCTGCAGGAAACCATCGCCAGCGGTGGCATGCTGCACGAGCTTGCGAAGGCCACCAGCAAGCGGCTGCTGTTCTACTGCGCGTTCGGCGAACGCTCGGCGATGGCTGTGCAGGCCGCGCAGGACGCGGGGCTCTGCAGCGCCTGCCACATCCAGGGCGGCATCGACGCCTGGAAGAAGGCCAGCGGCCCGCTGGCGCATTGAGCTTCTCGGCAATGTAACGGCAGAGCCAATGATCAGTTCGGTCATCGGTTCATTCGCCGCTGGCTTGTCGGCCGCTGGCCGACCGAGCGATGCGCGATGAATAGATTGACTGCCAGGATTTCCGCACGCGGCCCGCCTCGCCCGCCCGGCCGCCTCAATGCAATATCTGGCTCAGGAACAGCCGGGTCCGCTCGTGCTGCGGATTGTCGAAGAATGCCTTCGGCTCGTTCACCTCGACGATCTGCCCCTCGTCCATGAATACGATGCGGTTGGCCACTTGCCGCGCAAAGCTCATCTCGTGGGTAACGCACAGCATGGTCATGCCGTCTTCGGCGAGTTGCACCATGGTGTCGAGCACCTCCTTGACCATCTCCGGATCAAGCGCCGAGGTAGGCTCGTCGAACAGCATGATCTTGGGGTTCATACAGAGCGCCCGCGCGATCGCCACCCGCTGCTGCTGGCCACCGGAGAGTTGTCCGGGGAACTTGCCGGCCTGTTCGGGGATCTTGACGCGCTGCAGATAATGCATCGCGATCTCCTCGGCTTCCTTCTTCGGCTGCTTGCGCACCCAGATCGGCGCCAGCGTGAGGTTTTCCAGCACGGTCAAGTGCGGGAACAGATTGAAATGCTGGAACACCATGCCGACGTCGCGGCGCACTTCGTCGATCTTCTTGAGGTCGTTGGCAAGCTCAGTGCCATCGACGATGATGCTGCCCTTCTGATGCTCCTCCAGCCGATTGATGCAGCGGATCATGGTGGACTTGCCGGACCCGGACGGCCCGCAAATCACGATGCGTTCGCTCTTGGTGACGCGCAGGTTGATGTCGCGCAGCACATGAAAGTCGCCGTACCACTTGTGCACGCCGATCATGTCCACGGCGACGCCGGTTTTCAGCGGCGCGGGCTTCAGTGCAGAGTTTGCCAATGCCATTTGCGCTCCTTATCGCCGGTCGCCCGCGGCGAGCCGGGCCTCGACGAACCGCGCATAGCGCGACATGCCGTAGCAGAACACCAGATAGAAGATCGCGGCGAACGCGTAGCCGGTGGTGCTGGTCACCGGCGTCGCCCAGGCGGGGTCGCCGCGGCCGGCCTCCACCGTCATCAGGAAGTCGAAGATGCCGACGATGAACACCAGCGTGGTGTCCTTGAACAGCCCGATCGTGGTGTTGACGATGTTCGGAATGGTGATCTTCAGCGCCTGCGGCAGGACGATGAAACGCATGGTCTGCCAGTAGCCCAGCCCCACCGCCATGGCGCCCTCGAACTGCCCCTTCGGGATCGCCTGCAGGCCGGCGCGCACCACCTCCGCCATATAGGCCGCCGCGAACAGCGAGACACCGACCAGCGCGCGCAACAGCTTGTCCGGCGACCAGGTGTCCGGCACGAACAACGGCAGCATGACGCTTGCCATGAACAGCACCGTGATCAGCGGTACGCCGCGCACGAACTCGATGAACATCACCGAGAACAGCCTCACCGCGGGCATTTTCGAGCGACGACCGAGCGCCAAAACGATGCCGATCGGCAGCGAGAACACGATGCCGACGGAGGCCACCACCACGGTCACCAGCACGCCGCCCCATTGGGTGGTCGCAACCTTCGGCAGGCCGATCGGCGGCCAGCCCAGCAGCAGGATCAGCGACGCGGCCGGCAGCACGATGAAGAAATAGATCATGCAAATGTCGCGGCGCGGCGCGTTCAGCCACGCCATCCACCCCACCCCGATCGTCAGCAACGCAAAGAACACATCGACGCGCCAGCGCTCGCCAATCGGGTAGAAGCCATAAGTGAAGAAGCTGATCTTATCAAAGACGTAAGCCCAGCAGGCGCCGATCTCCGGCTGTCCAGGCTGCTGCAGACAATCGGCGCGGCCCGATCCATTCCACACCGCGTCGATCACCAGAAATTTGATCAGCGGCGGCACGATCCAGACGATCAGCGCCGCGCACACGATAGTGAGCGCGATGTTGAGGACGCCGGAAAAAAGATTCTTGCGCATCCAGCCAACTGCGCCACCCTCCTTGATCGGCGGCGGCAACGGGGCCAACGGCTGGCCACGGACAAAGGCCGGACCCTCCATCAGTTCAGCGTCGGTGGTCGTTGCAATGTCGCTCATCGCTCGACCAGAGAAATACGACGGTTGTAAAGGTTCATCAGTCCCGACGTGACCAGACTGATCGTGAGATAGACCGCCATGGTGATCACGATAACCTCGACCGCCTGGCCGGTCTGGTTGAGCACGGTCCCCGCGAATATCTGGACAAGGTCCGGGTATCCGATCGCAACCGCGAGCGTCGAATTCTTGGTGATGTTCAGATACTGGCTGGTGAGCGGCGGGATAATCACCCGCATCGCCTGCGGGATCACCACAAGGCGCAGGGTCGCACCAGGCCGTAGTCCAAGCGAATAAGCAGCCTCGGTCTGCCCTTTCACCACTGACGTAATACCGGCGCGCACCACCTCGGCGATGAACGCCGCGGTGTAGATCGAAAGCCCAAACAGCAGCGCCATGAACTCGGGCAAAATCTCAATGCCGCCGCGAATATTGAACCGTCCGGCTTCCGGATAGTTGAAGGTCACAGGAAAGCCCGAGAGCGCGAGCACGGCGAGCGGCATAACGACCATAAGGCCGAGCCCTACCCAAAGTACCGGCGCTTGCCGTCCAGTCGCCATCTGCCGGCGCTTCGCCCAGACTGCATAGGCGATGGACGCTGCAATGCCCGCGGCGAGCGCGACCAATGCGATCCCGGAGCCCGACTCGAAAATCGGCTGCGGCAGGAACAGGCCCCGGTTGTTCAAAAAACCGCCGCCCGGTATCGCCAAACTTTCGCGAATACCCGGCAGCGCCTTGAGGACGGCGTTGTACCAAAACAGCAACTGCAACAGTAACGGGATGTTGCGGATGGTCTCGACATAAAAGGAGGCCATGCGCGACAAGAGCCAGTTCTTCGACAGCCGCGCGATGCCGATCAGGAACCCGAGGATCGTCGCGAGCACGATGCCGAGAGCGGCGACCAGCAGCGTGTTGATCAGGCCTACCCAAAAGGCGCGTCCATAGCTTGATGTGGTCGCGTATTGGATCAACGTCTGGCTGATATCGAATCCTGCGGTGTTGTCCCAGAAGCCGAACCCGGACGCGATCTTGGCGCGGGCCAAGTTCTCGGCCGCGTTGTGGATCGCGCTCCACGCCAGGAACACGATCGCCGCGCATAGCAGGACCTGATAGGCGATGCTGCAGGCCTGCGGATTGTAGATCAGCGGCGCTTTCGGTCTGGTGGGCTCGACCGCGGCCATAGGCCGCTCAGCGAACCGACGGAGCGAATTGCAGTCCGCCCTTGTTCCACAGCGCATTCAGCCCGCGGGCGATCTTCAAAGTCGAACCTTGCCCTACGTTACGCTCGAACGCCTCGCCGTAATTACCGACCTGCTTGATGATGCGGTACGCCCAGTCGTCGCTCAGGCCGAGCCCCTCGCCGTGCTTGCCCTCGGTGCCTAACAGACGCTTGATGTCGGGATTGTCGGACTTCTTCTGATCATCGACATTGGCCTGCGTAATGCCTAGCTCCTCGGCGTTGACCATGGCGTAGTGCGTCCACTTGACGATGTCGAACCACTGGTCATCGCCGTGGCGCACCGCCGGCCCGAGCGGCTCTTTGGAGATGATCTCCGGCAGGATGATGTGGTCGTCGATCTGGGCCAGCCGCAAGCGCTCGCCGGCAAGACCGGAGGCGTCGGTGGTGTAGGCATCGCAGCGGCCCGCGTCATAGGCCTTCAGCGCCTCAGTCGCGGTGGCAAAGGTGACGGTCTTGAGCTTCATCTTGTTGGCACGGAAGTAGTCGGCAAGGTTGAGTTCGGTCGTCGTGCCCTGCTGAACGCAAACCGCGGCGTCGCCCAACTCAAGCGCCGAATTGAGCTTCAACGACTTCCGCACCATGAAACCCTGGCCGTCGAAATAATTGACGACGCTGAAATTGAGCCCCAGCGACGTATCACGCGACGAAGTCCAGGTGGTGTTGCGCGCCAGCACATCGACTTCGCCCGATTGCAACGCGGTGAAACGGTCCTTCGTGTTCAGCGGAACGAACTTGACCTTGGTCACGTCGTTGAAGATGGCGGCCGCCAGAGCCTTGCAGAAATCGACATCGAGGCCGGTCCAGCGGCCTTGCGAGTCCGGCAGGCCGAAACCGGCGAGCGTGCCGTTCGAGCCGCAGTTGAGCACCCCGCGCTGCTTGATCGTGTTCAGGGTCTGGGCCGACGCAGCCGATGCGGCGATCGCAAGGGCACCCGCCAACACCGCGCGAACTACAAAGCTTTTCATGGCCTGAACTCCAAAACACGGGCCGGCGCCTTGCGCCTCGAGCGCGGACATTACCTGACCCACCGATCCCCTCAGTAGAAGCCATCACAGAACGGGCGGGCCGTCAGGTCAAGGGGTTGCGATCGTCTCGGCCAACGCCGTAAATGAGCTGAAAGCTGGAACTGTTCGATGACCAAGGCCGAAGGCAATACGCACGCAGACGCCGTCTTGAAGGCGGAGACCAGGGTCACCATCGGGGGCCGCAACCCGCACGCGCATCACGGATACGTGAATCCACCCGTCTACCACGCCTCCACCGTGCTTTATCGGACCGCCGAGGACTATCTCGCCAGCAACGGGCCCTATTTCTATGGCCGTCTCGGGACTCCAACATCGGAAGCCCTCGAAAAGGCCATTCAGAGCGTCGAGGGGCCGGAATGCGCGGCGGTGGCTCTGCTGCCATCCGGGCTCGCCGCGATATCCACCGCCCTGCTCTCGGTGCTGAAGTCCGGCGATCACGTCCTGGCCACTGACAGCATATACGGGCCAGGCCGGACGTTCTGCGACACAATGCTCCAACGCTATGGGGTGACCACCTCATATTACAACCCGCTGATCGGCTCAGGCATCGCCGCACTGATGCAGCCTAACACCCGCGCGGTATACACCGAGGCGCCCGGTTCACTGACATTCGAGATGCAGGACATTCCGGCCATCGCGGAGGCGGCGCACAGCAACAACGCACTGGTGCTGATGGACAACACCTGGGCCGGCCCGCTGCATTTTAAGGCGCTGGAAAAGGGCGTCGACCTGTCGATCCAATCCGGGAGCAAATACATCGGCGGTCATTGCGACGTGATGCTCGGCACCGTCTCCGCCAACAAAGAAACGGCGCAACGCCTCAAGGACACGGTATTCACGATGGGCCTGTGCGTCGGGCCCGATGACATGAACCTGGCGCTGCGCGGCCTGCGCACGCTGGCTGTGCGGCTGCGACAGCATCACCAATCCGGCCTCAAGGTCGCCGAGTGGCTGGCGCAGCGCCCGGAGGTACTGCGGGTGCTTCATCCGGCGCTGCCAGGCGCGCCGGGCTACGACATCTGGAAGCGCGACTTCACCGGCGCCTGCGGCCTGTTCGGGATCATTCTAAAGCCTGTGCCCGAGAAGGCCGTGTTCGCCTTCCTCAACGCGCTGACGCTTTATGGCCTCGGCGCCTCATGGGGCGGCTACGAGAGTCTAGCCATTCCTTACGGTGTGACCGGCTATCGCAGCGCAACCCAATGGTCGCCGGGTGGGCCCGCGGTGCGCTTCCACATCGGTCTCGAAGACGCTGGCGATCTGATCGCGGACCTGGAACGCGGCTTTGCCGCCTTGGCGGTTGCGAAATAGATGCACAAACCCTCCGGCATCGTCATGATGGATGCGCTGGCGCTGTCGCGCGCGATCCACGACAAGTGCATTTCCTGCGTCGAAGTGATGGACGCTTATCTCGACCACATCGACGCACTCAATCCGACGGTCAACGCCATCGTCTCGCTCCAGGAGCGCGGCGATCTGCTGGCGCAGGCGAAGGCGCGCGACGGCGAGCTCGCGCGCGGCGAGGACCGTGGCTGGATGCATGGCCTGCCGCAGGCGATCAAGGACCTGACCGCCACCAAGGGCATCCGCACCACGCAGGGATCGCGCATCTTCAAGGACTTCGTGCCCACCGCCGACGCGATCCACGTCGAGCGCGTCAAACGCGCCGGCGCAATCATCATCGGCAAAACCAATACTCCGGAGTTCGGGCTCGGCTCCAACACGTACAACGATGTGTTCGGGCGCACGCTGAATGCCTACGACCAGTCGAAGACCGCGGGCGGATCGAGCGGCGGCGCGGGCGTGGCGCTGGCGCTGCATATGCTGCCGGTCGCCGACGGCACCGATCACGGCGGTTCGCTGCGCAATCCCGCTGCCTACAACAACGTGTTCGGCTTCCGCCCGTCGTTCGGCCGGGTGCCGGCCAATGCGGCCGACGCTTTCTACGCCATCATGGGCACGCCGGGACCGATGGCACGCAACGTGCCCGACCTTGCCGCGCTGCTGTCCGTACAAGCCGGCTACGATCCGCGCGCGCCGCTCTCGAACCGGCAGGACCCGACGCAATTCGCAGGATCGTTGCAGCGTGACTTCAAAAGCGTCCGTGTTGCATGGGCGGCCGATTTCGGCGGTCACCTGCCATTCGAGGCGGGCATTCTCGATCTCTGCCGGTCGGCCCTGAAGGTTTTTGAGTCGCTCGGCTGCACCGTCGAAGAGGCGGTGCCCGACTATCCCATCGAGCGGGTCTGGCAGAACTGGAAGGTTTTACGCGCGTGGCAGTCCGGCTCGGCGTTGAAAGCCTATTACGACGATCCGGCCAAGCGCGCGCTGATGAAGCCCGAGGCGCAATTCGAGGTCGAGAATGGCGCGAAGCTAGCGGCCTACGATATTTACGACGCCAACGCCGTCCGCACGGCCTGGTATCAGGCGGTGCGCGCCTTCTTCGATCGCTACGACTATCTGGTGATGCCGTCGAGCCAAGTTTTCCCGTTCGACGCCGGCACCGACTGGCCGAAGACGATCGCCGGTAAAACGATGGAAACCTACCACCGGTGGATGGAGCTTATGATCCCGGTCACAATGTCGAGTTGCCCGGCGCTCAGCATCCCGATCGGCTTTGGCGAGAACAGCCTGCCCATGGGGCTGCAAATCATGGGACCGAATCACGGCGAGTTGGCGTGCCTGCAGCTCGCCCATGCCTACGATCAAGCCAGCCAATGGGTCAGCAAACGCCCACCAATGCTGTTGTCGGCAAAATGACTACGCGGTTGCCTGCTTTCGCTCGCGCAGGACGAAATAGAGATTGCGCAGATAGACGAACACGCCGAAGCCCTGTCCGAGAATGAACACAGGGTCGCGGCGGTAAAGCGCATAAACGAACAGCAACAATCCGCCGCCGATCGAGAACCACCAGAACGCAACAGGTATCACGCTCTTGCCAACGCGTTCGGAGGCGATCCACTGCACGACAAAGCGCGCGGTGAACAAAGCCTGCGCGATCAACCCCAGGATCACCCACCAGTCGAGCTTGACGACGAACACGTCGTGAAGATACCCGCCGACGACATGGGCCAGATCACCGATCATTCACACCTCCGAAACGTCCGGTACGCGCTTCCTGCGGCGGATCAGCCACCACACGCCGCAAAGGTCGAGAATCCCGACCCACAGCCGGTCCCAAAATCCATAGTTCGAAACGCCATGCTGGCGCGGCCGGTCCACCACATCGACATAGGCAACGTCGCGGCCCTCGCGCCGGATTAGCGCCGGCAGAAAACGATGCAGTCCGTCGAAATATGGCAGCGACAAACCGAGATCGCGAGGAAAAGCCTTGAGCCCGCAGCCGGAGTCGCGCGTGCCGTCGCGCAGCAGCGCGCCGCGCACGGCGTTAGCGAAACGTGACTGGAAGCGTTTGAACGACGTGGCCTGGCGGCCGACGCGCTGACCGGCGACCAGACCGACGCGCGTGCCGCTCTGTTCCAGTGGCGCGATCAGCTTTGGCAGGAAAGCCGGGTCGTTCTGGCCGTCGCCGTCGAGGGTGACGATGATCCGCCCCCGCGCCGCCGCCATGCCGCTGCGCAGCGCCGACGATTGCCCGCAGGATTGCGCGTGCCGCACCTGGCGAAGCCAGGGATGCAGGAGCTTCAACCGGGTCAGCTCGGCGGCGGTCCCGTCGGTCGAGCCGTCGTTGACATAAATCACCTCGAACGGCCGGCCAGCCAGCGCGGCGGCGATTTCGGCCACCAGCGGGGCAATATTCTCCGCCTCGTTCCGGACCGGAACGACGACGGAAACCGCGGGCGGAGAGATGGGTTCGACGCTCATGCCGCCTTCTAGGCAGAGAGCGGGCGGCGGGCAACAGCTTTGATGATGCGCCAGATGCTGGGTCCCGGCATCGGGCGCACGGAACCATCCGTCCGGACGGCAAATACCAGACGGCGGGCGGCAAACCAGTTGCGCACCAGAAGCCCCCCTATCGCGCCGAAGATCGCCCCCGCGATGACGTCGCTCGGGTGGTGGGCCGTGACCACAACCCGGCTGAGCCCGATCAGGACGGCATAAATCCACATCAGCGCCCGCGCCTGGGGGAATAACGCGCCTATGGCGACCAGTGCCGCGAAGGCCGTGGTGGCGTGCCCGGAAGGAAAACTCGCGTAGGCCGGGTGCCAGCTGAACGGCACATAAGCCCAGACGTCATCCCCCCGGACGAACGGCCGGGCGCGGCCGATCAGCCGCTTGATAACGGTGACAAACAAGCCGGGCAGCCCGATGGCGAGAAATACAAATCCCAGTCGCAGCGCGAACGCCGCCAATACCCCGCGCGACAGCCGCGTGAGCGTCAGATTGTCGATGGCCGCCAGCGCAAGCAGCATGGCGCCGATTGGCCACAGGAACCAGCCGGACTTGCCGAGATCGGTGAACTCGCGCATCGCAACGATCAGCCCGTGCGGCAGCCCCCGCGCCGATCGCACCGACCAGGCATCGAACAAAACCATCGTCGCGAGCAGCGCGGCGATTGCAAACACAGTCAGAACGAAAAGCCGCCGCTGGCTCCACCATGCGACCGGGCCGCGGCTCGGCCGCCGCAGCGTCGCGATGGACGCACGAACCAAAGTCTCAGTCTTACGGAGCCACGACTGCGTTGCGGTTGGACGCTCGCCAAAATCGCCAGCGGCGCTCACTGCGTGCCCTCAGCCCGATAGATAGCGATCGAAACCGCGCGGCCGACGGAATAGTTGTAGCCCTCGAAGCGCTGCGGTTGCGCGTAGCGCAACCCGATTGCATCGGCGCGCCGCAAGAACGCCCGTTCGTGCCGCGACTCCACCAGTGCAAACCGGCAGCCGCCAGCGCGCAGGAATTCGGCCGCATCGGTGCCATCAACCATGGCCGTTTCGGTGCCGACCATGAACACAAGGCTCGGCTCCTGGTACCCCGCTAACGCCACCATGGCGGGCCGGCAACCCGCCTCACGGAGCATACGTGCCAGGGCCGCGCTCGGAAACACGGTGCCGAGCGACGGCACGATGAAGGCGTAGAACGCTACGGCGAGCAGGCCGGACGAGGCCATCCCGCGCAGGAGTGCATGTTCCGCGCCATCGGCTTGATAGAGCCACCACGCCCGCAGACCGAAGATCATCGCCGCCGCCGCGAACGGCCATGCCGGTAGACCCAGTTGACGCCCGAACATCACAAGCACCACGACGGTGCTGATGCCGAAGATCACCGGGAAGACGAAGAACCAGCCGGCGCCGCGCGTCAGCCATCGGTCCCGCGCCAGCACATGCGGATCGACCACGCCGGAAATCAGGATGGCGATGGCCGGATAGAGCGGCAACACGTAGTGCGGCAGCTTGGTGATGACCAGTTCGAGAACGAACCAAGCCGGCACGATCCAGCACAGCAGGAACTTCGCGCCCTTCTCACGGCGCGACGCCCAGACGGTGGGAACCGCCATCGCCGCCAAGGTAGCCCCGGGCCAGAATGTCACCCAGAACAGCGCAAAGTAGGTGCCAGGCGGCGCGCCGTGCGACTCCTGGATGCTGACCAACTTGCTGATCAGGTCGTGGCCGACCGACTCAGCGAAAAAATTCGAGCCGGACCGGCTGATGATGGCGAGAAACCAGGGCAGCACCAGAAGGCAGAGCCAGAGCAGGCCCGGGATCGGGCGCAGCCCCGCGAGCCAGCGCACCGATCGATCGGTCACCGCCAGCGCCAGCACAGCAAGACCGACGAACATGACAATCAGCGGCCCTTTGATCAGGACGCCCGCCGCCAGCGCCGTCCAAAAAATCGCCGGCCAGGTCCAGCCGGCAAGTCCAGACTGCTGGCGCCGGTCGCTGAGATAGACCCGCGCCATCGCGCCCATCGCGGCGACCGCGGTGAACAGCAGCATGGCGTCGGTCTTTGCGAGACGCGCCTCGACACCGAGCAGGATTGAGCTGGCCATCATCAAGGCAGCCAAGACGGCGGCACGGCGCGACACGAAGGCGAGCGCCGTCCAATAGGTCAGCAGCACAGCGCCAACTGCCCCGATCAGCGAGGGGACGCGGTAGAGCCATATCCGCTGCCGGGCATTGGATATGCCGAGGGCCGAGGCGGTCTTGATGGTGGCCACCTGCAGCCAGTAGATACCGACCGGCTTTTTGTACCGAACCTCATCCTGGAAATGGATATCGACGTACTCGCCGGTTTCCAGCATCTGCTTGGTCGCCTGGGCGAAGCGGGCCTCGTCGCGATCGGTTGGCGGTATCTGGAAGAAGCCCGGCAGGAAGGCCAGCAGCGACGCCAGCAGCAGCACGGCCACGGCGCGCGCATGCGATCCCACCGCGAGATCCATAATCGCGGTCAAACCCTTGTCGCGGAAGGAAATCTGGTCCCGATTGCTAGCCGTCGTCATCCCTGGTCCTGAATCGGTGCGGACAATAGAGAAATCGCCCGCCGCGGAATAGGACGGCCCGGCAACACTGGAAATCCAAATGGCGAAGGAACGGGCGGCTTTTGCCCGTCAGCTCTTATAAGAAGGGTCCCGCCGGTCCAACATACGCTTCAAGGCGGGCCATTCCAGCGAGCCATGCGCCTGTTTCTTTCCCTTCACGTCCGGCGACGGCATCGTCTTAAGCTGGGCGTTGGATTTGGCGATGACCGCCTGCGGCGGCATGGTCATCTCGCTGTTGCACGCCATCGCCAGCAGCTGAGTCTCGCAGGCCCGCTCCAAGCGATAGATGCTGTTGAAGGCTTGTCCGACGGTAGCGCCGACCGAAAGCAGTCCGTGGTTGCGCAGGATCATCACCTCGCAGTCGCCCAGGTCCGCCACCAGCCGCTCCCGCTCCCCGACCTCGACTGCAACGCCCTCGAAATCGTGATACGCGATCTTGCCCCATCGCATGGCCGTCTGGGTCAGCGGCAACAATCCGCATTTGAGCACCGACACCGCCATCCCGGCGTTGGTGTGGGTGTGCAGCACGCATCCGACATCGTGGCGCGCGCCATGGATGGCGCTGTGGATTACATAGCCCGCCAGATTGATGCCGTAGTCCGCATTGGAGTTGGCGATGATCTTGCCGTCGAGATCGACCTTGATCAGCGAGGAAGCCGTGATCTCCTCGTACATCATGCCGAACGGGTTGATTAGAAAATGCTCGTCGGTCCCCGGCACCCGCGCCGAGATGTGGTTGAGGTGCAGGTCGGTCATTCCGTAGAGATCGACAAGACGATAGCAGGCGGCGAGATCGACTCGGACCTCCCATTCGGCCGCATCGATGTGCGCCGGCCGCGCGTTGGCGGTATCGATCTTCGGAAGCTCGTTCATGGCAAGGTCTCCGCTCGCCCAAATCAGTTGGGCTGAATTTTAGCCTCAGTAATGATATTGCGCCACACCGCCACATCGGTGTCGTAGATTTTTTGCAGGTCATCCGGTGTGCCGGTGCGCGGCTCCATGATCAGGTCACGGAAGCGCTTTTGAATCTCCGGCGTCGCGATCGCTTTGTTGATCTCGCTGTTGACCCGCATCACCACGTTGTTCGGTGTCTTGGCCGGCAACACCATTCCGTTCCAGGAGTAGGTCAGGTAGTTGGGCACGCCACTCTCTGCGATGGTCGGCACGTTGGGCAGAAACGGATTGCGCTTGGTCGATGACACGCCGATCGCACGCATCTGCCCGCCGTTGATCTGGCCGATGACGCCCGGAATGGTCTCGAAAGCCGCCTGGATGCTGCCGGAAATCAATCCGGTCATCACTTCACCCGTGGTGCGGAACGGCACCGTCGGCACCTTCAGCCCGGCCATCGAAACAAACTGCAGGGTAGAGAGATTTTGCGCGGTGCCGACCGCGATCGAGCCGAAGTTGAACTTGTCCGGGTCCTTCTTTGCCGCCACGATCACGTCCTGCACGGTATTGAGTGGACTGTCCTTGTGCACGAACAGCACAAAGTCGAAAGTCGCCATCGGTCCGACCGGGGTGAAATCGCGCGCCCAGTCATAAGGCAGCGACTTGAACATCGACGGCGCTATGGCGTTCTGGCTGCTCACCCAGAGCATCGAGTGTCCGTCAGGCGTTGCGCGAGCCACAGCAAGCGCCGAGGTCGCCCCGCCCGCCCCCGGCATATTCTCGATAATCACCGGCTGGCCGATCGACTTCGACATCACCTCGCCGATGGCACGGCCAGCAATGTCGCCGAGACCACCCGGCCCGAAACCCATGACGATCTTGACGGTCCGGGACGGAAACTCCTGGGCTGACACCGGCAGGGCTATCGCAAAGCTGACAAAACCGGCCACAATCAAATGTGCAAAACGCGATCCGATCACAATCGTCCTCCCAACGCTTCTATTCTCAACGTTTGATCGGCGCGAACGCCGCAGGCGACATCAGCTTGCTCTCCTGCTTGAGCAGATAGCCCGCCTCCGCGTTCATCTCGATATACTTGAGCCACTCCGGATCTTTGAACAGTGCCGCGCGCTTGCGGTTGCGGTCCTCGGCATCCTCATAGACCCAGATGTGGACGTAACTGTTGACGTCGCCGGTCTCGCTGACCAGCCAGGCGAGCGGCTCGCCGAAATGACGCTTTTGATGAACGAGGCCGTGCTTCTCGTAGAGTGCGAGTTGCTTGCGCAGTGCGCCCGCCCGCACCGTGTAGGTGCGATGATCGATCAGCATAAAAGCCCTCCCCAATTTCGAGAACAACGTTACAACGCTGGCGGGAGGTTGGAAATGCGGCTTATTGCAGCCGAACCATGACGCTGTCGGCGGCGCCGCGAGCGTCGATCACCGTCAAACGAAGGAACCCAGGCCCGTCCGGATCGACGAACAGCGTGCGGCGATCGACGCGCGCGGCCGTGGGTGCGCCATTGACCAGCACGGTCAGCGGCTCGACGCCGCCCGTAATCTTCAACGCCAACGGATCGGTCTTGCCCTCGAATGTCGTCAGTTCGAGACGCGCATTGTTCGGTGGGAACATAATGCGGAGGGGTGGCGAAGCGCTGTCGCTTGCCACCACGCCGTTTGGACGAAAGTGTCGAAGCGGCGGCGGCAGCTTGGCGCTGGTCGAAAACACGGCGCCACGCGGCGCATGCTGCAGCGGAGCGGCCGGCTGGCCGAGGCGCGCGAAGACGTCGAACAGGATGGGCGCCGCGGCCACGCGGCCGACCAGCCCGGCAACCGGCGCCCCGTCAGGGCGGCCGACCCACACGCCGATCGTGCGCTTGCCGTCAAATCCGACCGACCAGGCATCCCGATAACCGTAGGAGGTGCCGGTCTTGAACGCGATGCGGCCACCGGCGGCATTCTCCGGCGGGGGCGTGCCGACCAGGATATTGCCAAGATACCAGGACGCCACCGGGTCGAGCAGACGCCGCGGCGCGGCCGGCTCGGCGCTTGTGATGCGCTCAACGAGCGAAACGGCGTTGCCGCCGCGAGCGAGACCAACATAAAGCATGGTGAGGTCGGATAGCTTGATGCCAAGACCGCCGAGCGCCATGGCGAGACCGGGTGCCTCGCCCTTCGGCAGCATCAGCGTGCCTCCCGCCTGTGCAATGCGCGCATTCAGACGGCTCGCGCCAACACCATCGAGCAGCGACACCGCCGGCACGTTGAGCGACATCTGCAGCGCCCGCCGCGTTGTCACCGTGCCTTGGAACGTCATATCGAAATTTTCCGGCGCGTAGGCGCCATAACGAACCGGGCGATCTTCGATCAGGGTTTCCGGATGCGCAATGCCGTCCTCGAAGGCCAATCCGTAGATGAACGGCTTGAGCGCGGAGCCGGGCGAGCGCAGCGCATCGGTCATATCGACCTGCCCCGCGCGCCGTTCGTCGAAATAATCGGCCGACGCGACGCGGGCCAGCACCTCGCCGCTGGCGTTGTCGACCGCAATGATCGCCACCGAAATATTGGGGCCGAGCGCCTTCGCCCGCTCGCGGGCCAAATCCTCGAGATTCTTCTGCAGCGCCGCGTCGATCGTCAGCCGGTGCAGCTTCTGCTTCGGCAGCGCGGCGACCGTCTGATCGGAGGCGTGCGGCGCGAGCGCCGGCATCGGCCGCCGTCCGGCAACAACGACTTCAAGCTTGGCGAAGGCAACCTCGTCCGCGGGGACGCGGCCAGCCTTGGCGATGCGATCGAGCACCCGGTCGCGCGCCGCGCGGGCCACTGTGGCGGAACGGTCCGGCCTGCGCAGTTCCGGCGACTGCGGCAACGCAACCAGCAGCGCGGCCTCAGCGAGCGAGAGCTTCTTCGGCTCCTTGCCGAAATAGGCGAGCGACGCCGCACGAATGCCCTCTAGATTACCGCCATAGGGCGCGAGCGTCAGGTAGAGGCCGAGCACCTCGTCTTTGCTCATGTTGCGCTCGATTTCGAGGGCGCGAACGATCTGCCGAAGTTTCGCGCCGAGGGTGCGCTCGGCGCGCGGCTCAAGCAGACGCGCGACCTGCATCGTCAAGGTCGAGCCGCCGGAAATGACCCGAGCGCTCGCCAGGAACTGCCAGGCGGCGCGGCTCATCGCCAGCGGATCGACGCCGGCATGGTTGCGGAAGCGGCGATCCTCGTAGATCTGCAACATCTCGATGAAGCGCGGATCGACGTCGAACACCGTCACCGGCAGCCGCCAGCGGCCGTCCGGCGTCGCATAGGCGCGCAGGAGCCGGCCGTTGCGGTCGAGCACCTGAGTCGAAAGGTCGGTATCGGCGAGCACCGGGACCGGACCGAGCGACCGCACAAACCACACACCGCCGCCGGCCGCCGCGAACGCCGCGGCGGCAATGATGGTGAGGATGATACGGACCGGCTTCATCGGTTACTTCGGCGCGATCTCGATGGTGCCCGTGCCGGTCCTGCCAAAGCGATCGGGCCGATACATGTCCTCGACGTAGGCCTGCGGCAGCACGTAGCGCCCGGGCGATACCGCCCGCACCACATAAGCCACCGAAAACACCGGCGGATCCTTCGGACGCCGCTCGAACGCCGCGCTGAACCGTTCGTCGCGGAATTCCGAGTACGACGGCGCCTTAGCGTTCTCGATCCACGACAGCGTACCGGTCTCACCCGTTGAGACAAGACGCGGATTGTCGATCTCGAATCCCGCCGGCAGATAGTCGGCCACCAGCACGCGGCCGAACTGCGCATCGGGCTCGGTGATCTTGAGCACCACGACGAAGCGCTGGTTCTGCTTGGCCTTGGTCGGGTCGGCCTCGTCGCCATCGAGCGTGTAATAAAGCCGCTCGATCTTGAAGCCGCTTTCCGCCGCGGGCTCCGGCACGGTCGGCGAGCCGGAGACCGAGAGAACCGCCTGCAACGGCGCTTCCCCGGTGTTGGTCACCTTCAACGGTTGAGCCAGATCGCTCGCCTTGACGCTGCGATAGAGCGCGCCCTTGACGTCGGAGCCAGCCACGTTGAGCGACACGCCCCCGGCATCCTTGGCCATCGCGCGCGCCGCCATCACCAGCCAGGCATTCTCCTGGGTCGAGGTGTAGGGCGCACGCGCCCTCGCCTGCTCGATCTTCGCCACCGCGTTGACGATCATCGGCCGTGAGCCGCCCGCTTCGCTGGCGAGCGTCACCAGCGCCGCCGCATCACGCAATGTCGAGCCGTAGTCGGCGCGGCTGAACATTTCAGTCTGCGCCGGCGGCTTCAGATCGTCGAGCGCCGCCTTGTAGACGCGCTCGGCGCGTACACGATCGCCGAGCAGCCCCAACGCCGCGGCGATCTGCGCTTTAGCGATCGGCGTTGCCAGATCGTCGAGCTTGGCGTCGGCCAGATACCGCAGGTCGCCGAGCGGTGCGGCGCCGTTTCGCGCCAGCACATAAAGTGCGTAGGCGAGATCACGGCCACCGTCCTTGGAAGCCTCTGCCGCCGTGGCGACGACATTGCGCAGCCGGTCGATGGCGAGCTTGAACGCCACGTCCGGTACGGCAAAGCCGCGCTCCTTGGCCCGCGTCAGGAAGTCGGTGACGTAGGCATCGAGCCACGCGTCGTCGCCGCCGATGCCCCAGAGGCCGAACGAGCCGTTCGACGACTGACGCGCCAGCACGCGGTCGATCGCGTCGCGGATGCGCTGGTCGATGGCGTCGTCGAGAGCCAAGTGAGCAGCGCTTGCGAGTTCATTGACGTAGAGCAGCGGCATCGCCCGGCTGGTGATCTGTTCCGAGCAGCCATACGGATAGCGATCCAGCGCCTTGAGCAAAGTGGCAGCGTCCAGCGCGGTCGACACACCGACCGAGAGCGACACGCCGCCGGTGCCCGGCACCAGATCGGCGAACAGATCGCTCGACAGCGTCAGGCTCTCGCCTTTGGCGATCGGCTTCACCGTCCGCCGCGCCAGCACCTGGGTGGCGGGCTTGACGTTCATCACGTAACTGCGTTCGAGCGCGAAGTTGCCCGGCCCCTTAATAGCGACCTTGACGGTCGCGGGGCCGGCGCCTGAGGCATTGAGCGGCACGACCACGCGGTCGCGCTGCTTGGCGCGAAGCTGCAGGCTTTTCACTGCGCCCTCGCCGATGGCGACCGGGCCTTCGGCGGTGACGTCGAGACTGTAAGCACCCGCCGCGCCCTCGACGTTGTCGAGATCGAGGTTCATCGTACTCTTGTCGCCGGTGAGCAGGAACCGCGGCAGAGTGGCTGTCAGCACCACCGGATCGCGCACGACGACGTCGCCCACGGCACGGCCGACCTTGTCCTTGCTCCAGGCGACCGCCATGACGCGGACGCTGCCGGCGAACGCCGGGATGTCGAACACGACCTCGGCCTGTCCGGAGCGGACTTCGACGATGCCCGAGAACAGCGCGAGCGGCGCCTGTGTCGGCGGACTGCCGTTCAGCTCGGCGCCGCCATCGCCGCCGGTTTTGATCTGGCCGCGCGTGCCCTGCATGCCGTCGATCAACTGGCCGTAGAGATCGCGCAACTCCGCCGAGAGCTGGCGCTGGCCGAGATAATACTCGTCCGGCGCTGGCGGCTTGTAGTTCGTCAGATTCAGGATTCCGACATCGACCGCGGCAACGACGACACGGGCCTGATCGAGCATGCCAAGGCCGTCGATCTTGATCGGCACCCGCAACTGCGTATTCGGACGGTGCAGCGCCGGCAGCTTCATATCGAGTGCCAGCGTCTTCGCCTTGCGGTCGATGGAGAACCACTGCACGCCGATGGCGCGGCCCGGCATGCGCTGGGCCTGGGCGTCGAGCGGACGGCGCAGGGTCGCCACCACATAGGCGCCGGTGCCCC
This sequence comes from Alphaproteobacteria bacterium, assembly GCA_026400395.1. Taxonomy (GTDB): domain Bacteria; phylum Pseudomonadota; class Alphaproteobacteria; order Rhizobiales; family Xanthobacteraceae; genus Z2-YC6860. Next base: position 23,145 of record JAPLPD010000111.1, on the reverse strand, counting down.
AGTCCGAGCCGACCGGCAACTTGATCCGCGCTGTGCCGGGCGTCACCTCCTGGGTCACGGAACTGAGAAGCTTGTCGCCCATCACGTTGAGCGTAACGCGGCCGGCGGCACGCGCCACCACGGCCACCGTCATCGACTCGCCCGCCTTGTACTCGGCCTTGTCGAGCGCGATCTCCAGCATGTCCGGCGTATCGGCGGTCGCTTCGGTGTACCAGCCGGCGTCGAATCCCATGGAAGTCATCGGCCCGTCCGGGTCGGCACTGGACACCTCCAGGCGATAGCGGCCCCACTGCACCGGCGCCGAGATGCGTGCCGGCTTGTCGGGCGTCACATCGATACGACCGTCGGCGACGCGGCGGGTGCGCTTGATCGGCTCGTAGTCCCAGCGGCCGTCGCGGCGATACCACTGGTAACGCGACTCCACCTTGAGCAGTTCGAAGCGCAGACCCTGACCCGACAGCATCTTGCCGTCCGGCGCGACCAGCGCGACGTCGAAGGTGGCGTTCTCGCCCTCGCCGAGCGAGCGGCCGGAGAACAGCGGCTTCACACCGATCATATTGCCGGACGCAAGCACCGGCAGCGTGATGGTGCGTTCCACCGCGCGGCCACCGGATTCGGCGAGCCGCACAATCACCTTGGCCTCCAAGGGCCGTGACGTTGTCGGCACCTTGTCGAGAGACACCTCGAAGCTCGCCTTACCCTTGTCGTCGGTCTGCGGCAGGTCTTCGAGCGGCTTGCGGCTGGTCTCGATCTCCTCGTCGGAAAGACCGAACTTATAGCCTGCGAGTCCTGCCCGCTCTTTCGCCAGTCCGATCACGACCTCGCCTTCAAGGTCGAGAGCCGAGGCTGGCGCACCGTAAAGATAGCGGCCATCGACCGTGAGCTTGGCGGGCGCATTGCGGGCGATCTTGCCTTCCGGCGCAGCCAGATCGAACTCCAGCCGGTCTGCCACGTAGTCTTCGACCAGGAAGGTCGTCTCACCGATGGCCGGGCGCTTCGGATCGGTGAAGGCGCGCACGCGCCAGGTGCCGGTCGAGGCAGCCGAATTGATCAGCACGTCGAGCGCATGACCGCCGACCCCCTGATCGGGCACCGCGACGCGGCGATACTCGATGCCGTCGGGCCGCTCGACCACAAGCGTGAGCGGAAGATTCAAAGCCGCCCCACCCTGCGCATCGCGCAACAGCGACATGACATGCACGGTTTCGCCCGAGCGATAGACGCCGCGTTCGGTATAGACGAAGGCGTCGAGCCCCGCCGCCGCCGGGCGGCCGGTGACGCCGCGGTCGCTCAGATCGAATGCCGGGCCTTTCAGATTGAGAAAAGCATAGTCGCCCTTCGCGTCGGTCGCGACCAGCATGGCCGGCGCCAGCGCCCCCTCGCCGCGCGACAGTCCCGCCTCGAAGGCTATGCGGCCGTTGGCGTCGCTCTTTTTGGTGCCGAGCACTTCATTGCCGCGCGACATCAGCCGCACCTCGACCTGGCCCTTGGGCTCGGTGGAGGCGAGCGAATTCACGAACACGTTGATGCCGTCGGTGCCGGAATAGGCAGCGAGCCCCATGTCGGACACGATGAACCACTGGGTCGACATATCGTCGTAGTCTTCGGAGGTCGTGCCCTTGGCCTGCGCCGTCATCACATAGACTCCGGGCGCCATGTCACCGACCGCCAGATCGACCGGGAACGCGGTGGTGATCTCGGCATTCTGGGTCTGCTCAACGGCAAGTTCACCGCTCCACACCTTGATGCCGCGGCTGTCGGTCAGCCGTTCGATCTCGTAGGGAGAAAGATTGCGTTGGAAGTCGCGGCCGAGCACGGTCTCGATCAGGTTTCGGTCGCTGATGCGGTAAACTGAAACATTGACCGCCTTGGTATTGACGCTGACCAGCGGAATGCCGCGCTGGCCGGTGCGCGGCAGCACGTAAGCCTTGCCGGCGAAACGCGCCATCGGCTTGCGGTCGCGCACGTAGATCGTAAGCTCGGCCGATTTCGCCAGCGACTCTTTGACGGTCGATGGCAGACCCGCGCGCAACGTCACGCTGTAGCGTTCGCCATGCTTCAAGCCCTCGACGCAGAGTTGCTTGTCGTCGGCCGACAGCGCGAGCTTGTCCATGCCGGCCACCGCGACGAACGGCGAGAAGTCGACGCGCTTTTCCGGTAGCGACTCGGAGAACTGGAAGCAGGCGCGCGGCGACGCCGAATCCGCGTCGATGGTGTAGTCGAGCATGCGGAAGCCGTGATCCTCGCGCATCTTCTCGTAGAGCGCGCGAACGTCGGCGGTCTCGCGCAATTCGAGACCGAGCCGCAGCGCATCAAGTGACGGGCGCCAGACCTGGCGGTCGCCGAAACTTCGCCCGATTATAACCAGCGCGTCGGCCTCCTCCCCGCGGTTCTTGGCCCGCTGATAGGCGATATAAGCGGCGGTGCCCGCGCGTTCGAGCATCGCGGTACGATCGCGGTCAATCACCACGCGAATCTGCTGGATCGCGCGGGAGAGCCGCAACCAGGTGGCGCTGTCGTCGGGAACCTGTGCGATGATCTGGCCGAGGATGACGATGCCGCTGCGCACGTCGTTCTTCTGGAACGCCGCGTCGGCGTCGCGGCGCAGTTGCGCGACCGCTTTGCCCGGCGAGCCGGCATCGGTCTTGATCTCAGCTTCGAGTTTAATCGCGGCTTCGTCGAGTTCGCCGCGCTGAAAGGCTTTGCCGGCGGCTGACGCCGGAATTAAACCCAGTGAAATGGACGCAATACTGACGAGCGCGGCAACCAGGCCGACGCGGATATTCGCGAACATGGGCCAAATTCCTCCTACCCCCTTCGACGGGAAATTTCCGAAGGGGCGACCATCCAAGCACAATCCTGAATCGTGTCCAGGTCTTGACCGAGTAACACCGGACCTTTGCTGGCCGATATGCAGGGGGTATCCGCTTGATCCATCCTGGGTTTCCGGCCGACACGGCGGCGCCGCAGCTCCGAGTGTATGGGTCGGTCACGGCGCGGGTCAGGTTCAAACCGGTGACCGACCGTCCATGGAACCGTTGTCCACCGTGGCGAAAGCCTGCGGACCGCTCCCGGCGGAATGTGATATGCATGGCCTGCGCCCGGCGAGCGGCGCAGCCAAAGCTTGGCCCCGTAGCTCAGTTGGATAGAGCATCAGCCTTCTAAGCTGAAGGTCTAGAATTTCGAGGGCTGAAATTATGACTATATTTCAATATGTTAGGAACAAGTAAAACGAGTACAAAAGCGAACCGAGCCTCTGGGGTAACATGCCGGGTTACACTTTTCGGAAGCAATATTATTTTGAATTTGAAGTTGGCGACCCCGGCAGGACTCGAACCTGCGACCTGTCGCTTAGAAGGCGACTGCTCTATCCAGCTGAGCTACGGGGCCAGCGTTGCGCTTAGTATCATAGATTTTCGCATTCAGAACCGGACCTCGAGCTGGAAACACTTGGCTGAACACAAAAAACCAAAGCGCAGTTTTGTGAAATTGTTATCGAACCCCATGCTTGCCCGCACCCATCTAGGTCGGATGTTCATCGTCGCGCATCTTGGTGCCGGTCATCCCGTCAAACCTGCGTCGCGGGCTTCGGCGCACACGCAGCAGTTCCAGCTGGAATTGACACGTCGATCACCCCATGAAATTTTGGAATCTGATTCAGGAATATGGAACGAACGCCTCGATGGCACTTCCTGGCGCCTTCCCCTGCATCTCAAGTCGGCTCGTTGAGCTTGCTGCATTCTTTCGCAGGGCCTTGCCGTTATCCCAGACGCAAAGCTTGGGTGCCCCAGACTAGGGGCGGTTTGTTGCCTATCGGGCTATGAAGAAGGGGACTACCGTGGGGAGCTGGCGCGGCACATCATCAGGGGAACAGCGTCCGATCGCCCGAGCATGGCTGGCCACGTTGAGAGCGACGCTGGAGCAGAGAAAATCTGCAGCGGTGACTGCGCTGATGCACCACGATGGCTATTGGCGCGATCTTCTAACGTTCGATTGGGATTTCAGAACGCTTCACGGTGTGAGCGAGGTTGAATCGTGGCTGCGCCACACCGTGGATGCCACGACACCGCGTAACTTTCTACTGGAGGGAGAACCTTGGGCCGGCGCCATCGGCGATCACAGCGAGACACTTGAATTCTTCTTCGGGTTCGAGACGAACGTCGCCCTTGGTCGCGGCTTTGTCAGGCTGGTTGCAGATCCGAACCCACTCGAAGCTCCGAAAGCGTTCACCATCCTGACCACTATGAGGGAGTTGAAGGCTTTTCCAGAAGCCGTTGGACGAAACCGCCTGCGTGAAGACATGCGCGTCTCATCACGCGGGCTAGAAAACTGGCTCGATCAAAGAAACGCAACGCGCAAATTCAGGCACAAAGATCCGGACGTCATCATCATCGGCGCTGGACAATCCGGGCTGATGATGGCGGCCAGGCTCGGTCAGCTTAACATCAGCACGCTCGTGGTCGATAAATCCGAACGGATCGGGGATGTCTGGCGCAAGCGTTATCACTCGCTGAAGCTGCATAATGAAATCTGCATGAACCATTTTCCATACATGCCGTTTCCAGACACGTGGCCGGTGTTTCTCCCCAAGGACAAGCTGGCGGATTGGTTTGAGTTCTATGCCGAGAGCATGGAGCTCAATGTCTGGACCAGCACCTCGTTCCTGGGCGGCGAGTACGTTCATTCGAACAAGCGATGGACGGTGCGGCTGCGGCTCGCGGACGGCAACATCAAGACCATGCGGCCGCGCCACGTCATCATGGCGATGGGCGTCAGCGGCATTCCGAACATCCCCGCGCTAAAGGGAATGGAGGAATTCGGCGGAACGATCCTTCACTCCAGCGGAGACTCCGACGATCTGGACGTCAAAGGCAAGTCGGTTGTCGTTGTCGGCGCCGGCACCAGCGGGCATGATATCGCGCAGAATCTGCACCTGCGGGGCGCCGACGTGACCATGTTGCAACGCTCGTCGGTCACGGTCGTGAGCCTCGAGCCCAGTTCGGTTCGCGCCTACGAGATGTATCGCCGAAACGAAGGGGTTCGGCCGATCGCCGACACCGACTTGATGACCGGCTCGGTGCCCTACGATCTGCTGGCGCGGCTGCACCGTCCGTTGAGCCGACAGATGGCGGAAGAAGACAAAGAATTGCTCGCCGGCTTGATGAAGGTTGGCTTTCTGCTCGATAACGGTGAAGATGACACCGGCTATTTCCTGAAATTGCTGCGCTCCCAGTCCGGCTATTACTTGAACGTCGGCGCATCCGATCTGATCATCCAGGGAAAGATCAAGTTAAAGGTCGGTGTCGAAATTGAGAGGCTGACGAAGAACAAAGTAATGTTCTCCGACGGTAGCCCGGTGAACGCCGATATTCTCGTGCTCGCGACGGGCTATCAGCCGCTCCAGGAGGCTGTCCGCGCCATGTTCGGCGATGACATGGCCGACCGCGTCGGCCCGATCTGGGGGATCGGCGCCGACGGCGAACTCCGCAACATGTACGCTCGAACCGCTCAGGAGGGTTTCTTCGTGGTCGGCGGCGGGTTTCCAGCGGCGCGGGCGTATTCGCACTACACTGCGCTGTTGATCAAAGCCGACCTGGAAGGTTTCCTGCCACCGCAACCGCGACGCCGAAAACTTGTTCGTCGGCAGGGCGCGCCGAACCCGAGCCATTGGAACGCGCCTGAAATTCAACGGAGCTTACCTCATGCGTGATCGCCTCGAGCTGCCCCGCATGTCCATGGCCGAGCGTGACAGACGTTGGTCCATCACGCGCAAGCAGATGCGCGCACAGGGCATCGAGTGCCTCGTCCTTTGGGGCTGGCCCGCGATGTGGGACTTCACGACCGCCAACGCCCGCTATCTTTGTCCGATCGGCGGCAATGCGGAGAACAACACGCTGATCTTCCCGTTGGAAGGCGAGCCCACATCCTTCGTCTTCATGCCTACCTTCGTCGAATACTGGAAGCGCGCCCAGGACTGGGTCGGCGACGTACGGTCCCGCCGCGGCACATGGGCGGAGACGGTGGTCACGCGTCTGAAGGAAATGGGCCTCGAGCGCGCAACAATCGGCATGGACGGCCTCGCCGGGCCTCTCGATCCGGACGGCTGGCTGCCCCACAGCATCTACGAGTCAGTCAAGTCGGCTCTACCGAATGTGCGCTTCGTCGATCTCGGCGATCTGCTGGAGACGACGCGGTCGATCAAGAGCGCCGAGGAAATCGCTCAGCTCGAAAAGGCAGCTGCGCTTGGCGACAAGATGCTGCAAGCCTGCAGCAATCGCGCGCGGCCGGGCGTTCGCGAATCTGAAGTGCATGCCGGCATGATGGAGGCGATGCTTGCCGACGGCGGCGAGGAGCCGACGCTGTTCCTCTGGGCCTGCGATCGATATCCGTTACCGCATCCATTCCGGTTGCCAACAACGCGGCCGATGGAGGCGCGAGACCTTATCATCTGCGAGATCCATCCGAAGATCGGCGGTTACTTCACCCACGTGGAGCGCACGTTCTGCCTCGGTGAGCCGGACAAGGAGACGCAGCGTATCCATGACGGTTGCCTCGCAGCTTTCCGCCGCGGCATGGAACTGTTCGGCCCCGGCAAGTCCATCGTCGACTGCATGAACAAGGTGAAGCACGTCATCGACGATGCCAAGCTAGGCATTTGCGAGACTGGTATCCACGGACATGGCCTTGCCTCGCTGGAGTATCCCCGTTATCGCTTCCACGCGCTCAAGGCCGATCAAGCCGCGCTGGCAACGATCGGTGGCGAGTTCAAGACCGGGATGGTGTTCGCCTTCAACATCGACCTGTTCGATCCGAAATGGCGTAATGGCGAGACCGGCGCTGTGTTCGCCGACACCGTGGTGATCACCGACACCGGAGCTCGCTCCCTTCATGCGTTCTCTCAGGAATTGCAAAGAGTCGGCTAGATCGCCCTCGATCGCCGGCAACCGCCGCATCTGTTCACACGACAGGATCAAAACAAGCCGGGGAGCACAGTGTGGCGCAGCCAGAACAACGACCTCAGCCGAAATTTCGGCGCATCGTCACCAAGCACGACGCCGACTGCAAGCCCGTGATCTGGGTCGACAGCGATGCGACCAATCACAAATTTCCCGATCCCAAGATATCCTCGACGCTGATGTGGTCGACCGATGCCACCCCCACTCAAATACTGGGCGATGAAGATGAAGGCGCCCGCATCCTAGGCTCCGCTCCGCCGAGCGGCGGCAGCCGTTTCACTATGATGGAGTTCCTGCCCGGCAATGAGGCGGACGGCCTACACCGCACCGACACGGTCGACTACGTCATCTGCGTCGCGGGCCAGATCGACATGTTCGTCGATGACACCCAGTTCGTCACGCTTCGAGCTGGCGACGTTCTGATCCAGCGCGGCACATATCACGCATGGAGGAACCGCAGCGACCAGCCGTGCCGGCTGGCGGTGGTGCTGATCGACGCATTGCCGAAGCGCGAAGGCTCCATTTCAGGGCTCGTCAGCGCGCGGTAGCCCGGTTGCAACCGGCGGAGGATATCGTTGGCATCGCGTGCCCAATGCAGTCGTCTCCTACGAAACATCGAGTTGATGCCGCCAGACAAAGCAGCGCAACTATCAACTGGGGAGTTCAATGCCATGCCACGCTTGCATAGCCTTTTCACGCTATTCGCCTCCACCGCCTTCTCCGTCTCTTTCGCCTTTCCCTCGTCCGCGTAACTCCTGCAGCGCAAGGATCTGAGCCTGTCGATGGCACAGAGTATCGCCAACGGCGCACTCGATGCTTGCAAGGCAATGGGCTACGTCGCTTCCGTAGTCGTGGTCGATCGCGGGCGGTGATACGCTGCGGGCGACGGTTCGGGTCCGCACACGGTAGAAAATGCGGGGCGAAAAGCCTATACCGCTAACGCCTTCAGGCGCGAGCAGACCTCGTTACCACATGTGATAGCGATCAACGGCGGAGTTCCAATCAAGGTCGGCAGCGATGTAATCGGCGGTGTCGGCCTGTCCGGTTCGCCGGTTAAAGACGAGGAGTGCGTCAACGCCGGGCTAGAGAAGTGAAGCAATTTCTCCAATAGACTGCCGGCGGTATGAACATCGAAGGGCTTTACGACTATCGCGGTCGGGGCATTTGAGGATTGCAGGGGCGGCGTGCCAACGAATAAGGGGCTCAACCATGAAGATTAGCGTTTTGCTCGCCGGCCTTGTCGTGACCGCCGCGGCAATCGGGCCGGCGCTCGCACAAGATCCCGCCGGTCTTGTCGGCTCGTGGAAGCTGAAGTCGTTCCGCATCGAACTAGTCGACACCAAGGAGACCAAGGACGCACTGGGGCCGCGACCTTACGGGCGGATGATCCTGACTAAAGGCGGCCACATTACCAATTTCCGCGTCGCCGAGGGCCGCACGCCTCCAAAGACAGACTCAGACCGCGCCGCCCTGCTGCAGTCGATGGCGGCCTGGACCGGCCGCTATCGAGCGACCGACAAGGAAGTGTTGATCGACATCGATGCGTCCTGGACCGAGTTTCTGACCAACACCAGTACCACGCGCACTTACTTGCTCAGCGGTAACACCCTGACCTTTACCAACACGATCTCATCCAGTCTGTTCTTCCCTGGACGGGCGGCTGTCGGCGTGGAGACGTTTGAGCGCGAGGAATAGTACAACGGAACTGGGGGCGTTCATGCGACAATTCATGCTGGTTGCAATGGCAGCGGCGATGGTGGCCGGTTGGTCCGCTGCCAGGGCCCAATCACTTTCGATCGGCACCACACCACCTGGAACGATGATGTTCGCGCTCGGCAATGCACTGTCGAAAACGCTGGCCGACGCCGATATAGCTTCTGCTGTGCAGCCGCAAGGCGGAACCGGCGTGCTGATCCCGATGGTCAATGCTGGCGGCCTCGATCTGGGCTTTTGCGGGACGCCGGAGCTTTATGACTCGTTTCACGGCGTCGGCTCTTCCGAAGGCAAGCCTAACCCCAACCTGCGCGCTATCGGCATTCTCTTCCCCAACCGCTTCGCCCTTTTCGTCCGCAAGGATTCGTCGATCGAGACGATGCAGGATTTGCGGGGGCGGCGCGTGCCCTATGACTTCACCGACCAGGCGAGCAGCAAGGGCAACATCGATGCGCTGCTCGCCAATGCCGGCATGACCATCCAGGACGTGCAGCCGGTGACCGTGAAGAACCTGATCGACAACGTTGATGCGCTAATCCAAGGACGGACCGACGTCGCCTTCTTTGCGCTTGGGCAGGCCAAGGTCGCGGAGGCCGACAAGGCTGTCGGCGGCATCCGCTTCCTTGCCGTCAGCGCCGAGCCTGATGCAGTTGCCGGTCTGCGAAAATTCATCCGTACCGGCTATGTCGGCAAGGTGAATCCTGCTGTCGACCTGCCGGGCGTGCTGGAACCGCTCGCGGTTGCGCAGTACGATGTGATCGCCGTTGTGAACGCGGCCATGCCGGCAAAACTCGTGACGGCCCTGCTGCGGGTGTTCATCGAACGGCGCGACGCGCTTGCGATCGGAATGCCGCTATTCCGGGGACTTGTCGCGGACCGGATGTATCAGAACTTCCAGGTCCCGTATCACGACGCTGCGGTCGCCTTCTATTACGAGCAGGGCGTCAAGCCGGCGCCTTAAATCCTCGCAAACGCCGACCGTATGCGGCTTATTTCACAGCTAGTCGAAGTGCGGACCAAGACCGCCACAGTCGTCTAGAATATTCGGCGCCGCCGTCCGTTCGATGCTGCCTTGCCAGGCCGACGCTTCGAAGTGTTCCAGGCGACCGGCGAGAGCACGGTGTTTGTGTCGAGAACGACGGATTGGTTCTCATCGACCCGGTCGAAACGCAAAGCCCAGTGCGTGTGTCGTCTCTTTCGGACAATCGTTTCCGATCCAAGTGGTGATGAAAGGAAACGGCCTTAAGCTCTGCAAATGGTCGCGTTGTCCCAACGGCCGGACATGGCGACGCGCTGGCCGTTCGAGCCGTCCAGAGACAGCGCCTTTTGCGATCGGGAATTGTATCAAGATTTCAGAGATCCGGAAATTGGTTTCCGCCAGCCGCGGCAAGTGGGTCCCGGGGATCAATTCCGTGGCGGTCCCTTTGACAATACATCGCCAACTGGATCGGGGTCCTTGCGTGCTTCGCCACGCTCACCGAATCTTGGAAAGCGCTCTCACCAAGATGCATAAGACGCTGCATACCAATTCAAGGGAGCTGTCGCGGCGGCTGAGCGAGTAACTGGGGGATGCCGATGACACACAACTGCCGGCAGCAAGACTGTGTCAGCTGCTGCGACCAATCGACAGCCTCGCGGCCGATTAGCTTGCGCTTTGTCCCTAAGGTAACTTAGTATCCCAGGAAAATCAGAAGATCAGAGGGAGGAGTTTTTTGATGCGCTCACTCATCGCCGTCACGGTCGCGCTCGCAGCTTTCGGCACGCTCGCAAAGCCCGCTTTCAGCCAGGAGCCAATCAAGATCGGCGTCATGTTCCCTTACACCGGGCCGATCTCCGCTCAAGGACGACCCGAGCGTGACGCCATCAAACAAGCCTTTGATGAAGAGAACAACACGATCGCCGGGCGCAAGATCGAACTTCTCTACGAAGACAGCACCGGGCGTCCCGACACCGGGCTGACCAAGATTAAGGCCTTGGTCGAGCGTGATAAGGTTCATCTGCTGCTTTCGGAATTAGTGAGCTCCATTGGAGCGGCGGTCGCGCCCTACGTCAACGAACAGAAGATGCCTTGGATCAGCACCGTAGCGCTCGCCAGCCTGACCCGCGCGCAGAAGAGCCCGTACATCTTCCGCTTTGTGCCGTCGTCGTATCAGTACGCCACGACGGCTGCCGAAGTGGCCAAGAAGATGGGGTGGAAAAAGGTGTACTTCATTGGCTGGAACGCGCCGCCAAGCCGTGAATCATATGAGGCGGTGAAGAAGGTTTTCGGTGAGGAAAACGTCGTCGACGCGATGTTCCCGAATGTCGGCACCTCAGACTACGCGCCGTATCTGACCAAGATGGATACGTCGAAGGCCGACGGCGTGTTCACCGCCATGTGGGGTGCCGACGCGCCGCGGATCGTTCAGCAATATGTCGAGTACGGCCTGAACAAGAAGATGCCTCTGTTTGGCATAGCGTCGTTTACAAGTGAGGAGTTACTGGGCGACATGCCGGCCGCGTCAGTTGGAGTTCTCAGCGCCTACACATACTGCGGAACGCTTGATACGGCCGAGAACAAGAAGTTCGTCGAGGGCTATCAATCCCGCTACAAGGCGGTCCCAGGCTCGTATCAGTACATGGGCTACATGGCTGCAAAAATGGTGATCCAGGCCATCAAGGACATCAACGGCAAGGTCGAGGACCGGGAAGCGTTCATCGCCGCGCTCGGAAAGGTAAAGGTCAAGGGCCCGATGGGGGAAACCAGCTTCGACGAGCAACATGGAATGGTCGCCGACTTCTACGTGCTCACGGTCGAGAAAGGCAGCAACGGACAGCTGCAGAACCGTTGCGGTGAGCGCATCCCTCAGGTGAAGGATCCCTACGCCAGCTTCCCTTGAGACGCCTCAATCGCGGCAAGTACGATCGACGCGCGGATTGGATATCCGCCTATCAGTCGACTTGAGCCAAGGCCAACACATCGCGCGGCGGGCGTGAAGTTCGATCACGGCCACGCGGCGCGGTTCCGGCGCAATGATGTTCTGGGTGATCCAAACTCTGAACGGCATCTCGTTCGGGATGCTGCTGTTCCTGCTGGCATCGGGACTTTCGCTCATCTACGGATTAATGAAGATCCTGAATCTGACGCACGGCTCTTTCTATTTGCTCGGCGGCTACATCGGCTTGGCCGTGGTCCATCTCACCGGGAGCCTGCTGCTCGCGGTGCTGGTCGGAAGTCTCTCGATCGCGCTGCTCGGCGCCCTGATGGAGCGTTTCCTGCTCCGCCGCTTTCATCTTCAGGAGTTGCCGCAGACCCTCCTCACCTTCGGCTTCCTTTTCATATTTTCCGACCTGGCGATCGTCATCTGGGGCGGCAATCCGCAAACGATGCCGAAACCGGCGATGTTCAGCGAGTCGGTGCAATTCGGCGCGTTCTTCTATCCGTCCTATCGGCTGTTCATCATCGGATTCGGCTTCGCCATCGCCGGGCTTCTGTGGTGGATGCAGGAAGGCACGCGCGTCGGCGCGATGCTGCGCGCCGGCGTCGACGACGAGGAGACCGCCCGGGCCTTGGGAATCAACGTGTCGTTGCTTTTTACCATGGTGTTTGCGTTGGGCGCATTTCTCGCAGCCCTGGGCGGCGTCATGGGTGGCCCCATCATGGGCGTCTACCCCGGGGCAGATTTCGAGGTGATGTTGTTGGGCTTCGTCGTAGTGATCATCGGCGGGCTGGGAAGCCTGAAGGGTGCCCTGGCGGGCGGGCTGATCGTAGGACTGCTCGACAATTTCGGGAAGGTCTTCTTTCCGGAATTCGCGCTGTTCACCATTTTCGCGCCGATGGCGCTGATCTTGGCGGTGCGTCCTGCCGGCCTGTTCGGGCGTGAATGACAAATCTCCTCCCCCATATGTCCGGCCGGAAGTTCGCGGTAATCGCCCTGATCGGGACCGCCGTGCTGCTGGCCTTGCCCTATTTTCTGCCGCCCTACTATCTCGGGCTGGTGATTAAAATGATGATCTTCGCGTTATTCGCGATGAGCCTCGATCTGCTGTTGGGATACACCGGCATGGCCTCGTTAGGACATGCCGCCTACTTCGGGATGGCGGCCTATGTCACCGGTCTTTTGGCGCTGAAGTTGGGGTGGAGCGTTTGGCTCACGCTGCCGGCGGGCATTCTTATGGCCGCGCTGACGGCGCTCTTGCTGGGCCTGCTGGCGTTGCGGACGCGGGGCAGCTATTTCCTGATGATCACGCTCGCTCTATCGCAGGTGGTGTGGGGAATCGCCTTCGGCTGGCGTTCGCTCACCGGCGGTGACGACGGCCTTCCCGAGGTGCCGCGGCCGAACCTGCCGCTGCCCTGGTCAATGGCGGACAGCACGCCGTTCTATTACTTCGTACTGTTTTTCGTTGTCGTAGGCACGCTATTGCTCGTTCGCATAGTGTCGTCGCCGTTCGGCTGCGCCTTGCGGGGAATCCGCGAAAGCGAAACGCGAATGCTGGCACTCGGCTATAATGTTTGGCGATACAAGCTCGCAGTCTTCGTCCTCGCCGCCGCATTCGCGGGGTTGGCCGGCTGCCTTTACGTCTTCAACAACCGCTTTGTCAGCCCCGACTACATCCATGTGGCCCGCTCGGCCGAAGTCCTGCTGATGGTCATCCTGGGTGGCGCCGGGACCTTGATCGGGCCCGCGTTGGGCGCGGCGGCGATTGTACTCCTGGAAAATATCATCAGCACGTACACCGAGCGTTGGCTGATGATTCTTGGATTTGTCTACGTGCTGGTTGCCCTGTTCACGCCGAACGGCCTGACCGGACTTATCGAGAGCCTTCGCAAGCGCAGGAGCGGACCTTGAGCGCCCGAACGGTGAGCGCCCTCGCGATCGAAGCCGTGTCCAAGAATTTCGGCGGCGTGCGGGCGCTGTCCGACGTTTCGCTGTCCGTCGCGCCGCAGGAGCGCCGCCTCATCATCGGGCCCAATGGAGCCGGCAAGACCACGCTGTTCAACATGCTGGCCGGCAGCTTTCCGGTGTCGAGCGGCACGATCACACTGTTCGGCCGCGACATCACCGAACTCCCGGCCTACGAGCGCGCCAGACTGGGGCTCGCCCGGACGTTTCAAATCACCAATCTGTTCCCGCGCCTGACGGTCCTGGAAAACATCCTACTCGCCCTACAAGCCCCCGAACCATCGGCGTTTTCCATGCTCAAGCGCATGGGCGCCAACCGTCACCTGTTTCAGATGGCCGACGCGCTGCTGAAAAAATGGGATCTCACCTCGATCGCCGGAAGGACCACCCAAGAAATCTCCTACGGAGAAAAACGCCAGATCGACCTCATCCTCGCCATGGCGGTTCAGCCGAAGGTGCTGTTGTTGGACGAACCCACCGCCGGCCTGTCGGCGGCCGAGGTTGTCCGCGTCGTCGGCATGATCCGCAGCCTGCCGAGCGAGATGACAATCCTGATGATCCGTCCTCCACCAGGGACGTTTGATCGCGGACGGCGACGTAGCCACCATCCGCAACGATCCTCACGTCACCGAAATCTACCTCGGCGCTGACTAGCATGCTGAGCATCAAAGACGTTCACACCTACTACGGCGACAGCTACATCCTTCAGGGTGTGTCGCTCGAATTGAAGCCTGGTCAGGTGGTCGCCCTGCTCGGCCGCAACGGCGTCGGTAAGACGACTTTGGTGCGCTCCATCATCGGGCTTACGCCGGCAAAGCGCGGCACCATCCTTTTCAAGGATACCGACATCACCAACATGCCGTCGCACCGCATCGCCCGCCTCGGCGTCGGGCTGGTGCCGCAGGGCCGTCATGTGTTCCGTTCCCTCAGCGTGAAGGAGCACCTCGAGGTCGCCGCGCGCGGACATGGCCGGTGGGGCTTCGACAAGGTGGTCGAGCTGTTTCCCAACCTGCACAGCCGGCTGCGTAGCCTCGCCGGCAAGCTCAGCGGTGGCGAACAGCAGATGCTCGCGGCGGCGCGCGCCCTGGTCGGAAATCCGGCGCTGCTGCTGATGGATGAACCAACGGAGGGATTGGCGCCGATGATGGTGCGCGAGCTCGGCCGCACCATCGAGGCGCTCAAGAATGCCGGCACTTCGATCCTGCTCGTCGAGCAGCAATTGGCCTTCGCTCTGCGCTACGCCGATGTCGTGTTCATCATGAGCAAGGGCCGTATCGTCCATCAGTGCTCGCCCGCAGAGCTTGCGGACGATGCGGAAACCAAGACCAGGTACCTCGGTGTGTGAAACGCTTATCTGCCAAGTGATGCGCCGTTTGTGACGTTGACCTGAATATGGAGATGGAGATCGAAGTTGGCCCGAGCATCAGCGCATGAATCTATAAATCCGCCCGGGATGGTGGTCATCGTCACCGGAGGAACGCGTGGCCTCGGCCGAGCGATGACGCTGGCCTTGATCCGGAACGGCGTTCGCGTTGCCGTCGCCGATCTGCCGGTGAGCGCCTCAGAGGCGCGCGAGCTGTTGAATCAAGCTGCCACCGAGGGACTTCAGGGTCGGCTGATCTATGTCGAGTGCGACGTCACGCAGTGGCAAGACTGCGTCAACGCGGTAAACACGACGGCCGGCAAGTTCGGCGCCATACATGGTCTGGTCAACAACGCCGGCATCGGCATGCAGAACATCGGAAACGTCCTGGTCGGCAGCCGTAAACGCTTCTACGAGGTCGAGGCCGACACCTGGCGCAAGGCGATCGACGCCAACTTCAACGGCGCCTTCATGATGGCCAAGGCCATCGCGCCGAAGCTGATCGAGCAAGGCTTCGGCCGAATCGTCAATATCGTAACCAGCTTCTACACCATGATGATGGACGGATTTTCTCCCTACGGGCCGTCGAAGGCGGCGCTCGAATCCGCCACCGTGATCTGGGCGAAGGATCTGGCCGGAACCGGCGTCACCGTCAACGCCCTGCTGCCCGGAGGCCCCGCCAACACCCGCATGATCCCGCAGGCCGAGGTGACCGATCGCGCCACCCTCATTCAGCCGGAGGTCATGACGGCGCCGATCGTTTGGCTGATGTCATCGCATTCGGACGGCGTCAGCGGACGCCGGATCGTTGCCAAGGAATGGGACACCGAGCGATTGCAGCGTGAGCCGCCTGAGAACGTCGGCAGCCCCGCCGGCTGGTGAGAGCGTCGAAAAACCGCCGACTGAATTCATTCATACCAGGGGTGGAAATGGCGGAACCGAAATCGGCCTCATCAATGCGGCCTACCCGCTCGCCGATCTCAAGGGCGAGGTCATAGCGCTGGCGCGCGGGATCGCCAGCAAGGACCCCGATGCGCTGACCGCCTGCAAAGAAGGCTATCGCCATTCGCTCGAAATGAGCACCGAGGCAGCGCTCGAGTTCTCCGCGGCAAGTCCGATCAGCTCACGTTGCATTAAAACGATTCCTGGCGCAGCGAAGGGATCGGCTACTTCCTGGAGGGCAAGTACCGCCCCGGCCTCGGCGGACGCGAGAAGGCCGGCAGCTGACCGGCTGTCAGGAACTCCGGCTGCGCGGGCTGGCCGCGTGCTTCGACACCTTTTGAACCGGCGGCCGGGTCCCGGCAGCCGCCAGATTCTCCCGGATCCGACGCAGCATCGATTTCAACAACTCCTGCTCGGTCGCGGAGAAACTCGCCAGCATAATCCCGTTGGTCGCCGCAATGTCGGGCATCACCAGGTCATAGAGCTTGCGGCCCTCGGCGGTGAGCAGGACGCACACCTTCCGCCGGTCGTTGCGGTCGGCGACCCGACGGACCAGGCCGCGCCGTTCCAGATCGTACAAGGCGTCAGCCGCCGAGGGCTCGCGCATACGGGTGCGCGCCGCCAACTGACTTTGCGTCAGTCCATCTTCCTCCCAGAGGATTCGGAGAAACTGAAAGATGCCCATCCCAACGCCATGCGCGGCGATTCGCGCCGAGAAGGTTCTCGTCATCGTGCGGGTTGCTTCGGACAGCAGGAATCCGAGCGTCTCCTGAAGCCGAAGGTGATCGAAACGCGGCTGACCCAATGCCGGTTTTCCGCTGTTCGATGTGGAACGTTTCTTGGCCACTGTAACTTTCTCCGGCGGGTCGCGACGCGCACCATGCAGCGGCCCGCCCGCGTTGACAACGGCGGAGAAAGATAGGAACCTATCCATTGTCGAACGGCCGAAAAGCGCGACAAGCGTTCGGCGGAAATCAGGGAGGCCGTAATGGCGCAGATCTTCGCCGTCGATGTGCGTGGCTGCAAAATCAATATCCGGCGTTCCGGCCAGGGCGAGCCGCTCCTTTTCCTGCATGGCGCGCAAGGCATCATCGGCAACGAGCGCGGCCTCGCCGCCTTGGCGACGCGCTTTGACGTGATTGCACCGGACCATCCGGGATTCGGATTGTCCGACAGTTCGGATTCTGTCGATGATGTCGGCGACCTCGCGCTGTTCTATCTCGACCTCCTCGACACGCTGAAACTCGACCGCGTTCATGTCGTCGGCCAATGCATTGGCGGCTGGCTCGCGCTGGAGATGGCGGTAACATCGAGCGCCCGATTCAAATCGCTGGTGCTGCTCAACAGCGCGGGCATCCGCGTGAAGAGCGTGCCGCGCGGCGACATGTTCATCTGCTCCGAAGCCGAACTGCTGAAGCTGTTGTTTGCCGGCGATGGCGCCGCCGAATGGCTGCAGAGCTGGCGGGCCACACCCGACCTCGAAGACATCTACGATCGCAACCGGGCGGCCGCGGCGAAATATTCTTGGTCGCCGCGCTTGTGCAATCCCAAGCTCGACCGGTGGCTGCACCGCGTCGACGTCGCGACCCACATTATCTGGGGCAAGGAGGATCGGGTCATCCCGCCGGCCTACGCCGATGCGCTGAAGGGTCTGATCGCCGGATCGACCGTGGTCACCCTATCCGACTGCGCGCATCTCGCGCATATCGAACAGCCGCAGGTTTTCGCGGATCAGGTGTCGCAATTCATCCAGAGGGTCGCGCCGTGAAGGTCTTCATGTTCCATCTGATGCCGTATGCCCATCTGGACATGAGCTATACGGAAAAACACCGCGCCGCATGGGTGGTGTTGCCGAATACCTATTTCGATCCAAAGAAGGGCCACGAACTTTACAACCGTTACCTCGATGAACTCGAAATGGCGGCGGAGCTCGGCTTCGACGGCATTTCCGTCAACGAGCACCACCAGAATGCCTATGGGCTGATGCCGTCGCCGGTGGTGACGGCGGCCGCGCTGTCACGGCGGACCAAACAGGCCAAGATCGCCATCCTAGGCAATGCCTTCTGCCTTCGCGAGCATCCGCTCAACATCGCCGAAGAGCACGCCATGATCGACTGCATCACCGGCGGGCGGCTGATCACCGGAATGGTGCGCGGCATCGGTGCCGAATATTTCTCAACCGGAAACAATCCGGCGTTCTCGCACGCGCGCTTCCAAGAGGCCCACGACCTCGTGGTGCAGGCCTGGAGCAAGCCCGGGCCATTCGCGTTCGAAGGCAAGTTCTATCACTTCGAGTACGTCAACATGTGGCCGCGGCCTTATCAGCAGCCGCATCCGCCGATCTGGGCGCCATCGACGGGATCGGCCGAAACGATCGAGTGGGCGGCCCATCCCTCGCGCAAGTACACCTACCTTCAAGCCTACAGTCCGACCCAATCGGTGGCGCGCTATCTGAACTACTATCGCGAATGCGCCCAGACCATGCACGGCTATACGGCGAGTTCCGATCAGATAGGCTGGTCGACCCCAGTCTATATCTCTGACACCGACGAAAAGGCGCGCGAAGAGGCGAAGCCGCACATCGAGAACCTGTTCAACCGATATCTGCGCCTGCCGTTCGAAATGCTGTTCCCGCCCGGCTATCTGTCGAGCAAGTCGCTGAAAAACATGCGGAGCCACAAGCGCTCTGTCAGCGGCCAGGAGCACACCATCGATACCCTGATCCAGCAGGGCATCATCGTCTGCGGCAGCCCGGAGACCGTGCGCAAGCAGTTCATGGACACGCATCGCCTGCTCGGCTTCCAGAACCTGCTCTGCCTGATGCAATTCGGCACCTTGCCGCGCGACCTGACGGAACGAAACATCCGGCTGTTCGCCAGCGAGGTCATGCCAGCTCTTCAGCGCTTAACTGACAAAGAATACGCTGGCATGGAGGTGCGCGCCGCGGAGTGACGGCACGCCGTCGGTTCGGGACGCGGCCGAACTCTGGTGCATCGTTGCGACCGTACCGGGGCTGGCGCGTTTGGCGCCTCCGATACAGCATGCGCCAGGATCAACCGGAACACCGGGATCCGGCAACGGGAGGATGACGTGCTGAAGCAGATGCAGTTCGACGGCGAAGTGGTGGTGGTCACCGGCGCCGGAACCGGGATCGGCCGCGCCACCGCCGTGGCGCTCGCCGAACTTGGCGCAACCGTCGTTCTGGTGGCGCGGACTAAGGCCAACCTCGACGAGGTGAAATCGGCAATCGAGAACAGCGGCGGCAAGGCCGAGGCCTTCGCGGCGGATGTTTCGAACGAAGCCGACGTCGGCAAACTCCGCGACTTCGTCAGCCAAAAATGGGGACGCGCCAAGGCGGTGATCAACAACGCCGGCAACAATTTCATCTCGCCGATCACCGATCTCGCCACCGAGAAATGGCGCGAGTTGATCGCGGTTGACCTCGACAGCGTTTATTTCATGTGCCGCGATTTCATTCCCCTGCTGCTGAAATCGCCAAAGCCCGCGATCCTAAACGTCGCGTCGACCTTCGCACACATCGGTAACGCCCATATGCCGGTCTATTGTGCCGCCAAAGGCGGCGTCGTTTCACTCACCCGGCAGCTGGCCGTCGATTACGGCCCCAAGGGACTGCGTGTTAATTCAATCTGCCCAGGCCCCACGCTGTCGCCGCGGGTGAAGGGCTATTTCGATTCCGGCCGCGCCGACCCTGCCGGCACCTTGCAGAAGGTCATGCTTGGCCGTTTCGGCGAGTGCGACGAAATCGGCAACGTCGCCGCATTTCTAGTGTCCGACGCGGCAAGCTTTGTTCATGGCGCCTCGATTCTGGTCGACGGCGGCCAGACAATCAACTGACGGAGACGGCCCGGTGACCGAGGTGCTCCAAGGCGTGCGCGTCGTCGAGCTCGGAACGATGATCACAGCCCCGCTCGCCGGCATGATGCTGGCCGATCTCGGCGCCGAGGTGATCAAGATCGAGCACCCACAGGGCGGCGATCCATTCCGAAGTTTCCGGGGCGGCCAGTACAGCCCGCACTTTGTCGCCTACAACCGCGGCAAGCGCAGCATGCAGCTCGACCTGCGCAACAAAGCGGGCGCGGCGGTGCTGCGCAAGCTTCTGGCGCGATCGGATATCCTGCTCGAGAACTATCGCGCCGGCGTCATGGACCGGCTGGGTTTCGGCGCCGAGGCGCTGGCGGCGACAAATCCCAAGCTGATCCATTGTTCTATCACCGGGTTCGGCGCGTCTGGGCCGTACAGCGGACGGCCGGCCTACGACAGCGTCGGCCTTGCGCTGAGCGGCATCGCGAGCCTGTTCCTCGATCCGGACAATCCGCAGGCCTGCGGCCCGACCATTCCCGACAACGCCACCGGGATGTTTGCCTGCTGCGGCATCCTCGGCGCGCTGTACGAACGCGAACGCACCGGCCGGGGCCGGCGCGTAGAGGTCAACATGCTCGAGGCGGCGATCTCGTTCATTCCCGACCCGTTCGCCAATCACACCCAGATGGGCATCTGGAACGATCCGCTCACCCGCGTCGCCAGCTCGCATTCGTTTGCGTTCCGCTGCGCCGACGGCAATCTGCTGGCGGTCCATCTGTCATCCCAGGAGAAATTCTGGGAGGGCATGCTGACGGCGATCGGACGAACCGAACTGGCGACCGACGAACGGTTCGCCGTCCGCGAGGCCCGGATCAAGAATTACGTCGCGCTGACCCAAGTGCTCGCCGAGACGTTCGCGACGAAGCCGCGATTCGAATGGATGACGCAGCTTGAAGCCGAGGATGTGCCGTTCGCGCCGGTTCACAACATTCCGGAAGTGATCGACGATCCCCAGATCAAGCATCTCGAAACCTTCCGGACGCTCCGGCATCCGACCGAGGGCGACATCGTTTCCATCCGCCGGCCAGTGCGCATCGATGGCGGCCGCGATGGCTCGGATCTGCCGGCACCGACGCTCGGGCAACACACCAACGAGGTCCTGCTGGAGCTCGGCTACGATCGATCCGGCATCGGCGAGTTGCGCGCAGAGGCGGTGATCTGAGTTGGACTTCGATTTGCCGGAAGAATTGCGGATCCTGAAGAAGACGGTCGGCGATTTCGTCGACCGGGAGCTTATTCCGATCGAGCGCACGACGATGGATGGGTCGGAGATGCGTCCGGAACTTCGAAATAAGCCGAACGCAAGGCCAAGGACTTGGGGCTGTGGCTCCTTGAGGTGTTTGCTGCTCAGAACGAAGGCATACAACAGGGGCTAACATGAGATTCGGAGTCTTCGATTACATCGAAGCGGGCGACATCCCTCTCGATCAGACCTACGAAGAGCGGCTCACGCTCATTCAGTCGCTCGAAGCGGCGGATTTCTACGGCTATCACCTGTCGGAGCACCACGCGACGCCGCTGTCGATGACGCCGTCGCCGAGCATTTTTCTGGCCGCCGCGGCGCGCGAAACTAAGCGCATTCGGCTCGGTACCCTGCTCTACCTGCTACCGCTCTACCATCCGATGCGCCTACTCGAAGAGCTGTGCATGCTGGATCAACTGTCCGGCGGACGGCTCGACATCGGCATCGGCCGCGGAATTTCGCCCCATGAGTTCGAAGCGTTCGATACGGACTTTGCCGACTCGGGCGCCGACTTCGACCATTGTTTCAATGTGCTCCACCAAGGCTTCACACGCGATCGGATCAACTATTCGTCCCCGAATTTCACCTTCAAGGACGTCCCCGTGGTGCTTCGGTCGAAACAGCAGCCGCATCCGCCGTTCTGGTATGGGCTCCGCGGGGAGCACGGCCCGGTGTTCGCGGCGAAGCACGGCATGAACGGCGTGACACTCGGCCCCGATGACCGCGTCAGCAAGATCATACAGAGTTTCCGGGAGGAGTGGGCCCTCCACGCCGACGAGCGAAAGGCGCTCAGCTCGCCGGTTATCTCCCCGTTCGTCGGCGTAATGCGCGCCATGTTCATCGCCGACACCGATGCGGAGGCAGAGCGCATCGCACGTAAGGCCCATGGCGTCTGGTTCGACAATCTCGCCTGGCTGTGGAAGGTCCGCGGCACCTTCCCGCCGATCGCGATCGCTCCCGATTTCGATCAGGCCAGAGCAGCGGGCACCTTGGTGGCCGGCAGCCCCGATACCGTCGCGCGCATATTCAAGGCACAAGCGGAACGCTGCGGCCACAATTATCTCGTGCTGCTTCTGGCCTTCGGTTCGCTAACGCACCAGGAACAGATGCGGTCGCTGGAGCTGTTCCGCACCGAGGTCATGCCCAAGCTTGCGGACACCAACGAGGAGACCGTTCTCGGGGGGGCGAGTTGTTCCCGAACGGCCGCGCTCGCGTCCCGCAAATAAAGAATCCCGGTTTTGTGACTCATGGCCGATCAGCTTGAGGAGACCCGATCGATACGACGCTATCGGAAAGGCCTTTACCCATCCCCGAGATGCGCACACTTCATCGCTGTCATTGAAGGCGCCCTACTCTGGCCATGCCCGATCTGTCTGGCCGCAGCGTTGCCCCGATGTAGCCCCTGTCGCACTAGCGTCGTTGCCACGCCGACACGCCTAACGAAAATGCTATTCGAACAGCTGTTGGCCACGCTGCTGCTCCCACGAATAGCCGGTTATCGCGCGAGCACCTTGATCGAGGCAGCACTAAATTCATTTCGGCAAGTGAAAGACTTCGCCCCATTCATCAGCATCGGTCAGCATCTTTGTAAGATTGGCATAGTCCTTCTTCCACATTTTGAATTCAGGCTGTTTTGGTGCCGTTCTGATCAATGCCCAGCCATGAAAAAAACTCTCGTCATAGAACGTCCAGCACGCCCCGCCGCATGAGCTACTTGATTCCACCACCAGCATCGTTTCGGAGTCATTCGATGGAGAATATGTTCGCGTCTCCCGGAACAAGGCGATGTGGTTAAGATCCGGCGTCCTTATCAACAGAGCGTCATTCATACTCAAAAATTTAATTTCGGGGAGCCGCCAGATATTATTCTCTTTGTCTCGAGCATACCGGATGAAATCTTCCGTACTGACGGCAGGTTTAATGTTCCAGAATTGAGACAGCAACGCCGAGCAATCAATGCCGAGGATCGGCGTAGACTCGTTCCATACGACATCTTTATCGTTTCTGATGTCGCCGAACGAATAAGTGGCTCATCAGGAAAACGAGTGGGTGAATCTGATGGGGAATGCGGCCTGAAGGCCTATGGATACTGGGTTTTCGGGGTTTCGTAAGGCGGTTGAATTGGGCATCATTTCCCGATGGCCAACTCATCGAAGCGACAGC